>CAYOKQ010000028.1:0-19549 GCA_964404595.1 uncultured Methanosarcinales archaeon | reverse complement strand
ATTTTAGCCGAAAACTGGATTTTTGGCAAACAACCATTTTAGGAGCCGGTACTTTTGCGGTCATCTACTTCCCCCTGATGCAATTCATCCATGGAGAAATGTCGCTGGGAACGATCGCTTTTATTTACGCAGCGTATGGTAATATCATCGGCTCGTTATTTGGCTTCGTGCGTGGCATTCGCGACTTCTATCGGGTCATGGCCGATTTTGAATCTTTGTTTCAGTATGCAAAAATCACTAACGAAATCAAGGATTCACCAAAGGCAGCAGCAATGAGAATCAAAGATGGCACCATTGAATTTAACCAGATCTCTTTTGGGTATCAGAAAAGAAAGCTCTTTGAGAATTTCTCTCTTCATATCCCAAAAAATAAAAAAGTAGCTTTAGTTGGCCCTTCAGGTTCGGGTAAAACCACCTTGATTAAATTACTCTATCGGCTCTATGATGTACCCGAGGGCCAAATAAAAATTGATAAACAAGATATAAAGCAATGGAAACAAGAATCCCTGCGTGCTGAACTGAGCATTGTGCCTCAGGAATGCCTATTATTTGATGACACGATTTACAATAATGTGTCTTTTTCCAATCCGCGGGCATCGCGAAGGCAGGTTCTGCAGGCGATGAAATTTGCGCAGCTTGATCGAGTGGTACAACAATTTCCACATCAGGAAAATACGATTGTCGGTGAGCGCGGTGTTAAGTTATCAGGGGGAGAAAAACAGCGAGTCTCTATCGCCAGGGCTATTCTTGCCAATAAAAAAATATTGGTACTTGATGAAGCCACCTCTTCGCTTGATTCAAGCACCGAGCACGAAATACAGCATGATCTTCAGAAATTGATGAAAGGAAGGACCACCATTATTATCGCCCATAGATTATCGACAGTGATGAATGCAGACACTATTGTGGTCTTAGATCAGGGAAAGATTGTGCAGCAGGGAAACCATAAAGACTTGATTGCGCAAGAGGGGTTATACCGCAAGTTGTGGAATTTACAAAAGGGAGGGTATTTGGCACAATAACGAAGAAACATTTAAGAAATCAAAAACAATGAATATTAAATATTTTCAGGAAATTATTTTTCTTCAAAGACAACGCTGTACCGCAGCAACAATAATCTCATATGTTTTGGCTTGGGACATAAATCCTTTGTTCCGAGCCAATGACATAGCACTCACAAAGCGCCCGCTGGTTTCGTATGCTCGAAGAATCAAAGATAGCTTACATTGAGATTTTCTTGCTATTTCATCAATGTGATAATCTACTTTTTCCTGTTCTATTTGAACAGCTAAACTCTTGCAAGGATTTGCGGGATCGTATATCGGCCTAGGTATAAAACGACCATTATTTACAGAATCATTAGCATCTGCCAATAAAGCAAGAAGTTTATCCTTCCGTACTTTTATGGATGGTGGAATTAGTAATTCCTTCACGTTGCCTGCTTGATTTTCAGTAATAGCCGTATCAGGCAAAAGATTGTCGAGTAATGCTTTGGCATGCTTGGTTTGGCCAGTAGAAACAAAATATGTCACCGCTTCTTGAGCTAAGTGTGTGTTTTCTTCGTATGATTGATTCCCGTGCTTGCTTGCCTCCAAATACAGCTGAGCTCTTTCAGTAGATGGTACCGCAGGATTTCTTGCACCTTCCAAAGCTAGAAATCGTATATTGCCAAAGGTCGTATAATCTTTAGTTGCTATCATTGCGTCAAAGGCAAGTTGAACAGCTGCTTTAATATTTTTTTTCCTATGATGGTTAATTGCTGCTAAAATTCTTTCCTTGCCTATGGGCACTCTATCTCCTATGCAACCTGTTAAAGGCCCCCCAGTTGCCTCCACCCATCCCAAAAAACCAAGATAATCAATGATGGTAGTAACAACTTTTGCTCTTCCAGCATCAGTATATAATTTACCTAAAGCATATTCTAATTCAATCGCCGAAACTGGAAAATTACATGAAGGCCTTTTCTCATCTCGTGTCAATGAAAATTCAATACCTGTACCCGAAACAGCAGCATCCAAAGTATTATCTGACGAGATCTCTAACTTATCCTCAAACTCATTTTTATCACAGGTGCTAAGACCGAGCATAGCTGCAAGTGGAATTATATGCTTTAATTTCATGGTGAACTCACGAGAGTAGTGCCTATTTATAGATTATGAATTTGCGATACACAAAAAATGGACGCGACCAAAATACGCCATTTTTGCGTAGCCATTAGACCACGAGCCCATGTTTTTTTTCATTCTTTCCGAAAAGTTTATATAATTCTATATACTTTTGTATAAAATGAGTGAGATTAGAGTTAATATAGAATATCGAAATATCAAAAAGTGGGAAGATAGTGCCAAGCGTTCCGAACATGCCATCGACAGAATACAATTGCGCGGTATAGGCATCATGAATATTAAAGATGCAGTTCAATATGGTGCAAAAAAGTTAAAGGCCGATGGGAGTATTGTAGCTGAGTATCGGTGGTTTAAAGTTGTTTACCGCCAATTTGAGTTAGAGAAATTTAAAAAGATTTATCCAATTACCGTCCTACTGGAAAATGAAAACTGAAAAAATACCGTGTCCTTGTGGAGGCTTCCTTGAATGGAAAAAAGAACGAGTAATACAAGATAATATAGATTGTGGAATCTTAGATGTAGAGATATGTGTTAAGTGTAAAACGAAATATCTCCCTGAGCATTCCATGCTTTTAGTTGAAGAAAAGTTAAAGGAAGAAGGCCTGTGGGGAATAGAACGAAAAGAAATAAAATTGTGGAAAACAGGAAATACAGTCACAGTGAGGTTTCCAAGTAGTTTCGTCCAACATAGAAATTTGCCTGAAAAAGGACATATTTATCAGGAAGGGAAACATAAGTTTGTGATAGAGATTTAGAATAAAATCTACTTTCAAAATATGGATACAATCGAAAATATAACCCTCTTGCTCGACGAAATAATCCATTCTAATATTCCCATCATCGTTGAAGGCAGGAACGATAAAAAAGCTTTGCAGGAATTAGGCTTGCAGAATATTTTTACCTTAAGCACCCCTTTGTATAAAATTGTAGAGCGAATTCCAGGCAAGGAAGTAGTCATTCTCACCGACTTGGACAAAAAGGGAAAAGAACTGTACCGCAGAATCCAGCATGATTGCATTCATCATGGTATAAAGATCAATAATACCTTGCGTCATTTTCTGTTCAAAGAAACAAATCTAAGCCATATTGAAGGATTGGTGACGTATTTGAGGAATTTGGAAGAGAAGAAGATTAATTTTCGTCAGTAGGTTGGTTTCTATATTTTTTATATATTTCATCTCTGGACAGAGTTAATTCAATATCGCTCACATGGCGGTCAGCAATGGCAATAAAATGTGATATTAATTCTTTGCCAGCTCTTTTTTCCACTGCTCTTACTAAGCAGCTTAGTTCACGTATTGCACCATCATACAATGCTAATGCTCGGGGACTATAATCCATCTCTTCTGGGAATTTTTTAACTTCTCGTGCTCTATCGATAGCATCTAAAATCGCAGGATAGGGGGTTGAAGCATCACCTTTACGAAGATAGGGAAACATAATAGTTTCATAACTATGTACAAATGATCCTACTAACGCATGTGGGTGTAGTCTATCCATTGTCTAATAACTTTCAGCAATTACCTCCCTATTTATAGATTATGAATGTGTAGCATACTCTTCTATTGATAATAAAATATGGGCTCGAAGGGACTTTCGATCAGTTCACCAAAAACTCTGGTACTGCCTTCGAACCCTTGATCCCCGCCTTGTGAAGGCGATGTCATCTACGGTCTTTACGAGATAGCCGCTAGACCACGAGCCCATATGTTTGCTGATTAGAGCTGGTGTTGTTTGCGCAGTTCGCTCGCCTGGCATTTCCGTTTGGCGCAGTTCGCTTCGCCTCTCAGATGGCGGGACATCTGCGCAAGACCACGAGCTCATAAGCTCTTTGGATTAGGCGCTCTTTTATAAGTTTTGTCCAGAAACTTTAGAGAACTTTGCATAATTCAATTTTTCAACTGCAAAAAAGCTTTCACTAATGCTTCGATACCTTTACTAAGTGAACTATGCGGAAAAGTAGGCTGCTATTGTTTCAATTTCAATTCATACTTTACTCGAGAAATATTCTTATAAGCGGATAATGCTCCATACATTCCGGCACAAAACCCTAAACTGATTCCAACCAGGCCAGCAAATTCTCTTGCCTCATTATCTAATGGAAAATAACCTAAAGCAAGAAGTCCCGCAATTGAACCTACCGTTCCCCCCATTGCCCCCACCATTAGTTTCATAAGAGGAAAATTTTGTATCCATAGTTGGTCTTCAAGTTCTTTATTCCTCCCTTCTTTTAAATACCTAAAATCTTGAATAAATTCATCTAGTCTTGATTCTGACTTCAGTTTGGCAAAGTACAATTGACAATTATCTATACTAACTGACACAACCGTGTCATTACGAGAATAAAAATCAAATGTTCCTTTAAGCGTAGTCTGACTTTTTACAGGTATATAATTATGCTGAGCCAATAAATAATGCATGGTATCAGCAAATGCGAGCGAAAGCGAAGTACCTTTTTCTTGTTTATGAAGAATACCAATGGCTTGTTTGAGATATTGAGCCATGGGCTGCGTGGACTCATTTATCTGCTGGCAATAAGATTGTAGAGATTCATGCGATTGTGCAATATCATCAAGCGAAACTGGTCCATCGATAAGAACAGGAACTCTCTTTTGTTTATATTCTTCATGTAGTTGTAAAAGACCAGTCATAAGAGGCTTTTTGGCTTTGATAATTTATAAGATTTATGATATTTTAATATAATTCTCAAAAGATTTTTAACTGAAGCATAAAATAAGCCTCATTACGCAGACGTGCCGGAGTGGTCAAACGGGTACGGTTCAGGGCCGTATAGCTTAGTGCTTACGCAGGTAATCAAGAAGCGAAGGTTTTTTGATCTGCAATCGAATCCTGCCGTCTGCATTTTTTACCTAAAGCCAGCTGGCCCTATTGTTCTTAGAATATGTTTTATTTCATTAATAGTTTCTTGCTGATGGTTTTTATCAGACATTCGAACGAATCTAAGCAATAAATCCACTAATTTGGACTCATCTATACACTTAATTTTGAATCCATCAGTTATAAAATAAAATCGAAACCCGGAGTACTTTAATTCTTTAATAATTATGCCCCCCACATTTCCCAACACTTTTCCTTTATGGGGTGAAGATTCAAGCGACTTTAAATGCTCTAAAATTTCGACACTTTGCTGCTTAAACTTCTTGGTGATCTCGAGCAGCAGTGTTTCTGTAATTTCTACCTTTGCCATTGTTTCTTTGCTCTTCGTATAGCTTCGTCTATGGGAACAGTATCCTCTGATGAGAGCAAGAATTGCCGCAGCTGCTCCTTGGTTGCAAGTTCATACATCCTTTTAATTATATCCTCGTAGGTATCTTCTTTGCTGCCAAAAGTGCTGATTAATTGTTTAGTTTCAGGACTCAGTTGTATGGTAGAGGTCATTCTATAGTTGCTATAGCCGCTATAGTATATAAACTTTTTGGGGAATAAAGCCCACTAAGACGGAAACGGCTAAGATGCTCGAAAGTTCTCCCGTCTGCATTTATTTACTACGATAACATTGTCAAAAAGCTTTTTATACTCTTTATACAAGTATTTTTTTGATGCATTTAATAAAGCACAGAAAATTAATTCAGGCTAAACTATTGCCACTTCTTATAATCACTTTTATCTGGTTGATAGCAGATAATTTATTAGAATTCGTGTTTCCAACATATCTGGAAAGCCTAAATAAGTCATATTTTGAAATAGGGTTATTACTTTCTTTAGCATCAATAAGCGGCATCCTCATTGACTTGCCGATGGGAAACCTTAGTGATAAAACCAGCCGAAAAAAATTAATGATATCAGGATTATTGCTTTCAGTAATTGCTGGTATTCTTATTTTTTCATTTAAAGGAAATATTACTTTAACTATTGCTTTCTTATTCTGGGGAATGGCCTACCAGATATGGAAAGTTCCCCGAGATGCCAAATTTGCATCGCTCACGGATAAAATCGAGCGGGGGCAGGATTACGGGCTTGATACTGAGGTAAAATATCTTGGACAAGCGGTAGGCGCATTTGCAGGAGGGTTCATTTTACTCTATTTTGGCTTTACTGGAGCAATCAGTTTCTATGCATTGTTGCTTCTATTGGCAGCAGTGATTATTGCTTATTATATCAAAGAAAATAAAAAAGAGAATTTAGAGAAAGCGCTGGTCAGCTGCTCAAAGTATTCTTCTTTGGTTTCAGAATTAAAAGAATTTAGGATATTTGGCCTTTTTGGGATCATTTTACTTTTCTTTTCCTTGCTGTTCACAATGTGGGAGGCAATTTTATGGACCTTCGAGCCGCTTTTTTACGGCCCAGACGTTCTCAATATTCCCATTGAGTTAGGAGGATTATTGCTGGCTTTCTTTTCGATACCCGGGATTTTCTTGTCCTATCCTGCAGGCAAAATAGCTGACAAGATAGGGAAGAAATTGGTATTGTTTCTTGGCCTTATAATTATCGGTATTTCGTTGATTCTATTTTCTCTAAGCCATAATTTAATTCTCGTTTTTGCCATGGCTTTACTGATATCAGTAGGATGGGCTATCTCTCTTCCATCGTTAGACGGACTTATCATTGATCTGACTTATCGTCAAAAGAAAGGAGAGGCTACCGGAATATGGGATTTTTTTATGGATATAGGCTTTGTAGTTGGCCCAATTGCAGGAGGACTGGTGGCAGAACTCTTTGGAGTGCGAAATGTCTTTATGATGATGGGGATTCTCTTTTTAATATCAACAGCATTTTTATTAGTGAGAAAGAATTCAAATGAATAAAAATCATATCCTGCTCTGAGTAATTATTATGCCATCTTTTTCCAATTGCATTAAAACTTTCTTTCTGATGATGGCATCGAGTCCTTCTGGCGCATAGACACCAAAATGAGGAATTATTGGAATAACCTGAGCAAACGCGGCTGCGGCAACAGCAGTAGGATAGGAGATATATGTAGCCCCAAAGAAAAGGCGAGAAATCTGGCTTATTTCAGGAAAAGCAGCTACACTCTTCATGCAAAAGTTATTTTTTTTGTACTTACCATACACTTCAGCTACTGCAAGAAAAACCCCACTTTTCACCATGCCACTAGAAATTAAGTTTTTCATTTTTTCACGATTTGGAACTGCCGGCAATAACGCCATAAGTATGTCCCGGGGAACCAGTTTTACTCCTTTGACGGAAATCGGCTTTGTTTCTAGCAATCCTACATCGCAAAATAACTTAGCTGTTATAATATCAGAACCAGATGCTTTATAATCTATATGCTTTACTTTCAGGTATTTAAGTAAAGTAATTATTTCATCATTATAAAGATTATATACCATCTTGCGTCCAAACGGTGCAGGAAATTCATATTCCTCGCTTTCGCTTAAAGGATTCTGCCAGACATATTTTCCATTTTTAAGCGCTAAAGGTTTAGATGAAACCGTATCTAGCATTTGCTCCCTGGACCAGGAAGAAATAAATTGGCTGGACTCTTGATCTTCTATGGTCCTTATCTTTATACTTTGAATTGAATCAAAATGAGCAGCAGCCTCAGCAACCATAAGATTTGTGACCCCAGGAGAAATTCCGGTATTAATTAAAGCAATCTTATTTTGATTTTTAAATTTTTGATGATATTGGAATTGGCTTCGATAATTCAACGGCCTGTTCGGTTTTTTATTTTCGGATGCTAAGTCCTGATAATGAGAATTGGCTTGAAGAGCAGCCTCCATAATATTCAAGTTAAAATCTGGAAGACTCGCGTTAATAATAAGCTGGCTGTCTCTGGCAACAGAGACGATGCTGGAACATTTCGAGGCATCGGCATAAGCAAAACTTATTTTAGGGCTTTTGTTGAAATATTTTTTTTCCTGTGTTATGTATTTAGAAGCAACAATTATGTGTGAAACAGAAGGTACTCTATTTAACAAGTCAACGAGAACTGTCGAAACGGCACCAGCGCCTATGATGGTTATCTGCATTAGATTGAGAAACCCCCTTTACAATTTATTAATGTTTCTAAATAGAAGGCAAATCTTATAAAAAATGCATTAAATTAAAGGCTATGCCTACCCTTACCTTTGAAACCATTGCCTTCCGGCCCGGCGGAAACGTACTCAATATAGATTTACTGCGAGCTTTTACCACCTCCATTCCTATTAAAGAAGTGGAAGACCTTGCTTCATTTAAAGTTATAGACAGCCACACCATCGAATTTCAAGGCATATCTCAGGAAAAAGCTGAACTTAAATTCTCTTATTTACTAAACAAACATTTTGATAATCTCAAAACCAAGCTTACCGGCAATAAAGCAATATACATCCACCGTAATTCCGGCATTCCCCTGATCGGCAATGTGGCTATGGGCATTGTCTATCGAAATTCGTCCATCATCGAGATTAAACCTGTGACATCCTGTAATTTAGACTGCGTCTATTGCTCCATTTCCGAAGGATTATCTTCCACCAAAAATGATTTTGTGGTAGAAAAAGAGTACCTGGTTGAAGAATTGCGCAAACTTATCGATTTTGTGGATGAATCGGTGGAAGTACATGTGGGGGTACAAGGAGAACCGTTTATGTATGACGATATAGAGAATTTATTTGCTGATTTAGAAGCGATGGTGAAAGTGCATACTATTTCAATCGATACCAACGGAAGTTTACTCAATAAAGAGAAGATCGACCGCCTGTCAAGATTTTCGAAGCTGCAATTGAATTTGTCGCTTGATGCTATCGATCCAGAGATTGCGAAAAAAATGGCCGGAACCAAGTCTTATAATGTGAACCATGTTAAAGAGGTTATTGCCTATGCTGCGAAAAAAATGACCATTTCACCCATTGTAGCACCGGTGCTTACGGCAGGATATAATGAGCAAGAGATAGAAAAGATTGTGCTATTTATCAAATCGTTGCCAATACAGCCACGCTTGGGCATACAGAATTTCCTGCAGTACAAAACGGGCCGAAACCCAGGGAAGGAAATGAAGTGGGATGATTTCTATGCTCTGCTTGAGACTTTGGAGAAGAAGCATACTATTAAATTGCGCTGGCATAAAGAAGATTTCAAGATTCGAAAAACGAAAGAATTGCCCAAGCCTTTTCAGGAAGGAGATGTCATTACGGCAGTGATCAAGTGTATCGATAGATTTCCGCATGGGGTGATTGCGGTGGCAGGTGATAGGAACATTTCTGTTCCTGGCTGTGAATTTAAGCGGAATAAGAAGATTAAAATTAAAATTGTACGGGATAAGCATAATGTGTTTGTGGGGAAGATGGTGTAATTTCTTTCACTGCCATTTTAGGATAGCCATCTTTACTTAATCCTCACCACTTCCAGATTCTTGGGGGCGATGGTCTCGATCTTAAACTGCTTATGGATGGAACTGGCTAGATCCAAACACCGTGATGCTTCTCCATGCACGACAATTACCCGCCGAGGCTGGGGATTACATCTTTTAATGAAATTCATGAGCTGCCGCCGATCAGAATGATTGGTGATCTCTACCCGATGCACTTCCATATTGATCTTAAGCACCTGCTGCTTGCCCTGCTCTCGTATCATGATTTCCTTTTCTCCGCTTCTGATTCTGTGGCCCATGCTTCCAGGAGGCTGATAACAGGAGAAGACCAAGGAATGCTTGCTTCCTTCCGCCAACTCTTTCAAGTACTGTACTGATGGGCCTCCTTGCAGCATTCCCGATGTTGCTAAAATCAGGCATGCTCCTTCTTCAAGGATAATTTGCTGCCGCTCTTTCTGGGACCCTACCCGTTTAAAAAAGGGCGACATGAACGGATTGTTTTCTTTATGAAATATTTGCTGCCGTAAATTCCGGTTCAGAAATTCTGGATGGGCAGTATGGATGGCCGTAATATCCCACAACATTCCATCAAGATAAATAGGTGCTTCCGGGATCTTCTTTTCCCGCATTAAGCGCTCCATGATGATCATAACTTCCTGTGCCCTTCCTGAACCGAGTACAGGCATCAACACTTTCCCACCGCGCTCAAAGGTTTTTTGGATAACATTCACCATATACGCATCTGCTTCTTCTTCCATCATCACGTTTTCTTTACCACCGTAGGTCGATTCGATCATCAATGTTTCTAGACGGGGAAACTGGGTATTTCCTGGCTCAAGAACGTTGGTGTGGGCATATTTCAAATCTCCCGTATAGGCGAAATTATGCAGCCCATTTCCAATGTTAAAATGCGCAATGGAGCTTCCAAGCATGTGCCCGGCATTATAAAGAGTTAAGCGTACATCAGGAGTAATGTCAGTCACTTCATCATATTCTAAACAGATAGTGTGCAAGACCATCTGCCTTATCTCATCGGTGCTAAACAATGAATCTTTTCCTTCACTGTGTGCTATTTTAATCATATCCAATTGCAGCAGAGCCATAATGTCTCTTGTTGGCATGGTGCAATAGATAGGGCCGGTATATCCGAATTTAAATAAGTAAGGGATAATGCCGGAATGGTCTAAATGAGAATGGGTTACAACAACTGCATCGAGTTCATTAATATTAAATTCAGGAGCATCTAAGAAAGGATAACTTTCAGTTCCTTCTTCTCCAGGATCAATGCCACAGTCAATCATAATCCGGCTCTCGGGTGTTTGCAGCAAAAAACAGGTTCGCCCAACTTGACGTGATGCCCCCAGGAACGAGATCCGCACCCATTCATGTTTTTTCTCCCGCAGCCAGCCGTCATAAATACGATGGCCAACTCGATTGAGGAATTTCTTACGCTCATCCGCATTTTCATATAAGACCGAGCGGATGCTCTCAATAAGCTTGGAGCGAATGGGAGGCATGCGTTTAATGAGTGGCACCCACATGGTTTTGGCTTTAATCTCCCGCAGCAATTCTCCTTGCTTGCCGATCACAACGCCCGGTTTGTCAGCATGAATAATTACTTGTGATCGGGGTGGGTCAAAAATAATTTCATCGATGCCAGCTTCTTCAGGGATGATTTTTTTAATTTCTTTTTCTGCCATCTCTTTTTCCATGCACATGGATGGATCTGGCCGAACTTCCATTCGTTTCTTGAATTCCTGCACTGCTTTTCGAATCGTGCCTTGATTATCCAGAAAGTATTCCTTATCTTTGGTATATAGGACTATATTGGCTCCTTCAAATTGAGCATCAACTACTTTACCTTCGGGAAGTACTTTTAATATTTCTTTTAATATGTCTGGCATTGTGAATCCTTTAAAATAGCGAGATCAACAGCAATGAAGAACCTAATTAAGTAAACTAACTTCGACTTCTTTCTGCAACACTCGCTTAATTTCTTTTTCGCTGATAACGATAACATCTACACCATTTCCTGAGGCGCTGTCTCGCTGCAGTGCTGTATTGACTGCTTTGACTGCTAACTTGACTCCGTCGGCAGCACTCATCTCAGGCTTATAATGGGTTTCTAAAACACCATATGCAAATACTGATCCTGATCCTGAGGAGACAAAATCCCGCACTTTAGTAACGCTTCCATCAGGAAAGAGATCATACAGGTACATGCCGGAGCTGTCTTTGGCTCCGAGTAAAAAATGAACCACGCCTGGAAACCAGGTCATTCGGCGAATATTGGAATACAATAAACCGCCCAGAAGATTGGCAGCTTCTTTGGCGCTGGTGCGCTTGCCGGTGCGCACTTCTTTTAATTTTAATTCTGCTTTGATAAGTTTAATCATCAGTTGAGCGTCAGAGACGCCGCCGGCGATGGTGAGTCCGAAATCATCGGATATAATATGTACTTTTTCTGCTCGCTTGTCCACGATCATGGATCCTGCTGTTGCTCGCATATCTGCGGCAAGGACAATGCCATCTTTACAATTGATTCCGACGGTGGTGGTTCCAGTTTTGAGTTGTTCCATAGTAAAGCTTGAGAATGAATCTCATCTATCGAAAGAGCAAAAAGGCTGTATATATTTAAATGTTTCGGAAACACCGGTATCATTTTAGAGTAAATCTTATAAAACAAACAAAAAATCTCCTCGGATATGCCACCGTCGCATACACAAAGGTAACGCCTTTGGTCGCGACAGTGTCAATTGCCACCGTCGCATAACTCGGTACTTTGCCCGTGGGCAAAGTTCCACGCGAAGCGAGATAGTGCGCAGGTCTTGAAGCATTTTTTCAAAAATGCAGTAAACGGCGGGTCTTCGACCCACCACAAAAGAGAACCTGTCCCTTACGGGATTGTCGGTTCAAATCCGGCCGGTGGCGTTTTTTCTATACCTGCTTTTCCAATACTTGATGGCAACTTCGAACTTTTCAATGGGTTAGAAAACTTTATAAGTAAACTACTATTTAGGGGCAACATGACCGTTAATCCAAGTATTGAAACCAGATCATTTTTTGATGGAGTTCGATGGCACCCTACTTTAGCTGCACATGCTAAGAGATCTTCAGAGCTGGAAGTGAGTGAAAACCATCTTCTATTGAAAAAAACTAAAATTCGACACAGACGAGGACGCGATAGGGAATTTAATAATTTAATATTCTGGAATGCCCTGCTTCAGGTATACCAAGAAGAATACGGGGTACAAATTTACACGCCAATCCCTTACCTATCAGATGGTCACGCAATAACCATGGAGTACGCTCCCGGAATAGATTTAGAACGATTGTTTAAAGCTGGTGGAAATCTGGTAAAAGACGTACAGGGTATCTGCTATTTGATAGGTCAACTGTATAAAATAAAAAGAAATGACTCTTTAATTCACGGAGACTTTTCTGCACGTCATCTTATTGTTAATGGGGGTATTTTTATAATCGACCTCGAAAAAGCCGGATATAACATCACCGAAGTCCACCAAGAAGAACGTGCTTTTACCGCTGAACTAGAAGTATTACTACCCACCTTTCCGAGGGATTACATTCGCGAAGGAGAAAATTCCATACCACAACGCTTTGTCACCCCTACGGCTTTAGAGTTAGTCCGATCATATGGAACAACAATTCAAAACCGATTACGACAAGAATATTTACCACAAGATGAATTATAATTATATATTCAGTTCTATTATTTTTTAGGCTTTTAGACAAAAATTAGTTACAAATTACACATCAACCATCTCGATCTCAATGTTGAGATTCTCAGGTATAGGCACCCTCATCACCAAGCGCAAAGTTCGCTCATCAGCACCTACATCAATGAGCCGCTTGTGAATACGCATCTCATACCTCTCCCAGGTAGCTGTTCCATTCCCACAAGGAGATTTTCGAGTAGTAATTTTCAGCTTCTTGGTTGGCAATGGAATAGGCCCGCGTACATCAACGCCGGTCTTGTCGGCAATTTCTTTAATATTGCCGCAGATTTGGTTGATCTTATCGATATCTGTACTTGCTAATTTTATTCTTGCGCGTTGGACCATTGTTGTGTGTGACACGGCAAATCCTCATTTGCCATGCAATTAATAGTTAAAATAAAAATAAAAATTTATCCCATTGTTTTCTTGACTAACTCCATGCACATGCCGGCTCCCACAGTTACACCAGAGTCGCGAATGGCAAATCTGGATAATTGAGGAATAACGGAGTTCTTCTCAATGACTAAAGGCTGCATCGGTTTTAATCTGACAATAGCAGCATCCCCATTGCGAAGGATTTCCTTGTTTTCGGTCACTTCTTGCCCCGTTGCAGGATTAATTTTTTTGATAATCTCCATAAACTGGCATGCTACTTGGGCGGTATGGATATGAAATACAGGTGTATATCCAACTGTCACAACACTAGGATGATTCATGATCACAATTTGGGCGGTGAATTCAGTTGCAACCGTAGGCACGTTATCAGATCGGCCCAAAACGTCTCCGCGCGTAATATCGGTCTTAGCGATCCCTCGCACGTTGATGCCAACATTATCACCAGGTTCAGCTTGAGGAACTTGTTCGTGATGCATTTCAATACTCTTAATTTCACCTGCAACCCCTTTTCCTTCACGTCCTGGAACAACCATTACTTTGTCCCCGGCTTTCATGATTCCTGTTTCAATCCTTCCGACAGGAACCACACCAATACCAGTAATGTTATAAACATCCTGGATAGGCATACGCAAAGGCAATTCAGTTGGTTTTGCGGGAATTTCAAATTTGTTGATGGCTTCAAGTAAACAATCGCCAGTCCACCAGGGCATTTTAGCCGGTTTCTTGGTAATATTTTCCCCAATTAATGAGGCGATGGGAATAAATCGGATTTTATCCACTTTCCATCCTGCCTGCATAGCATGTTTCTTGACATCTTCAACAACGTCTTTATATCGTTTTTCAGAGAAATCTACTCCTGAAATGTCCATTTTGTTAACCGCCACGAGCAATTGTCCTACACCAAAGATCTTGGATAATTTCAAGTGTTCAATTGTCTGGGAGTTAACCCCATCGTTGGCAGCGACTACCAGTACTGCGCAGTCGGCTTGTGAAGCTCCGGTGATCATGTTCTTAATGAAGTCTTTGTGCCCCGGAGCATCAATAATGGTGAAATAATATTTGTCGGTATCAAAACGTTTATGAGACAAGTCGATGGTAACCCCGCGTTCTTGCTCTTCTTTTAAGTTGTCCATGACGAAGGCAAATTCGAATCCTTTCTTTCCTAATTGTTCTGCTTTTTCTTTAAGCTTGCGCATGGCCTGTTCGTCGATGTTTCCGGTATCGTATAATAATCGTCCTACGGACGTGGATTTGCCGTGGTCAACGTGACCGATGAATACAAGGTTGATATGTTCTTTTGCTCGTGCCATTTTTTCCTCCGTTTTATCGTCAAAAAGACCTTGGCCTTTTTGTGTGTTTTGTATATACAGCGAATTTTGCCGATATAAATCGATGTTCTCTTTTTTATAGGTCTATTTATAAAGATTTCGATTGTGAATGAAAACTGAGGGCTTAAAATCCGGATTATCGGTTTATTCTTGGTGCTTTTCTTTGCGTAAAAAAAGGATTTTGGGACTATTAAACAAAAAGCATTAAATACTTTCATGGATCTCTTGGAAAACATGCATCGTAGAATTGAAAAAATAACCGATGAGGAACATAAACATTATCATCGCCGGGTATTTTTTGTACTCCTGCTTACGTTAATCATATTGTTTGGCGGAGCCGCATTTTACTATTATATCGAGCAGTGGCGCTTTCTTGATTCATTATATTTTTCAGCGACGACTATTACGACTGTAGGATATGGTGATTTAACTCCCCAGACTAATGCTGGAAAATTATTTACTATCATCTATATTTTCTTAGGCGTAGGAATCGTGTTGTATAGCTTATCTTTATTTGCCGCCCATTTTGTTGAGGTAAGGGAAGAATTTTGGCTTGAGAAATTAGGAAAGATTAAGTTGGAACATCCACTGACCTGGTGGGGAAAGATAAAGAAGAGATTTTTTTAATGTTATAGCACTTGATTTAAAGCATCAAAAAAACCGTCTAGAGATTCTGGTTGTCCCATATCGATTCGAATATATCTATCTGGAATATGTAATTGACTGCCAGCTTTGACCAAATACCCTTTTTCTTCCAGCTTTTGCCTGCATTCTTCCCCAGACATAAAATCTAATTCCACTAGGGCAAAGTTTGAAATTGAGGGGTGATAATGCAGCCCTGGCTCCCAATCTTTCCCACGTAAAATTGCATCTGAATTTTGCTGCTTACGAATAACCTCTTCTATTATGGATGTATCATCAAGCAACCCCATGATGTGAGTCATCCCTTGCAAGTGTGGTGCATGAGCGTAGGGATGGACCGAATTCACGGTAGAATGTTGAAGCCCAAAGAAATAACCAACCCTATCTCTGACAACACCCAACGATTTTGAAAAAGAATCAACGATTACGATGTCTTTATCACTAAATTTTTTGTGTAATTCATCTCCACTGCAATATTCATCCGGATGAACTAAAGAACGATCAATGACGACTCTCGTTGACTCTGCGTGTTTCAAAATTTCTTCTAATTCCTCTCTTGGCAAAAGAGTTCCGGTGGGATTATTAGGAACTGAAATATAAAGAACACTTGGTTTGCTTTCTAATTTTCTAATAACTTCTTCAGTAGGATATTGGATTCCATTATTTTTTGCTGGCGTAACATTAAAACCATACATCGAAAGCATTCGAAAGACGTCGAAATATTCCAAAGATGCTAACATAGCTGTAGACGGTTTGTTGGAATTAGCATCATTTATTCTGGTAGCTAAGAGTACTGCTGCCAGCGCCCCCGTCGCTCCATTGGTAGGCCTAACTAAGTTCGGTTCAACTCCATTGAGTTCACCTAGCTTTGCCCGAAATTGCTGGAAGACGTTGACAAATATCCCATATTCCGGGTCCTGGGTTAGATTAGTGACCATGACTATCAGAAAGGCAGGTTTATTTATAAATATTTGGTAGATTTATTACTAGATAGTAACTATTAAACCATAAGAACCCATACAGTAGTTCCGACTGAAGCTGCCCCAGCTGGGTTCTCTCCATGAATATGGCGTTAAACTTCTCTGCTAACCACCCATTATACTACTTCTCCGCTTCTTCGTCTTAAAATTTTATTATTCTGAGCAAAATAGTGGTCTAACAACAGACCATCTTCTATATCAACCTCCCCCTAAGCTTGATTTCACCAATTCTTCGGCAAATGTGTTGTTATCCAAAACAACAGTAAAATAGTTTTCATCATAAGAACGGTGAAGCGATTCCCCATTTTCTCAGTCTTTCTTATACCAAGCCAGAGGTTATGCATTGCTACTGCATAACAAAAATAGAAAAAACGCACTACTTTCTCAATTGAAGTAGTTTTGGGAAGAAACATATTTTGTAAACGATACCCTGTTTCAATATTCCATCTTTTCTTGTAAAGATCAAGATAATATCTCGCTGAATGAAACCATGTTCCAAATAAGGTGGTGTAGAATCCCACTTCTTTATCATTAGACAAACGAATCATAAGCAAGGTTACGTTTGCTCCTTCTTTCTTGCTGTTTGTAATGACCAAGCGCTTTGTTTTGAACTGCTTATTTTGCAGTTCTTCAAAACATTTTTCCGCTTTTGCATCCTTGACGCAGGGCATTAACAACGGAGCTTCTCGGTATTCCAAATTATTAAGTAAGGATGCATCACGAAATCCCCTATCAAGAAGAACAACCTCAATTTTTACATGCTCTTTGGCATATCTAATGAGTTCATCAACAAGTTCTCTTTGTTGATCTTCTCGACTATAAAAGCGTATTCCAAGATTGATGATTTTATCTTTAATCATCACTTGCATAGTGAGATATTTGAAAAAGAAATTAGTGCCATTCTTGTGTTTTCCGCCACGAATTGCTTTACTGGTGCGCCTATCTTGGCTATATGTTTCTTGTTCATGCGCATCGATAATGATAATTGCTTTGTACCTTTTATTTTTCTTCTTGGCTTTTGGAAAAAGCTTGTAGAATTGTTTGAGATATAATTCATGAAACTGTTTCTCTACCGCTTTGTGTTCTAATTTTTTAAGTTGCTGAAGTAAAGCATCTCCGCTGGGAATGTCATCTAGAATATTCATAGTGTTGCTTCCATCCTCGGCGCAGCTATTGAAGATACTTAGAAAGCTGACAAGATCAAAGTATTGGCTTTCCGAATACTTGATACTTTTTGTTCTGTTCAGTGTCAGCTGAGAATTCAGAGAATTCCTCGCCGAAATCAGTAAAGTTTTTAGATTCCGTAAATTTAGTGTTTCTTGCATTTGTTATCACAAACACAATGCAGGGGGAGGACACTTATGTGTTTTCCCCTTTTTTCTTAGAATTTAGCCTAAAACTTCAATCGGATGTACTGCCATAAGATTATACAAATAAACTCAGCAGTCGAGAAGGGACTTATTTATGAATATTACACAAAATTAATAAAAAAGTAAAGAAATAATAAAGCTAGTCTACGCTCCCAGCTCCCCTTCTCCAAGCCCCTTTCTCTGGATGATCTGTTTGCGTATTTTTTCCTGTAATTCAAATGGCAGTTTCTCAAACATCTGATCGATAAGAGAAGAGTTGCCTCGACCTTCGGTAGCTGACCGTAGATCAGAACTCCAGCCGAGCATTTCACCAACGGGCAATTTGGCTTTGACCACCACCAAATCTCCTTCTTGCGACATATCAAGTAATTGCCCGCGCTTGGATGTGACCAATTTGGTCACATCGCCAGTATATTCAGTTGGAGCTTCAATGCGCATGATCTGCAATGGTTCATACATGACGGGACCAGCTTGCATCATCGCACCACGAATACCCTCGCGAACAGCAGGATACATTTGCGCCGGCCCTCGGTGAATCGCGTCTTCGTGCAAAGTACAATCGGTGAATATGACTTTGACATTGGTACATGGCTCTTTGGCAAGAGGTCCTGCTTTCATAACATCTTCAAACATGTCCAGCACCATTTCCATGATTTCGTTAATGTATACAATACCCCTGGTTTGATCCATAAACATATTGCCATTATAAAACGCTTTGACCATATTAGCAGTCTTAGCATCCCAGCCACATTCTTCACGTAAAAAAGGAACTACCTGGTCGTCTTTCTTGCGTAATCGCCCTTCGGGTAATTTTCCTTCCTTGATGCCGGCAACAATTTCAGGCTCAAGCGGCTCAACTTTGAAGTATAATTTGTTGTGCTTGTTGGGAGACTTTCCTTCTACTTCCGGACTGATTTTAGTGATGGCTTCCCGATATACCACAATTGGAGGGCTGGTCTTAACTTCCAGACCTTTTTCCGTAATTATTCTGTTTTCAATAATTTCCAGATGCAATTCACCCATGCCGCTGATTAAATTCTGCCCGGTTTCTTCGTTGATTTGAATGTGGATAGACGGATCTTCACGGCCTACTTTTCGCAAAATCTCGATCAGTTTAGGCAAATCCGCAGATTTTTTGGCTTCAATTGCTTTGGTGATAACCGGATCAAAAATATGTTTTAATTCTTCAAATGGCTGTTCTGGTTCTAAGGTAATGGTTTCACCGGCAAATCCCACCACTCCGGAAATTGCCAGCACGTTTCCTGCCGGAATAGATTCAATAATCTCCGGCTTCACCCCATTGTAAATGTAAACATTTTGCACCCGCTGCCTTTGCTTGGCATTGTTAAGGTACACTTCCATGCCGCTCTTAATGGTGCCACTAAACAATCGCCCTGCGGAAATATCCTTTCCGGAACGAGGATCAATGACTATCCTGGTAATGACAAAACCAACTTTTCCATCAGGATTACAAGTGACGAGATCTTTACCAAACTCGGACTCGGGATCACCGTGCCATATTTTTGGGACCCGGTATACTTGCGCCGCCAGAGGATCAGGATGATGGGTGATAACCATATCTAAAATAACTTCATGAAGGGGCGCATTTTCCCATACCCACTTCTTGCGTTCATCTTCTTCCATCTCGTAAATTTTGAGAATGTCGCCAAACTTAATGTTTTTTTTCTGCATATATG
>CAYOKQ010000027.1:0-19572 GCA_964404595.1 uncultured Methanosarcinales archaeon | reverse complement strand
CTCTAAAATATCATAAACCAGTGTTCGAGGCAGATTACTCTTTAGTGCAATATCGCTTGCCACAGAATCCCCCAATTCCAAGCAAGCGAGGTACACTTTGGCTTCTTTTTCCGAAAGCCCGAATTTAGTCAGATTTTCAATCATGTCGTAAATAATTTACAGCAAATATTTAAATATTCCTGTTAAATTACAAAGGGACGATTAAAATGGATGATGATCAAACATTACAAATAGAGGGAGATGAAAACGAAGTTAGCAGGATTAAATTACTCGTCTTTCTAACCGGCAAGAATGAAATAGTAGAAGCTGACTTGTGGGGTCCACTAGGAGCGTATCTAACTAAATATACGCCTGAACGAATCGAAGAGCTAGAACGTAAGATTGATAGCGGAGATTACTCTTCTCGCGATATTCGTGAACTCCTTCTTCAACGAGTTGGGGCGGCCATGTCCATCGGTGTCGATGAAGTAAATCAGAGATATTCATTAGCAACACCTTGTTTAACTTATGTTTATAGGAAATTAGCAGATTCTTCACAAATAGTGCCTGGTCTCCATAAACAAGGTAAACTTATTGGAAGAAGATTAGAGTACATTCTACTAGACAGACAATAAAAATGACCAAATGCTGGATTCATTGTTATACCATAGTCTTCTAAATTGTTTTCCTTGGAAAACTACCAGAGAGGTATTCCCCACTATTTCATCTACCATTTTCAGTACCTTATGCAAAACCATTATAAATAAACTCGATATTTAACCACTTCATGTCTACCTGGGAAATCACGCAAGAGAGTAAAACGCCAACACTCCAAAATCCATTATTTATCGAGGGACTTCCGGGAATTGGCAACGTCGGCAAGATTGCCGTTGATTTTCTGGTGGAAGAATTGAAAGCAGTCAAATTATATTCCTTTTTCTCCTATAAATTCCCGCATTCCGTCTTTGTCACTGATAATAACCTGATCGAGATGCCTCGGATAGAATTATATTATAAAAAATGGAATGGCAAAAAGCGGGATTTGTTGCTGCTGACGGGAGATATCCAGCCCATTGATGAAGAAAGCTGTTATTCTTTTTGCGAAGAAATAATCAAGATTGCCAAACAATTCCACTGCTCTGAGATCATTACGACTGGCGGCATTGGATTGCAGCAAGTGCCGGAAAAGCCCAGAATCTTTTGTACTTCTAACCAAGCTCAGCTCATTAAAAACTATCTTAATAAAGAATACGGCATTGAACCAGAAATATTTGGCGTGGTCGGCCCGATTGTAGGAGTTTCTGGGATTCTGATTGGTCTTGGCACAAAGCGGCAGATGCCTGGTGTGGCCTTGCTGGCGGAAACCTTCGGTCATCCCATGTTTTTAGGCATTAAAGGTGCGCAAGAAATCATGCGGGTACTTGAAGCTAAATTCGAGTGGGGCATCAGTTTAGAGAAGATGAACAAGCAAGTGTCTCAAGTAGAGAAAGAATTGAGCAAACGAACCAAGGAATGGCTTTCAGAGTTATCAACACGGGCGGGGACAAAAGCTCGAGACCGGGACGTGAATTATATTGGGTGAAATTTGTTATTTCTCTTTCTCAAAAAGGAAATCGCCCACCATTGGTCAAAGACCGGTGGGATGCTCGCTTCACTCGGGGCGATTTCCTTTGGAGTGCCGGAATTTTCCTCCGTAATCGATTGGCGTGCGAAGCTTTACGCCACCGGTTCTTAAATCGGTGGAAAATTCCGTGCATTTCAATATTTTAAAACGCGTAATCCTGCAATACGTGTATAATGCTCATCTTTCGTCACGACCATTTCCCCATGTGCCATCGCAATACCAGCAATCATCATATCTTCTGTTTCAATAATTTTTCCCGACTTAATCAATTCTGCTTCGATTTCAGCAGCTTTCAGCGCGCTGCGCGCGATTAATGATAGAACGGTGAGCGATTGCAATAATAATCTTATTTTCTTCATTTTTTGTCCTGTCATTACGCAAAGGCATTTCTATCTCTATTTTCTTTTCCTCAGCGTACCCATAACCTTTATAAACCAACCAACTATCCTTTTCCCCAATGTTTACGAAGAGGTATAAGATAGATGTAGCTAGTAATCTTTCTCTCAAAAAGATCTCTTTTTTTGGATCCAAACGTGGCCAGGTCACCATTTTCATTATCATTGGTATATTGTTGCTTCTTGCGCTGGTGCTGGTCATTGCTTTAAAGCAAGAACTGGTAACCTTTAAACCCGGTGAAATAATTCCCACCCAAAAAGGCAAGGTGGAACAATATATCACGGCTTGTATTGAGCAAGTGGGAGATGACGCGCTGGAATTGACAGGGTCACAAGGCGGGTATATTACAGTTCCGGCAGACATTTTAGAGGACGGAAACAAACATTTGAAGGTGTCTTCTTTTTTAGCCATTCCTTATTGGGCATACGGCCCCACTACCAATATTCCTTCGCTGGATTTTATCAAAGAGGAGATTGACCGATACATGGAACAAAATATTCGTGGCTGCCTGCTCAATTCCAATGCATTTACGGAAGCCTACGATATTGTGGAAAAGTCCGAAATTAAAGCCAATACCGAAATTGTGCAAAGTAAAGTTCTCTTTAACGTGCAATGGAATATTGAAATCAGGAATAAAGCAGGCGATGTGGTGACGGAATTAATCGATCATACCGGCGAATCACCGGTGAAATTAAAGAAAATACATACTCTAGCTGCCAGAATTGTCGAAAAAGAAATGGAAACGCTCAAAGTAGAAGACATCACTCAAGATTTACTAGCGCTCGAACACCCTGAGGTTCCTACTGCGGGAATAGAAATCAGCTGCAGCAAAAAAGAATGGAATGTTAATACTGTTAAGCAAACTATCTTAGATTTACTGCGCATCAATATTCGCGAGCTTCAAATTAAAGGCACCAACATCATCGAATATCCGGAAGAATTAACCTATTATCAAAATCATTACCTCTGGGATATCGGCGAAGATTATAATGATGAAGAGCTTTCCGTCGTGTTTAATTTTGACCAGAATTATCCCTATACCTTTGGGGTAACCCCTCTATCAGGCACGAAAATGAAAAGTTCCCAGCTAGGCGGGTCAGATATGCTTAGTTTCTTGTGCATACAAACCTGGAAATTTACCTATGATCTTTCTTTTCCAGTTGAAATAAATATTCGCGATGACACGGGATATGAGTTCACGACCGCTTTTACTGCTCATGTGGTTCAAAATACGCCCTTTCGTGGGGATATTGTCAGCAGGCCATCGTATATTGTGCCTTCGACGACGGATGAAGCGTACTGCAGAAATATGAACATTCCCATGACTGTGCGTACCTTCGAGTTGGTTCACAATGAGCAAACTGGCGTCTATAGCAAAGAGCCGCTCGATAATGTAAATACCAGTTTTACCTGCCTGCGGTACAAGTGCGAGATGGGAACAACTGAGTATCGTGCTGATTTGGGAGATGTAGCGGCATATACCAAAAACTTCCCTTATTGTGTGGGGGGTATTTTGCGTGGGACGAAGGCAGGCTATAAAGAAGACTGGGAACGAGTGGTTACAGAAGCGGGTAAAGAAACGGAATTGGAATTGTTGCCCATCTTCTTTTTTTCAGCCAATAAAACCAGTGTTGTCAAGCATGAAATTGATGAAAACGGTCAAATAGGGCCGGCACAAGAATTAGGAAGAAAAGAGAGTGCCTTGATTAAAATCGTCCTCAAAAAATCTGCAGATTTGCCCAGTACACCTTTTCACGAAAGCACCATTGTGCGTACTAAATTGGTGGAAGAACAAGCCCAGGATCAAAATTTAGAATTATTGGCCAAAGCCGACTTTACCTATGAACTACAAGTGACAGTACTCGATGATGAAAGATTCATTGCTGGTTATCAGGGAAATTGGAGTGTGCCATGGAATCAACTGGTCAATGCCAATCAAATACTGTTCCACACCATCAGTAAAGACACCTCATCGGAAGAAGATATGTTCATATTTATGGCTGGGATCAAAGAGCACAGCGCTCTCATTCCTGCACCGGAAATAAAATAAAAAGAAAATAGAATGATAGAATCACACACAAAAAGAGGTGTACAGATCTTCGCACTTGTAGTCATTATTCTCTTTATGAACCTACCGATGGTAAGCGCACTGCAGATCTCTAATATGCGCGCAGAAGAGGTGACGCAAACCAGTGCTGTTATCAAATGGAACACTGATGAGCCAGCAGATAGTTTTGTCTCCTATGGGACTGATGCAAATGTGCTGCAGACTATCGGCGATGCCAATGCTGTTGTTAATCATTCTCTGGCACTCACCAGCCTTACTTCCGAAACAGACTATCAATTTAGCGTGGAAAGTGCCGGGGTCGTCAGCGATATTGCGTCTTTTACGACACTCGAGCCAGACACAGATGCACCCGAAATAGACGTTGAACTACCAGCCAGAATTAAAGGTGCAGAATTGAACCTGGAAGGAACCACGGAAGCGGGTGTGCAGGCTACTCTCTACGTTGATGGGGCCTTGGCCGGAAGCACCACTGCTATTCCCATTACGGAAGGAGATGCTAGCAGTCTCCAAGGAATCTTTCGATTTACATTTATCATCCTCACGCCGGATCAGGAGAATGCTGTTAAAATTGAAGTAAGAGATGCTGCTGGTAATAGTGCGGTGGCCGAAGGGATTGTATTTGCTGATACAATGAGGCCAACAGTCGATGTGAAGGATATCCCCGAGATAGCTGCCGAAAATTCCATTGAAATTCACGCCAATATCTCTGAACCTGCCACCTATGAAATAATTCTCAATGGTGAATCAGGAGCTGAAGGGGAAGGGCAAATTATTGAAGAAATTGTAAATCTAGAGGAAGGCGAGAATGATATACAACTCATCATCAAAGATGCGGCTGGGTGGGAAGTCACCAAAGAGTTTCAGGTCAGTTCTGATACCCAGCCGCCTCACGTGCAATTCAATCTGGAAGAAGGCAATGAATATTATCAAGGCCGGGCAGATACGACGCTTCATGGTGAAACCGAAGCGGGAGCAGATGTATTTCTCTATGTGTATCGTCCTTTAGGATATGAATATACCCCTGCCTTTGATAAAGCCTGGGCTAAAACCACTGCCGATGAAAACGGCGAATTTTCATTTGAGGTTGATTTTGAAGATGAGCCGGCATTAGAATTATTGAAAGGATTGAAACCAAAACTGGTTCCTCAAGGATTGCAGGAATATTCTATTTTTTCTACGCAGCAAGTGGCCGAGCAGCAGCAATTTACGTATTATGTGTTTGTGATTGCCGAAGATAAAAGCGGGAAAACTGGATTTTTGCAGCAGACCGTGAACGTGAATACCTGTTTTTCCGGCAATTTTGATTTTGACGTGCAATCAGTAGCATATTTACAGGCGCCCATGCGACTTGATCCTCGATTGCTTGATGAAGGAAGAGGAACAATCACGGCGACATTTAATATGAGTTACCGTGGCAATGGGCAGGCACAGATCGATTATGCAACCGGACAAGAGATTAAACCTGCGTATGAAATTAGCAATGTACAGTTTGAGAAAGCCTGTACGCAGGGAATGCAGGATGATCCATCATTCCAATTGGCTTGTCAGATTTTACCTGCAGCTCCTAAAATAAAAATTCCCAGTACGTTTAAAACAGCCTGGTTTGTGAGTTATAATTTACATAGTGCTGCAGAATTGAGCGAGAAAAAAGAAGATTTCTGGAATGAATTCAAGAAAAGAAAAATCGTATTTCCCTTGAAAGTACGGATCAGCTATCGTGAACGAGATACCACAGGCAATTATGGCCCGATGAAAACGCAGGCATCATGTATTGATCTGGGCTATTTTGTGGATATTCCTATTGATAGTAAAGATATGCTGCCTGATTTTATTGCCGAGGAAGGGCTTGATGCCATTACTACCACTATTGAGAAAATTGATGCCGTGATGCCGTATTTGGAGAAAGCTATTTTAGTGACGGGAGTAGGATGTATCTCATCTTTTTTGGGAAGAATGACTGCACGATGGGTAAGGATTACCACTTCAAAATTGGAAACCTATTTTTCTACAGTAAATCCAGATAAGAGTAAAAAATGTCCCGCGAACCAACATGAATTTTATTTGAAGAGTACGATCGAGCAATGGGAAAAGATTAAGGGCACGGTGTGGGTAGGCCAGCCAGACGCACAGCTCCTTCCTGCAGATTGGGATAAGAAAGCAGAGGACGGTACCTACATTAAAGCATTAGATGATCGCTGCCCTAAAACAGCATCTATGTGGAAATTCGAAGCAGCTCTGGATCAAGCATACCGTTGGACTTGTGACCGAGTATTTTGCAGAGCGGTTCCTGCCGGATGGACCGCCAGCGCTGATAAGAACGAAGTTGATTTAGTGATTCAAAAACAAAATCAATGTACCGTTTCAAGTAGAGGAATTCCCTTGCAGGAAGTAGAAAATTGTCAGGAATTGATTACCAAACAAGTTTCGTATACTCCTTCTCCTTTGGCTGCGGAGAAAATAAAACAAGGCAGTTTTCCTTGTTATCGTTATAATAACAAATTATATGTCGTGACCTCACAGCAGAAAGCATTGCAGGCAGGAGAAATGGTGACGCTGCAGTTGGTCCATGATTTCGGATTAACACTTCAGCAGGGAGCTGAGTATATTGGACAAAGTTCAAATTTATTGGCATATCGGCCTCCTAATTCCGAGCAATTTATCGTCGGCACGGACATGAGCTGTGAGCAAGCGTGCAAGAATCGCAGAAGACCAGGATATGCTGCAGCAAAAGATGGGGATCTAACTTCATTTTATGATACGTATGGAAAAATACAACAAACTACTTCTGCGAATGGGTGTTATTTAGAAAAAGATGCCGGAGGCGGTCAAACAGAATTGATGAGAAAATTAAATTCCACGCAATTTAGTGCCGGTTATACCCAGGATTGCTTTGTTGATTTAGATACTGCAGGTAACCCACAAAATCGAGCAGAAGGAACAGGTCTGCTCCAATGTGTCTGCCAAGTGTCGAAAGAGGCAGGTTCTAACATTGCCGGCGCCAGAACGGCAGCCAAAGCAACCGATAAAGCAGCAGAAGATTGGGTCTATCACGAAGAACGCAAATATATTGAAACCGGAAAACGATCCGGCACCTATTATCCTGAATGGCGCTATTATAGTGGACGAGATTTCAGCTCTGCCTTTGGACAGGATTACGCATTAGATTATTTACATTCTGCCAAGAAAGATAAAACCGTGGATAAAGTCAATCCGCATACGCAGCACATCGGAACGTTCCAAACGATGTGCCTGTCAGGAATTCGTGCTCGGCTTATTTTATTGCGAAGTATTCTCGATGGCCTGCGTGGCTGTATCCAGGAAGCCAAGATCACCGGATTGCATGACGCAGGCATGTGTAAAACATTATTTTCTCAGCATGTGTGTGGCCTCATCTACAAATCCATCGCCTACTTTTTCACGCAATGCAGTCCCTACTCTATTTCGGATGAAATTAAAACCGGAGCTTTAGGGAATGTCGGAGCAGTTGTTGAAGCAGGCTTTGGTGCAATTCCTCAAGCGATGTCTACGTCCATCGATGATATTAAATCGGATTATGGTAATGCCAAGCTCAATCAATTCTTTGCCACCGGTGCGCAAGGCTTTGCCCAATCCATCTGCATGGCTGCTTTTGGCTATGACTGGCCCATGGGTATGGATTTCATCCTTGATGCTGCCTATGCTTTTCCTACCAAAACAACAGTGCATGTGCTTCCTGCCGAGCGAGAGTTGTCCACGTTTAATCCCACCAGAGGAACGGCCGTATATAATTATGAAGTGGGCGCGGCCATCTTACCTGGGTGCCGAGTCAAGAGTTATGATGTATATCTCAAGTGTGTCGGTCCGGAAGATCAAGGTCATCCTGGAATTCAGTGTGGAACGCAAGGATGCGATTGTTTGCGTGCGACAGAAACAAGCGCAGCCGAGGGAGAAAAAATAAAATATCTTGATGGCGGACGAGGATTTGATTTACCATCAGGCCAACTATTTAGCCCCCCAATTCCTGCACCGCAAGTGGTAGATGCCAGTTATCGCTATGATCACGTCGTCGTTGAATTAAAATTAGATCCCTTTGAAAATCCCGATCAATGTTTTGATGACGGATATAAAGATGGTAAGTTTTACTTCCCCATTATCGATATCTCGCCTCCGGCAGAACTGGTGTGTCAAGTGCAGCCACTTACCGGCAAATATATCTGTCCAGAACTTATCTCTGCCTTTGGTGGCGGTTCTGGAGCATATCTGGAAGATCCCTATGTAAGTTGCTTTGATAAAAATACCAATACGTGGGCTAGGTGCGATACTCCTAATTTATTTACGAAAGATGACACCATAAAACTTCGCGCACACGTGCAAACAGATGGAGAATTATATTGCTTGCAGTATAAAGTATCAGGACTAGGACCTGACCCGCTTCCGGAATTAGCTAGGCCATTGCCGCAGAATTTACCCGGTTCGTTCACGCCGGAGATTAATTTAGGAAGTGTGGGGCCGCAGTTGTTTAGTGGTACCGTCAACACTCTTGTGCGTTCGCCTGAAAGTGATCCTAGCTGTAGTGCTCCTGGAAATATTGACTCGTATCCAACTGGTCGCATTACTCCTAAATCTTATTCCTTTGTCTTTAACAAAGATGCAACTACCGGAAAATACCGTGTCAGTGCGCCCGTTGGTGTTAGAATCGATCCCAAAGAAACACAATATAAAATAGATTCAAGTAATAAAATTACGGATGCCGCTGGAAATGATCTTTTAACTGGAGAGCAACTTCAATCTATTCCATTTGTCTTAGATGACTTCATAGTTCGAGGCCTCATCGGTTCTCCACAAGGAACTGCAGGAAAAACTAGCTGCGTCTACTCCTCTCAAGCTGCCAGCGGTGCGGGACTTACCCAAAATCAGAAATCCGTGTCCGTCACGGTGCAACTCTATCATCCCGATGCCGGAGGAAGCTGTTACAATCCTACAGTTTTAGTCAAACCACCCGTCTTTGGCAAAGCCCAACATACTGAAAATATTGTATTGCAATTGGAGTCAGTGCAGAGCTTGGTTGCCAGTCGAATGCATCAGGAATTTTTGAATAATAATTGTGCCTATGTGCAGCAAAATGCGAAAACAACCATTGACCAAAAACAAAATGATTTTGCCAATGCACAGGCGTTATATTATTCCATTGCGTGTTACATTAAAGATGGGGGAACGCAATGGGCAACTCAATTTAGAACAGAGATAACCAGCTTATTGAGAATCTTTTTCCTCAGAGAATATATTTATGGAGCAGTAAAAGGAACAGACTATCCTGATAACGTGAGAAACACAGCCGAATATCAAAAAATAGAAACCTATCTGTGCTGCGTCGCAGAAAAGATAGGTCAGAAGAATAATTATCCTCAATGTGCAGCCAAAGATTCCTGTCTTACCGGAACTGCAGGCGGGAGTGGGACAGTCACTGCTGCCGCGTCAGGAACAACCTGTGCCTATCCACAAACAATTGCCGCATTTGCATCGAAGAAGCCATTAAATTGGCAAGAGTATAATTGTCGGGCTCCCACGGGCGCTGAGCTGTTGGCCGACGGCCAGCTGCGCAAGGATGGTAATGCCCAGTGCTGGGCAAGAGGTGAATATTCAGATCAGAATTTAGCCACTACCTATGGTTTGCAATTCGGATGTCCTAATGCCGCAGACTATTGCTGTCCACCAAAATAACATGATAAACAAAAAAGCCAGCATCACTGAATTTATGGTACTTTTAATCATGATTGTTCTCACCAGTGCCACAGTGCTATTTTTAGTAAAATCTGGTATTGTATCGGTGCGGGCAGATGCGGCAGACGTTCCTATCTTAGATGCAGAATTCATCCCTGTTGGCCGAGAAGGATACTTGGCGATCAAAGAATTTCAGTTTTGTGAAGATGTGGACGAACAGTATAACTGTATAAATGAGAAGGATAGTTTTAATATTGGTGAAGAAGTGCATTTTAGATTTGTGGTGGAAAGCAGCACTTCCAATGGTGAAGTCATGCTGGTGGAGAATTATAGGATTAAAAGTCCAGACGGTTTAATTTTATTGGATGTAAACGAGCAAAATAGTTATAATTTTAATATTCATAGTAAAAGCAAGCAAGAATTAATATCTTTTAAGGACTTCTTTATAGTCAACCCTGGATCCGACCATGGACAGTATACTCTTGAACTCATAATAGAGAATCCTTTGCTAAGCAAAAAAACTACTTTAGTTAAAAATATAATGGTGAATCCAAATGAATAAAAAATACGCTTTAGGTGTATGCCTGGTAATTGTAATTTTACTTATTTTTGTACAAGCAGAGCCATCGATAACTCCAGGTGGTGCCAGCAGCGCTATATTAAACAAATGTGATCTGGCACAATTTCCTATAAATGATATTACTGGCGATCAGTATGCGTATGGTTGTCTTTCAGAAACATTGGCAAAATCATGTCGAAAGTCGGATGGAGTTATTATTAAAGAATCCTTTGAAATTCCTGCCGGGAATATTTTACTGCAACGATGTGGCGCAGGATCTACACCAAATATACTTGTTTCCTGTGCCAATCCCCAGCACTGCCGGGAGATTGATGAAGTATGGAGTCAAATAGGATTTTCTGTCAAAGGATCTGGCGAGGTGTGGGACGTGGCAAGCAATAGCTGGAAAGCTTTTACTATCCTCTACCCGACAGTATTATCATCGGCGTCAAGGCCTTATACTCCTCCACCTAGCGGTGAAAATGCGTTCAATGAATTTATTAAAGAGGCTCATGATACTTACCCTACTGTCTCAGAATCATTTATTAAAGCTATAATCAAAAAAGAATCTAATTTTCAGCCTCACTGGATATCTAGTACGGGTTGTGTGGGTTTAATGCAAGTGTGTACCTCTTCTGCGCATTATCAATATATTACAAAAATGAGCCGCAGAGAAATTACTGCTGACACTAACTTAGGCGATGTTCCTTCGTGTTGCGAAGGGGTGGACTGCTCAGCAAACAGAGTGCGCTGCGGTGGGAATAATTGGTGCCAAGCGGGGGAGTATAGGTGCAGTCCGGATGACGATGATCGTTTTGATCCGCGGAAAAATATCCTTAGTGGAACATTTACCCTTAAAGGAAAAATTGATTATGTTGGTAATTGTGGATCCGACAAGGTAAAAGCATGGGCTGCAGCGTACAATCTTGGGCAAACGTACGTAAAAAGAGCGGTCGATGCGGTAGGTAGTTGTAATAGCTGGCCTGCAGTATGGGCGGAACTAGTGCGTAACAGTGATTTTGACGCAAACACTCTATATGGTGATAATAAACAGTATAATGTGCAAAGTAAACTTAACAATCTTAAGGGGGATGTAAATAGTGCAGGTAAAGGTGATTACTTGGGCGAAATTGCTTATACATATCAGCAATATGCTACAACAGGTTAGACTATGAAAATCTCTTCCCTTCGCGCCCGGCAAATCCTCGACTCCCGCGGAAACCCCACTGTCGAAGTAGAATTAACTACCGGAAAAATAAAAGTAATTGCTTCGGTGCCTTCTGGAGCATCGACAGGAATTCACGAAGCATGGGAATTACGCGATGGCGGGAAAAAATTTCTGGGACTTGGAGTTATCAAAGCAGTGAAAAATATAGAAACAGTCATTGCACCGAAGTTGCAAGGCCTTGATTGCCGCCAGCAGGAAAAAATAGACCGGATGATGATATCACTGGACGGAACCGCAAACAAATCAAAACTGGGTGCCAATGCCATTTTAGCAGTATCTTTAGCGTGCGCACGTGCCGCAGCAATAAATAAAAGAAAGGAATTATATGAGTATATCAATGAATTATTAAGAGTCAAACAGTCAGTCAAGCTTCCTCACCCTTTCTTTAACGTTATCAACGGAGGAAAACACGCTGATAACGAATTATCTTTCCAAGAGTTCATGATTGCACCGAGAATGAAATCATATGCAGAGAATCTGAGAGCCGGGAGTGAAATATATCATATATTAAAAAGAGATTTGCATATAAAATATGGCAAAGGCAGCACCAACGTGGGCGACGAAGGAGGATTTGCACCACAGCAATTACAAAATGCCAACCAAGCGTTGGATATGCTGATGAAAGCGATTAAAGATGCCGGCTATATGGGAAAAGTGGATATTGCCATCGATTGCGCAGCGTCCGAGTTCTATAAACACGGTGCATATCTGGCTGATGGAAAAAGGTTAACCAAAGATCAACTGTTGGATTTCTATCTCAAACTTCTCAAAAAATATCCTATCATTTCTCTTGAAGATCCCTTTGAACAAGAAGACTTCGTTAGTTTCTCAAAACTAAAGCAACATAGTAACATTCAGATTGTTGGCGATGATCTTACCGTCACCAATATCAAACGAATAGAAGCGGCAACTATAGAGGATAGTTGCAACTGTCTCCTTCTAAAAGTCAACCAAATTGGAACCTTGACGCAAGCATTGGAAGCAGTTCGCCTTGCCTATAAGAATGGCTGGAAAGTCATGGTCTCCCATCGTTCTGGGGAAACCGAAGACACGTTTATTGCCGATTTGGCAGTAGGCATTGGCTGTGGGATGGTGAAAGCTGGTGCGCCGTGCCGGGGGGAGAGGACGGTAAAGTATAATCGATTGGGAAGGATTGAAGAGGAAATGAACCAAAAGATTAAATAACAATTTATCCTTCACATACTATAGACATCCAAAATAATTATGTACTTACAAAAAATTCATGTATTGTCTCAAACAGAATTTCTCATGACATTTAATAGTTAAATTTATCACCAGTTAAAATCATCAACATATCCTTTCCGAATAACTAGATCTAAGCGGTCCAACAAATCGTAAAATTTCCGGAGAGCTGACCTTGTTTGAACATGGCCTGTATACTCCAATGCTGTTATAGCGCTTACCAACAAAGTTTTAATACGATTTTCTTTCATTTTTTTGTAAAAAGCTCTTTTATCTTTTTTGATATTTAGCCTAGTCTGGTCATATGCTTCATAAATTTTATCAGCCATTGCTGAGTCATAGCGCGTATCACAATCTCTCAGAATTTCCATCCATTTATTATATGTAGCGCTTAATCCGGCAGATTCAATCATTCTAAGAGCTGTTTGTATGGGTTCTGAGCTGAATCCCCCTTTATTTTCTTGGAAAATAAGTATTAAATTTTCCCAAACCTCTGGGGAGAGAGGGTCTGAGATTGCTGTTGGATTTGGTTTATAGTCCTTTAGTGATTTTTGAATGTTTGCAAGACCAAAAGATGCCTGGAGCCACTTATCCTTTTTCTTTGGATTTTTGATAAGTTCCGCAGCAGCTTCCCTATCCAAAGAACTCACCTGCAGCAAAAAGTCCTTAGACTTGCTATTACAAGCCGCACTTAAAGCAGTAACCAATGCTAAAGCCCTTGCTATGTTTCCTAATCGCCCCTTTCTAAAAAATCCCATTACTCAAAACGTTTTTTGAATCTTTATTAATCTTTCTGTGCTCTAGAGCACACTCAAAAAGATTCTCCATACAATTATCTACTTCATCAATCCAGATCGCGATTTAGATTCCTGGAAGAAAACATATCCGGCATTCTTAAATTTAACCACATTCCAACGATTCTTTGCATCCTTAAATCCTTTTTTAAGCAAGCCAGCCAGAAGTATCTTTTCTCCATCATAGTAATAGGCTTTGTCTAAACTAGCGATTCCACCAACTACCTGGTTGGTACTCGCCATCTTTTCTTTCTGTAGATAACTCATTCCACGAATATTCCCTATTTTTTCCTGTAACTGGCGTAGATTGTCTTTGGAAATTCCATGCGGAAATCCGTTTTCATCAAAAACGGATGAAGTAATTACCGCTGGTCCAAATACTTCAATGGCCTCATTTTTAGTGTATCCTACCGCAAGTGGATATTTTAAAAGCGCTGCAGGATACTTAAGGACCTGGGGTTTTTCTGTGTCTATATATTCCCACAACTTGCGAATTGCAGGTGAGGTGTTTTTTCGATCCAGTATCGCCGGAGCGTGGCGCAACGATGCCCAAGACAAAATAAGCTCAAGAAATAATAAACCCAGACCAGGCTTAGTGGCTATGCGGAATATTTCATAAGCTCCCAAAAATTGTTCTTTTTTGTATTTCCATGAGAATTCACAATAGCCTAGGATAACGTTGTCCACCATTCTACTCTCGAGGTACGAGATTCGATCGCTAAAAAAGCCACTATCATCAGGGATGGTTCTTGCCTTTTGGTCTTCTACCTCTTCTTCTTTGCGAGCCTGGACTCGCGTTTGTGGATTATTAATCCTGACGAGCAGGTCGTCAAAATTGGCACTTTCACGATGGAATTGATCCTGATCATATAATACGAGAATCCTATCACCAATGGCTATAAGCGCCCAGGACGTTTCCCGATATCCAGAAAACTTTGCATAGAACTTTTTAATGGTCTTGCTGAGTGCAATCAACTCGTTAATAACGGCTTCAAAGGAAAGGTCTGCCGCTAGTGCGTCGTGTAGTTGCTGTTGAACCAATTTTAGATTTTGTTCATTGTTTTGTAAAATTTTGAGAGATTTTTCAATAAGTCCACCACGCGATGCTAGTTTTTCTAAACTTGCGTTGTACACTTGCGCTTGTCCAAGAAGTTTGCTGATTTCCTGATGCTGTTTAGAATCCAATTCCGGTGCTACTTTCCTAAATGCTTCTTCTAAAGCACGAAAATTACGGGCACTTTGATATTCGGTGCGCTCTTCACATCCAAAAAAACCGGATCGGAATTTTCTAAGAATGGCGGAAACTTCCCCTAAAATTCGACGATGTTCTGTTTTTTCCAGTGCATCAGTACGGTTCAATATGCTCTTCAACTCTTGAAATTGCCTTATTACGAACCTAAGCTGTCTTTTTTCTAGATCGGCTAATTCCATGCAGCAACCAGAAGTAAACTATAGCTTATAAAGATTAGGCTTTTACAAATACAAATCCAATTCTTTAAATATAACTCTCCATTTCTTCCCCTCATGGGGTGGAATGAATTTAGCACAGCTTGTCAGGACTATAGTACAGTAGATATGCAGAAGTTTACGCAAGCCTATAGCCTGGCCGAGCAGGAATTGCAGGACAAAAAAAGGATTTCCGGAGAGCCCTTTGTTGAGCATGCTGTGAGAGTCGCCACCATTCTTGCCGAAAATAAAGCCGCAGCTGAAGTCATTATTGCCAGCTTGCTGCATGGCTGCCTTAATAGTACGACGATAGATGATATCAAATCTTTGTTTGGTGACGAAGTGCTGGCCCTGATCCAAGGTGAACAGCAGATCAAGCAGCTTAAGTCGAAAAATAAACAGCTCGAAGCTCAAGCACTGCGAAAAATAATCTTAATGACGCTCAAGGACGTTCGCATTATTCTTATCAAGCTGGCTATTAAGTTAGATAATCTGCGAACTATCGAGTACTTGCCAAAAGATGAGCAAAAGCGCATCGCCACGGAGATACTTGAGATGTACGCCCCATTAGCATCTCGATTAGGTGTGGAAAATATAAAAGTGCAGTTGGAAGACCTTTCCTTCAAAGTATTGCATCCTGATAAATATATTCAAATAGCGAACTTCTTAGAGCAATCAAGTGAAGAACGAGAGCAGGATATCGAGCAGGCTATCCGTGCTATTAAAAATGTGCTAGGAAATAAAGTTCCACTGGTAAAAATCAAAGGGCGTTCTAAGCACATTTACAGCATTTATAAAAAAATGACCAAGCGTAAAGTTCCACTCGATAAGCAATTTGACTTGTTTGGTATTCGCATAATTGTTCCCACAATCACTGATTGTTACACTACTTTAGGATTGTTGCATGAAAATCTTGACCCAGTGGAAGGCCGGCTGAAAGATTATATTGCTCATCCTAAGGCAAATCTATATCAATCGATCCACACTGGCCTTCGTCTTGGCAGCAAAATAGTGGAGGTGCAAATTCGCACGCCGGAAATGGATGAAATATCTGAAGAAGGCCTTGCCGCTCACTGGAGATACAAAGGAATAAGATCAGAACAGACCTTTGAGAAAAAGACTGCCTGGCTGCGCTCCATTTTAGATTTACAGCAAGAAGATAAAGAATTGCTCGAATCAGCAAAAGTAGATATATTTGGTGATACTATTACCTGCTATACCCCCAAAGGCGATAGCAAAGAATTGCCTTTACAATCAACCGTGCTTGACTTTGCCTATGCCGTTCATGAAGAGGTAGGCAATCACGCTGTGGGAGCAAGTGTTAATGGAAAATTTGTTTCTTTAAAAAATGAGTTAAAAATGGGTGATATCGTCGAAATTCTCACCAACAAAAATCAGCGGCCTCGCCGGACCTGGCTTAAGATAGTTATATCTGGGAAATCCAAACAGAAAATCCGTAAGTCGCTCAAGGAACATGAAAAATTAGCGGTAACGCATTATCGCACGCTCCGGCCTTTGATTCAGGAAGATCAGGGAATCCTCGTTGAATGTGCTGAGTATCCCAATGCCATTTGCGTGTTGGCAAAATGCTGCCTTCCCTTGCCTGGAGAAGATATTGTAGGATTGGTCACCAAAAGAAAAGTTATTTCTTCCCATATCAGGGATTGCCGTGCTGCGCTTAAGGAAGAGGATCGTTGGGTGGCCGTGAACTGGAAGAAAGAATTTAATCAGAAGATTCGTTTTTTCATACGGGCAGAAGAGAGACGAGGATTACTGGCAGATTTACTGCACACTATCGTGCAGGCCGGATTCGAAGTCAAAGAAGCCAAAGCTAAGTTTATTGATACGCAGAATGCCGAATGTTCTTTTTTGGTTATACCCCGCGATTTGGAGCATCTCATCGAATTAGTGCAACGCCTTCAAAAAGTCAAAGGTGTGAAGAAAATTTATTTTGAATGAGAATTTAGCATCGCTCCGGGATTTCTTCGACACACAATAAAGTAATATCCCTCATCGCAGCGCGCTCAGATAATTCTTTAACTTTTTCATATGTGAGGTAATTCGTGGATCGGGAGTGATTCCATCAGCAATTTTACCATTTTAGATGAGCCAGGAAATAATCATGGCGATAGCACTTACGATGCCAATAATTATTGCGATTATTTGTATGGCTTGGCGTATCTTTTCATTGGAAATAAAATGTTGGTTTTCCATAGTGTATTGAAATTGGCGTAACTATTTAAGTTTTTTGATGTTTTTTTCTTCAAGAGATTACGCAACAAATTTAATCATATCCACCATTCTGCAGCTATATCCCCATTCATTGTCATACCAGCCCAGCACCTGCACTAAGCGCCCATTGACTTTGGTAAATTCACTATCAAAAATACAGGAATAGGAATTTCCGATAATATCGGTGCTCACCAAAGGTTCTTCACTATATTGCAGAATTCCTTTCAGGGAAACCTGCGCAGCTTTCTTGAAGATAGCATTCACTTCTTCCGTAGTCGTTTTCTTTTTCACTAAAGCGGTAAGAACTGTAATAGATCCGTCAATCACCGGTACACGTAAAGCCATCCCTTCAAAATTTCCTTTGATTTCAGGAATGGTCAGAGGAACTGCCTTTGCAGCTCCGCTTGAATGAGGAATGATATTGACCGCTGCCGCGCGCGCATTTCGCAGATTCTTATCCGGAGCATCATGTAATTTTTGTGTTGCCGTATAGGCATGGGTGGTAGTAAAAAATGCCGTTTCAATGCCAAAATTATCTAAAATAACTTTAGTCATGGGGGCAGTACAATTTGAAGTGCAGGAAGCCATGGAAATAATGGTGTCTATTTTTGGATTGTATTTTTTTTCATTAACTCCTAGGATAATGGTCTTAGTATTGTCTTTGGCATCGGCACTGAGGATGACTTTCTTTGCCCCTGCTCTGAGATGAGCTGATGCCGTTTCTTGTGTTAGAAAAAAACCGGTGGATTCCACCACCATATCTATTTTAAGATCTTTCCATGGCAATTTGCCGGGATCTTTTTCCGCAAACACTTTAATTTTCTTTTTTCCAATAATCAGAGAATCATTGGTAAAACTCACTTGCGCGGGAAACTTTCCATGCACGGAATCGTACTTCAGTAATTGTGCTAAAGTTTTGGTATCGGTTAAATCGTTGACCGCGACAACATTGATCACTTTATCATTAAAGCCAGCACGAAAAACCATTCTACCAATGCGCCCAAAACCGTTAATAGCGACGTTGATCATAAGGAAACACCTCTTAGCAGAAAATGATAGTGAGGTGGTATTTATTGGTTTTGGTGCTTTTCTACCATAAAGATTTTAAGGCTTCATCACTTCAGTTGAAACTATGAAGTACGGTAAAGCGTTAAGAGGCCTGGTAGCAACTGTTTCTGTGGCGTATGGTCTTTATGTTGGAACCCATTTTTATCTATACCAAGAGGCCGATTCTCAACTACGTGATTGGCGTGCAGACGAAGATAGAGAAGGTCTATCCCATCTTTCATTATATAATATTCAAGGATCTGATCGCGATCTACCTCCTGAAGATTTAGGAAGAATGATTACCCGCTTGGAAGAATGGGAAGATGCGAGAGATTACCACAAAGCAAAAATGTTCAATCCCTTTGCCCGATTTGAGAGTATTTATAATTTTTAAAGTTGTTGATTATTGATTTTAGAACGAACCTGCTCTATCAGTTTCTCTGGATCTTTTCCTTGTCCTTGAATCCACTCTTTCAGCCGAGTAAGTCTTTCTACACTGCCATCACATAAGCACAGTCGAGCATAATCTTCTGCGTCTTGGCTAACATCAGCAGTATCGCTCCAGTATTGTTGCGCTGTTGCAATATCTGACTTTCGAAAATATTCATCACCAAGAATTCTGACTTTATCTGAAAATGTTACTAGGCGAGAATGTATCTGCGTAAACGATAAATATTCGATAGTGGAGGTATTTGATTCAATATACAGTGCATGTTCTTTTTGTGCGGGAAATGGCTGTTCAAATTTATTCCAAGTGGTGCCCTCGGTTCTTACTAATTTTTCAAGGTCGTATTCGGATATGAATTTATGAGAAATTATTCTAAATCCTGACCTATAATGCCGATGACATTTAATTCCTCATAAGAAAAACTGTTTACAGGGTCATTCTTCATCGAATAAATCAGAGTAAGGCCTTTTATATATTTTGTGTAAATTCAGCATACATCTCTTTCAATTTCCTTCCCGCTTCCTGCAAGTGCTTTAATTCAGTTCCTTCCAAATTCCACTCCTCAATCTTTTCAATGCCTTTTTTGCCCAGAATCACGGGAACTCCCAAAGAGACATTCTCCAATCCATATTCTCCAGTAAGATTAGCCGAGCAGATCATTATTTTACGCTGATTCTTGATAATGGCTTCAACCATATCGGCCGTGTTGGAAGCAGGAGCAAATACGGTAGCTCCTTTTTTTTGGATGACCGTGAGTGCGGACTGTTTTATCTTTGCGCGTATCATTTCTTTATCTTGCATCGAAAACAATTGCTGCTGACCATTTACTGTTATCCTGCTAAAAATAG
>CAYOKQ010000026.1:17012-19696 GCA_964404595.1 uncultured Methanosarcinales archaeon | reverse complement strand
AAGATTCTCGAATCAAATCGTCAAGCAAATTCATTTCACTACCATGTTGGAGTACATATTTATAAATCTATCGGACAAAAGTTTTTATAGGCGAAGTATAATATCTCACTATGACCCCCGAAACCCTTCAACTCCTCCAAAAAGCAGGGCACGTAGCTGCGCAAGTGCGCCCGGAGACTGCTGCTAAACTGCAAAAGCCCGGTACCTCCTTTCATGAGAGCATGGACTATGCAGAAAATCGCATCCTACAACTAGGCGGTCAAATTGCCTGGGCACAGATGGCCGTCAATGAAACGGCTGCGCATTTTTGTCCTGAAGACGATGACTCACAGACCAGTCAGGAAGGGCAGCTGATCAAAGTCGATATTGGCGTGCACCTTGATGGCTGGATTGCCGATAATGCCATGACGGTGATTGTCGGAAAATCACCAGAATATCAAGATCTGATCAGAGCATCACAAAATGCCTTAAAAGCAGCTATCAAACTGATTCGCCCCGGCATGCAGCTATGGGAAGCAGGAGAAGCTCAAGCATCTGAAGCACAAGCCTTGGGATTTACGACCGTGAAAAACTTGTGTGGCCATACCCTTGAGCGATATAAAGTACATGCAGGTATTTCCATCCCAACATACAATAATAAAGATAAAACCATATTACAAGAAAATTGGCAAGTGGCACTTGAGCCCTTTGTCACCAATGGTGATGGATTGATCAAAGAAAAAGGGAAAGCGACAGTATTTATGGTTGAAAAAGAAAAAAATGCCCGTACTCCATATGCTCGAAAAATTCTGGAGGAAGTAAGGCCACGAAAGGGATTGCCGTTTACCACACGGTGGCTCACCCGCACATTGGGGAAAGGCGCTGCCGCGTTAGGATTACGAGAATTGCAGCAATTAGGTATCATTAAATCTTATCCTCCGCTGGCAGAAGTTGCCAATGGCATGGTGGCACAATTTGAACATTCGATGATCGTTAAAGATAAACCATTGGTATATACCAGGCATGAAGACGATCAGTGGTAGTCAACTTTTTCTAATTCGAGGAAGAACCAGGTACACCAATCCGGCCATAATCATAATAATTATCCAAAAAATAAGTGATGTAATAATTCTAAACGCAAAAAGAAAGACGTTGGCAATTAAAATAAGTGTACCAATTACTCCTAATAATTTTAATTTATTCATGCTTAAATTTAGCAATAACTTCTTTGAGAGCGAGCAATTGCTGCGTCCCATCGTTCATATCCCGCAGCAATACTTTCTTCTGCTTTAATTCATCCTCACCGACAATAATAGCATAGGGAATTCCCAGCGAACTGGCGTATTCCAGATTTTTGCTCACCCCTTTCTTACCTAAACTAAAACTGGCGGCAATATCACTAGCCCGTAATTCCTGCACCATTTGCAATGATTCCGTAACCGTATTGATAGGAATCACATAAACCTGCGCCGCCGGCTTGCTCTTAATTTTTTTTTCTAAACGCAGTGTATCCATAATCGGCTCAAGCCCAAAGGCAACGCCAACCGCAGGAACTTCTTTCCCAGCGCCCATGAAATTCCCGATCATGGTATCCCATCTGCCGCCTCCGGCAACCGATGAGCTCATCGACCCTCTACACAGCCTCGCCTCAAAGACTGATCCTGTATAATATGCCAGCCCTCGTGCCAGCGATACATCAAACTGCATGGTGGAAATATTCATAGCTTTCAGGTAAGAAAATAATTCGTCCAACTCTTGAATCCCTTGCAGGCCTTCGGTATCGGTCATTTTTTTCTTAAATTCGGCGAAGGGAATATTTTCTTTCACCAGCGAAAAAATGGCCTCAATTTGTTTCTTGGAAAATCCTCGTTCTTGTAATTCTTTTCCCACACCTTCTTTTCCAATCTTATCCAGCTTATCAATAGCGATAATGGCGTTTTCTTTCTTTTCTTTTTCGATAATGCCGGCTTGGGTTAAAATCCCATTGAGCACTTTACGGTTATTGACTTTGATTACTATGTTTAGGTTTAACTTTTTGAACACTGCATCGACTACCGCTAAGATTTCTGCATCTGCCAGCATGGAATTGCTTCCGATAATATCGACATCACATTGCCAAAATTCACGATAGCGGCCTAATTTAATGGGTCCGTCACGAAATACTTGTCCGATTTCATAGCGTTTAAAAGGCATCTTGAGCATCGGGTTCATAGCCATAAAGCGGGCCAAGGGTACAGTAAGGTCAAATCTCAATCCTAATTCCCGCCCACCCTGATCAATAAGTTTGAAAGTTTCTTTGAGTGCGTCACTTGCTTCCCCCGCGGCAAATTTGGCAGCAAGTGTTTCATACCGTTCCAAAATCGGTGTTTCCAGCGGTGCAAAGCCATACAATTCAAATACCTGCGTAAGAGTATTGGCTACTTGATTTTTAAGTGCTTTTTCTTCTGGTGGGATGTCCCGCACCCCTTTGGCGGTTTGTAGGTCCATTTTGCTTTACCTCGGCTTTTTGTATTAGTTTATATATCTTTTTTGTATAAAATGATTTCTTGAGAGTAACCCATAACTTCTGGATAACGATAACTTTTTGCAGGCATGGCTACTTTTGTTTCAACACGTTCCATTACGGGTGGTGGAAACATTCTCGCCTCACGACCAAAAATATCATACCCCTCATCAGCTAATCGAATACGTTCGTACAACAGTTC
>CAYOKQ010000026.1:0-17002 GCA_964404595.1 uncultured Methanosarcinales archaeon | reverse complement strand
GCTTTTCACCCGGCCGGCGTATATTTTTTATCATGTCGAAGATCAATTCTCCAGAAATAATTTCTAGAGCGAGAATCAATGACGATGTCCTAATAATTTACAATTAAAAAAAAGAAAGCGGCCGGTGGGACATTCGATGCATCGCCTATTCTGACGAGACATGATCGAACCCACTTCCGAGGCTTGCTGCAAAAAATTACCACAGGCCTCTATACTAGCCGGAGTACTTTGCCAATTGGACAAATTTATACGACGGCCGCCATAAACAGAATTACATCTACCAGTTCTTTTAAAAGCTTTTCCAGAATAAGAGTTTAAACTATTGAGATTAGAATTACTGACAATGACGTAAATCAACTCTGGTTTGTGTCATGATTTGATCGAAAATATTGCTGAAGTATTTAAATCTTTCTAGTTTTAACTGTACAGAGATAACATCTACCTACCGAAACATTAAAATACTTCTAGGACAAGGTCCGGAAAAGATGATGAATCCCACTGAAGCAAAAAAAGAGCTTGATGCTTTTCTCAAAACCCATGAAGATCTTAAAACAGTTGCAGACAATCTTCTTTCCCGAGTTAGAAATATTAAAAAAAAATGTGATCGGAAAGATTTTGCGGGCGCTTTGTCTATCCTTGACAGTCGGTTTTGGACTTATCGTTACTTGAGAACACTCATCCAAAAATACAAAGAACTTGATGCAAGCTGGCGAAAACTGGGACAGGCAAACACCTTTCATCCCACTAATCACCACCGCTATTTGTGGTACGACGAACATATGGCTGAGCTCTCGCGAGACAAAGAAAAAATAAAGTTATTTGGAACAGATGTCCTTAAAGAATTATCGCGTGGACAGAGTGTCGAGCAAAATTTACGTACCCTCAAAAGAGAATATAACCCTCTCGTTGCCGGACAGTTACAGCATGCAATAGAGAAAATTCAGAATGAATTGATTAATCTGGATAATTTTGCACAGAGCGCCATCACTATTTTAAAAACTGAAGAAAAAGAAGTTCTGCGCCGTGCAGCGCAAGTGATAGCGCAAAGTCAGCAATTGGAGCGAACTCTGGCCAAAGATTTAGAGATGAAAATCCGCAAAGTACTGACAGCATACTCAGCAGGTAAGTTCCATAAGTGGGAATTGGTAGATTGGTCGCAATCGGTTATTAATGGTCGAATGATCACACCTTCTCAACTTATGATGATTGTAAGGGTTTACTTTGAGGTTGGTTCTGGGTTAGAAGGCCAATTTATTGTCAGAGCAAGTCATCAAGAGCCAGGTACATTTATTGTTTCAATGTATTCCTTTGGATCGGAATCGGAAAAAAAACAAACAGTAGACACCTTCGACAAGCTAAATATTCTTGCAGACAAATTTGTAACAGAATTGAAGCCGGCATTGACAGCTCACGGAAAGTTGATGGGTGAAAAATCCAGATGGATGCACAACACATAAATTAATAAAGAAGAATTAAATAAAATATTTGATGAAAATAATCCAAGGATGTGAACTGGAGACTTTCTTACATGCATCCAACCAGGCAACTTGCACCCTAAAGCATATAATGAATGGCATAAGACCATCGACAGACAATACGTACCTGCTCTTACAATATTATGCTATAGAAGCATTATATGGTGGCAGTGAAACGCTTCAGCAAGCTAATCAGCAACTAAAAGCAAGAGGTAATCTAACACCAGAACCATTTGATTTACAAATGATTAAAGAAAACGGCCTAATAGCGCGAGCCTGTGAAAACAAACTCGGTTTAGGAATTAGTTACGGCAGAACATATCACACATTGAAGCAACTTGGATCAAATTATCTGGCTATAGATCGTATACCAAATCTGCAATCATGCAAATGGTATGAACAATTTGCCGGCATTGAAATAGAAGAGGTATTGTCTCGAGCAGCCATCGGCCCAGCGATTATAGAAGTACCACCAGAGCTGTTAAATATAGGAATAGCCTTAGGTCTTGATCACCGCCACCCCGAATCAGTACTGCGTACTTTTGACCGCATAAGAGCGTGTTTAAAAAAATAACTTACATTTCTTCCGTGCATCATTTGGTTTTACCCTTTTCGAAAATCTATCCCAATTTCTTTTTTAAGATTTGGAATATCAATATTCACTCCCAGTTTCTTTGGCTGCAATCTCCACAGATCCTTGAATCTTACGCCTTGCGCATAGTAATATGCACTATCCATCCGGTAGCGCTCTCGTACCCCGCGAGATCGCAGGATACAAAAACTTACATTTCTTACCATTTCATGAGGATTATCCGGCGCAAATTCCTGGAACAGCATTGAAAATTGATCGGCAAATAATGTTTTGGCATAATTCATATTAAGAAACTGAAGTTCTCCATTATAGGTATCGACAATTCTATATGCGTAGTCCCATTGCCTTTGTATCCCGCAGCCACAACGAGTCTTAATGCCTTTGTTAGTAGTAATTTGAGTTACCTGACTATAAAGGCGGTCAATTAATCTTTCGGAACGAGGTGTATACGATAAAGACACAACAGATTCTACCAGACCTTCAAGTTCATGAAATTCTAAAGCGGACAGTCCTGTTCTTTTTCTAAATATGTCGTGGATTTTGGGCTGGGGAACAGTAATATGCCGGCATGCTTCAGAAACATAAAGGCTAGGAAGAGCCATACAAAAAGATAAAAATTCTTTTAAATAGACCATAGGTCAGATAGAGCCACACACATTTATAAAAGTTTGTGTGTGTTTTTACTTTAAAATAGTAATAATCACAATCCATCTATTGACTTTGACGCTGCAAGACTTTCCTTCTTTCCCAATATCACATCATCAATCCGCAAAATCATTTCTGCCACTTCAGTTGCGCTGCGTAATGCCTGCGTTTTTATTTTCAGCGGCTCAATAACACCCGCCTGCCAGGCATCCATCACTTTGCCCGTAAATACGTCCACTCCTGCCCACTTTTGCCCTTGTTCATGTGCGGCACGTAAATTGGTTAAAATATCAATGGGATCAAGTCCTGCATTTTCTGCCAGCGTTCGGGGGATAATTTCGAGGGCATCTGCAAAGGCTTGCACCGCGAGTTGTTCACGACCGCTTAAGGTTCGTGCATAACGCCGTAATCCTTGAGCCAGTTGCATTTCGACAGAACCTGCACCTGCCACAACTTTGCCATCTTTCAATGCAGCAGCAATGTCTCCAACTGCATCGGTAATGGCCCGTTTGATTTCTTCTGCCACATGTTCTGTTCCGCCGCGAACAAGCAAGGTGAGAACTTTAGGATTGGGACATTTTTCCACTAACAACAGAGTTTCTTCCCCGACTTTTTCCTCATGAACAACACCGGCATTTCCCAGATCATGCTCACTTAATTCTTTCCAATTACTCACGATTTTTGCCCCAGTAGCCCTCGCCAATGCTTCCAGGTCACTTTTCTTCACCCGGCGCACCGCCAGTATTCCCGCTTTCGAGAGAAAATGCTGAGCAATATCGTCAATACCACGCTGACAAAAGAGCACCTTGGCCCCGCTGTTTTTGACCCGAATCACCATCTCCTTTAAGGTACGTTCTTCCTGATCTAAAAATGCATGCAGCTGTCCTGGGTCGGTAATTTGTATTTTTGCATCAATTTCAGTATTTTTAATTTCCAGTGCAACATCAAGTAAAGCAATCTTTGGATGCTCGAGCAAAGAAGGCATCTGCGAATGCACTCGCTCTTTATCAATAACGACACCTTCGATTAATTCGCTTTCAGCCTCTCCAACTCTTTTTTCAATTTTAATGTCTTCACGGTTAACGCGATAATTTCCATTCGCTTTTTCTGCCACTTTTTTTACGGCATGCACAATCAGAGCCGCCAGTTTTTCTTTGTTGGTTTCCGCTCCTTTTCCAGTCATGGCAGTGATGGCAATATTGTGTAATAGCTCATTATTTTCCAAAGCTACGGGTTCTGCAATGGACTTTACCAAGCGCTGTGATTCAACTTCCGCCAGCCGATATCCTTTGGCAAGAACAGTTGGATGAATATCCTGATCGAGTAAATCTTCTGCCCGCTTGAGCAGTTCACCAGCGATAATAACCGCAGTGGTGGTGCCATCACCTACCGCATCTTCCTGCGTTTGCGCCACTTCCACCACCATTTTTGCCGCCGGATGTTCAATCTGCATTTCTTTGAGAATAGTGACCCCGTCATTGGTGACGATGACATCACCTAGCGAATCGACAATCATTTTATCCATGCCTTTGGGGCCTAAGGTGGTGCGGACACATTGAGCCACCGCTTTAGCTGCGGCAATATTATTGCGTTGGGCATCCTTGCCAGAGGTTCGTTTGGTATCCTCAGGCAGAATAAAAATAGGTTGCATAGAGTCAGACATGGGAAAATGAGGAGTTATAGAGATTATAAAGGTTATGAAGGTTATTACATTATACCATAAAATTTATATATTAAGCGTATTTTATTTAATACATGCCCACGACAATCACCACTAGAATAGAGGATGACATAGTTGAAGAGATCGATGACATTGCCTCAGAAGAAGCTATAGATCGCTCATCTGTCATTCGGAAATTTTTAATTCAGTCATTAAAACAATGGAAAATTCGCAAATCATTGCAGGAATACGAACAAGGCAAAAAAACGCTTTGGAAAGCTGCCCACGATTGTGAAATTTCTTTATGGGAAATGATAGCAGAAGTACAAAAGAGAGGTACCAAAGTCCCCTACGATATTGATGATCTCAAAGAGGACCTACAAAAATTATGATTGTGAGCAATGCTTCACCACTGATTTATGTAGCTAAAATAAAAAAAATTCAATTGCTTAAAGAGTTATACAAAGTAATTATCATACCTGAAGAAGTCAAAAACGAGGTCGTGGATCAAGGGAAAAAAAGAGGGGAATCAGACGCATTCTTAATCGAAGAAGAGATTAAAGCGGGATGGATTAAAGTTGAAAAAGTAACTACTCTTCTTAAATGGGAAATGGAAGTTGAAATTGGAGAAAAAGCAGCCATATCACTCGCTAAAGAAAAAAAACAAAGCATGGTTTTAATTGATGATAAGATGGGCCGTATTGCAGCAAAAATTGTAAATGTAGAACCAATAGGAACTATTGCAATTCTTCTTTTCGCACTAAAACAGAAAAAGATTATTTTTGATGAATTTCTGCATCTCTTAACATTATTAGCGGAAGTAGGTTTTCGATTACAGCAAGAATTATATACTTTTGCAATAGAAGAAGCCAGAAGAATTACGAAGAACTAAAACTGCAAAAATAAACCATTTCTCTTTCCACAGCCAATAGCAAGATTGCGGCCTGATGGTCATTCTGGTACCTATGACCTCGGATAACGAAAAGTTACAATAGATTTTCAACCATCCAAATCTTTATTAATCAAAAATTCTTTTTCAAAGTCATGTCCACCATCACGTTCTTGGGAACCGCCGGCAGTGCTGCCGTTGCCACACGGCAATTACGTGCTTCCGGAGGTATCGTCCTTAAGATAGATGAATTACAGTTTCATCTAGATCCAGGACCAGGGGCCCTGGTAAAAGCTCGTGAATTTGGGATTAATGCTCCCCATACTACCGCAGTATTAGTGTCTCATAATCATTTGAATCATTGCAATGACCTTAATGCAGTGATTGAAGCTATGACTCATGCTGGATTAGAACATCGGGGCGTTATTCTTGCCAGTAAATCTGTCGTGCAGCCCACCCAAGATTCATACCCGATTCTCACCAAATATCATCAGCAATTGGTGGAAAAAATAATTCCCATGGAAAAGAACCATAAGGTGGGTATTGAATTGATTGAAATTCATGCGCTGGCCGCCGATCATACTGATGAAACTGCCATTGGCTTCAAATTTTTCTGCCCAAAGTTTACCTTAAGTTATACCGGCGACACTGCTTTCACCCAAGAATTGGTAGATCAATTATCAGGCACCGATATATTAATACTCAATGTGTCTTATCCGAGTAACAAAGCCGAAGGAAAGAATTTAGATACGGAATCAGCCATTAAAATTGTATCTGCCGTTCGCCCTCGGGTGGCCATTATGACTCATTTTGGGTTAGAGATGATTAAAGCCGATCCGCTGAATGAGGCACGGGAAGTACAGCGCATTACCGGCGTGCAGACCATCGCTGCCAAAGATGGGTTAAGTATTGTCGCTGAAGGTTATGGTGTGCATAAAGCGAATGTGCGGGGATTTGATAAGGCGTATAATGAAATGGGTGTCGTGCGATAAAATGTCAAGAATACGCCCCCTGTTGCAATTAAAATCAGGTATAAATCCAACGGCACCCATGCGAGTCTCACTAAACGAATATTTTTGGTAATAGGTTCCCTATAACAATTCTCGCCGCCGCTAAGATGTTTCTCTCTCACGGGGTTTTCCTTGAGCTTATTTTTCTTCTTGAAAAAGATTACTAAATCCGTTGTTGATAATTAATCTAAATCACGAAAGAAACCAGGATGTTCTTTAATCTCCCATTCCATTAATATTAACTCCTCTTTTTTTAAGATAATCATCGAGGTCTTTTTCAGGCTTGCCAATAGAAGTATCTGTATCAATATCTTCAATTCGCTGCTTTACAACTTCATCTGAAATGGACGTAATATTTTCGACATCTCTGACTAGATTCTCTATATCACTGAGTAACTTATCAAAAGTATCTTTCTCGATAGTGATTGTTTCCATATAATCAGATAGTGAGGATTCTCTATAATATTTTCTGGCTAAAAGTCAAAAAATATATTGAACTGCCCACACTACACCCAATCCCACAAAACACCCCGCCGAAATAAACGGCATCGCCGGATAAAACTTCTTTTCTTTAGCATAATATAACAATAGCGCAAGTCCCGCCAGAGCAAAAAAAGGAATCACTAGACTCTGCCACAAGCCCCATTCTTTAAGAATCACGCCAGCAAATATCAAAGGAAAGCCGATATCTCCTCCACCTAAAATAGCAGTGCGTACGGATGTCTTTGGAACAAGAGCAGGGGTTGTAGTTGCCTTTGCCACTTTGGCTAGCTTGTGGGCTTTTCCTAATGTATATGGAATGAGCAACCCCGCAAACACTTTCGATTCGGTTTGCGATTTGGCAAGGGTCACCATATGCTTGGACTTCCACACCGCATACGCATCATACAGAGCGATCAACACCAGCAAGATAGAAATAGACCAGAGGTTAAACAACGGCGCAAAGATAGCTGCCAGTCCGCCGTAGATAAACAATTCGGTAAAATTGTGCACCCAGACATTGGGTTTGAATATTTTCCAGAAGGCAAAAATAAGTGCGGCGACAAACGCAACCATGACCGGAACAAAGGCTGCCCACGCAGTGGATAATGAAATAACCACTGCCATTAAAAACCACAATTTCCACAGGAAAGATAACTTATATTTCATCAATATCAGCAGGATCATTGTCCCGATGATAATGGCGATGATGACCGGAATAAAAGACGTATTTTCCTCAACAAGGGGGCGCTCACCGATGGGTAAGTCTTTAAACTCTGTTTTCCCCGTCTCTTGAGATTTTGCGGAATCAATGTAATTGTATAAAACTGCCAACCCGATAAATTGGGCCACCAGAAATATTCCTAAGATAATGAGGGTGATGTGAAGGGAATGTTTCATAATATGACTTAGAAAATGCTTCTTTAAATACCTATGCTTTCAACTAAACCCCGCATAATCTCTCTTCACCATACTTTCTTTCTTCCCTTCTTTCACATATTCCTGAAATAAAGGAATCTTGATTGGCACTGCAAACCGTGTAAAAGTCGATGTCACGACCGCTTCCCCTTTATCCAAAGAAGCAATATTTCGATTATCCTGGCTCAAATCCTGCGGCGAACTTTCAATCACCGCCTGCCTCTCCGAATTCATTTCAATGCCCAAAATGATCTTGGTATTCATATTCGCTAGAATATTTTTAGGAATTTCCGATGGCAGCTGCGTAATAGCCACCAAGCCTACGTTAAATTTTCGCCCTTCTCTGGCAATACTCTCGAAAATATTACTGCCCTGCTCAATCACATTTTTCCCCAATACGCGTGGCGCTTCCTCCAGCACAATAGAAATAACGGGCTTGTCGGCCAGCATTCCTTCTTTCTTATAATATTTGTAACGATCAAATATTTCGGTGGTGATCATACTGCCGACTAAAATCTCCAATGCTCCCGAAAATAGACTGGTGTCGATAATGACTGTTTTGGCCTGCTCCAGTTCCCGGCAGATGTCGGAGATTGTATTCTCACCCGCAGTCGCATCAAAAATACCTTGGCAGGATAATTGTCCCTGATGTAATTCCAAGCCTAGAAGAGAAATTAATTTTCGCTTGACCACGGCCATGGTATCTTCATGGAATCGCACCCCTTCAATGCGCCGCTCCTCCACTACTGCTTTAATCCATTCTTCTCCAAACATTTTATGATAGGCATGGAAGCAATCGCGCTGTGGCGGGGTGAGTGGAACAGCTCCATAAAAATGATCCGGTTTAATCCTCCGAAGATTTATTTTTAAAGTCCTGGCTCCCGGCGGCGGATTGCTGGGGGTATAATAGGCCACTTTCTGTTTATCCGGGTGATCTTTTAATCCTAATCCGGTTCGGCCATAATATTCATCATGCGGATCAAGGACAAGCATCCCCACGTAATCTTTGCTAGCGGCATCCCACAAGATACAGCTCATCAAATTACTTTTTCCTTTTCCTGTCGACGCAGGAATTAACACATGATGGCTAAATACTTCTTTCCCGGGTAAAAAAATATCAAAATCCATCTGCTTGCTGCCGCTGCGCAATTTGCCCAGAAAGAAAGGATGCACCGGAGTGGTGATGAACGCTAAATCTTCTTTCTCAATCTCCCGCACTTTGGCAAAGAATGAAGGTAATTTTTTGCAGGTTTTGCTTACACTTCCTGCCGTCAATACCGGTTTCAATGCTGCCAGCTGGTAATTGCGCAGCGATTCATCCATGATCTCAAAATTGCCTTCTTCTAAATTTAACCCTGACACCATTTCTAAATTCTGCTGGCTGATTTGGCTGCCATAGAGCAGATCATATACTTGTAAAATGAACTTTTCGTCTGCTTGATCAATAACTACCATCTCTCCTAGTTCCACCTCGACTCCTGCTTTGACGCGCATGAGAATTTTACTAAAATCTCCGTGCAGGATTTGGCCTTTGAGCATTACAAAGAAAGTATTAATCCTCTTTTTAAGAATTTAGGTAGTATATTAGACAAAGTATCTTCAATAGAAAAGCATCACTCTCTTGCCATTGTTATAATAGCAGAACGAGTAATATTTCCGGCATGATCCTGTGCTTCTAGTTGATAACTGTGCCCAATTTGCATACCTTTCCATTGAAAGTCAAAATAAGGGACTGCAGAACCACTTTGTGCTTTATGAATCAATGTATGTGAATCCTGCTCATATACCCGTACTTCCCGCACACAAGAACCATCATCCTCTATCCATGCTAAAACATTAGCACCAATCAAATTTAATTCTTTGATTTTGGGTCCAATTTTATCTCGAGTTAAAGCATCTCTGGAAAAATAAAGGCCATCACGAATGAGTATAGCCAAAGATGCTGATTCACTTTTGTTGCCAGCATTATCATAGGCTATTACTTTGTATTCAAAATTTCCATTTCGATGCTTAACATCAATACCAACATACATTAAAGAGCTAGAATAAGAGGGATGAATAGTATCAACTAATTTTCCATTTTCATATAATTCGATTCGATTTAAATCTGAAGAATACCTTTCTGGAACAGCGCTTTTTTCTTTCATCTGACTCCTTACTAAACCGGGAGCAATTTGTATCTCTGACTTTAAGATAGGAGACTTATCATCAACATTAATATCTAATGTAGGTTCAGTTCCAAATGGACCATTCCCAACTATACCTAGCTCTATGTAAGGGGGAAAAGTGTCTTTTTCAGGTTCTGTAGCTATAGATTGAGAGGAGTTGAGTGATATAACCCCGTTACCAGAACAGCTTAGCAACATACCCAGCGCTGTTGCTTGACATAATTCTCCAAAATTAAAACCACGAACCAAATCGGAAAGGGACATGATTTATACTATTTGATAGTAGCATTTATAAAACTTTCCCTCGAGATATGCCGAAAACTTTAAATAAAAGTAATACTGTATTACTTATATGGCTGAAATTAAAACGATTAAAGATGTGGATGACAAAACGTGGATGGAATTCAAACATATAGCCAGAAAGCATAACGTAAAGTTAGGTACATTGTTCAAAAGTTTAGTACGAAACTATGAACAACGCAACGCTTCTTGGTGGAACACAATTTTAAACCATGAAAAAATATTAAGTGATAAAGAAGCGGAAGAATTTGAAATAGTAACCAAAAGAATGAGAGCAGAGGGCGGATTTAGAATATGACTTTAATTTTTGATACCTCCATCATAATCGATCTGGAAAGAAATTACCAACCCACAATCAAAAAATTACAACAATTGGCCAAAGATTACCCTTTACCAGCTCAAATAACTTTTATCACGGAATTTGAAATGTTGTTGGGAAATAAAGAAAAAAGTCCTAAGAATCAGGAAAAAGTAAAGTTATTTCTTTCCCTTTTTTCGGTACTTCATACTAATGCTCGAACAGCAGATATATTAGCAATGTTAAAGCACAAATATGATAGTGAAGGTGTACCTATTGCACTAGCTGATCTTCTCATCGCAACTCTTTGTATACAAGAAAATAAAATATTGATAACCAAAGATAAAAATTTTAAAAAAATAGAAGAATTAAGTACTATAATTGTTGAATAATTTCCGAAAAAAACACACCCAAAGAGGAGAAAAGAGAGTCAGTTCCACAAGTTTAAAAAAGGATACGGTCAAAACCATATCATGCCACAATGGAAATATCGCTATGAAACACAGGAGCAGCTTACAAAAATCTTTGAATTTCTCGTGGATAGTCCACTGGAGATAAACCTTTCACTTTCTCCCGCAGTGCCGGCAGAATTTTTTGAAGCATGGGGTGATATTGTTCGTGCACGAATCAGCCAAGTGTTACCCTTGCCAGAAAGCCCCGAGAAAGAGAACATCAGCGAGGCAGTACAAAGGTATGAAGCTATTGCTCGTAAAGAAAAAATATTTCCATTTGTTCAATGCAAATTTAGTGACATTCATCACTTTCGCCCGCAGGTGGAGATGATGTTCCCTCTTCTTCCTGACATTTCTCTATATACATTCGCACAGCAGCCGCTGTTAGACTTGGAGGGTTTTTTAGGAAGAGAGAACTGGCGGTATCGGAAGCTATATGTTGAGTCAGTCAATGATCCTGCCCAAGTACGCGACATTAAGGAATTTATCCGGAAGGAAGTGCCGCAGCGATATCGCATCGATGGTTTTTTCCTCAAACTAAATGCCAAGTACTCAACCTCTGATCATTATTACGAGCGCGAGTCTAACGAAGGGGTATTATACCTTGACCTTGGCGGATTAATTGTCTTGGAATATACTAAGAAAGAGCCTGCAGAAAAGCACTTAGCCCGCTTTCTTCCAGAAATAGGGGTAAAGCTTCAAGAGTGATGTTCATTGTAGCTTCGTATACCAAAAACCACACCTAAATCTTTATAAATAACCCCTCATCTTAAAGATAAACTATGGAAGGAACATTCGCACATTTTCGCCAAGGACGGCATCATACTCACCCTTATTCCGCTATCATTAAAGTAGCCGATACTGCTGAAAAAGCTCAAAAAGCGGTGGGAAAAACCGCTACCTGGACCTCTTCAAGTGGAAAGGTTCTCAGTGGCAAGATAACTGCCTTGCATGGTCGAACCGGCAGTGTACGAGCTTTCTTTGAAGAAAAAGGCTTGCCAGGACAGGCGCTCGGCAAGAAAGTGAAGATTCTGTAAACTCGAAAAGAACATTAATTTATGTAAACTTACTCTGATAACTCTTCTACTTTATTAAAAATAGCGCCAGTACTGCCACGCAAGGAAATAACCGCAGCTCTTATAGGGGTTATGGTCCCATTCCACTTTGAATCTACCTTATGTGGAATCTTCCCTAATACATTCTGAGCCAAATTGCTGCGAATCGCGTCGATTTCAGTAATTATTTTTTTCACCTTGGTAAGATCATCTTCTTTGGCTTTGGACCGTAATAACCGGCAACTTCCAAAAGCGCGGCGCAATTCTGAATCAAACTCTTTTATTTCCCTTATGGCTGCAGCTGAATCTTTACGATCTAAAGCGGCAATTACTTTATCGGCGGCTTCTGTCGCATGCTTCAAATTGTTAATAATGGGCCGACTTTGGTTATGAAGTGCTGCTTGATAGCGCTTCTTTTCTTGATTGGTTACTTTTTCATCATACTTCCCTTTTATCTTCTTAAATGCGCCGCCCCACGCTTCGCGCTGCTGCTGCAATTCTGCCTCTTTTTCCTCCTTGCTAAGAGAATCTACAGTAAATAGTTTGAACACATAATAAATAGTCATTATCGTAACCGCAATAAGCGCATAATCGATAAAACTGGCCACCGTCGCTGACACTATATTGCTTAATTGAATGACCACTTTACATCATCCTCGTCACGTGGTATTTCATGGCAGTTAAAATCCAAAAGAGAAGTAAACATAACACGATTTTTACCAGCACCGACGTTCTGGTTTCCTGCGCCGGATAGATGAAATTAAGATACGCTAAACCCACAACCGGGCCGCCCACTAAAATAAGCGCAATGAGTGTTGCCCATCCAACTCCTGTTGCGAGTAATACTTGCGCTGGCAGAAATATTGCCCCGATGGTAGCAATGACAGCAGCAATAATACCTGCTTGTCCTCGATTAAAATACCTCATAGGAGCCGTACTTTGCGGTCCACCTAGTGCCGTAATCACTGCAAAAAATACAGTGAATAAGAGCACCCAAATGAGTATCCTCACGAATGAGGCAACTATAGATCCGTCGGAAAGACCCAGGAATGAAAGATTGCCTATGGATAATATTTTTCTCCAGATATTGCTCAATATTCCTGAATCTGCTGCTACGAATGGAATTGAAAATAACGACAGTAATACCCACCACTTTTTGTGCATAGTACAGAGAATAAATCAGAGACTTATAAAGTTTTCCAAAATATTTCTTAAGAAAATAAAAGAAAAAAAAGGAGATGATTTAATCTTTCCACTTCAAGAGCTCACGCGCTTCTAAAGTAGCACCCTGCATTGCTTGAATAGCCTCTTTCTGTGCATTCTCAGCAGTGTCCAAATGCGTTTTCATTGCACTGAGCGTATTAGTGAGAGTTGTTACCGCAGCAGCGACCGTCTTTGACGCTGAAATACGATAGGGAGCAGCAGCAGTTGGTGGCAGCTGCGCATCAGGGATATTTCGAATAACCCGTGCAGCAGCAGCAGCATTTCCATATTGTGCAATAGCCTGATCGATCGCAGTTTCAGCTTCCTTATGTTTCTCCAGGATCGTTTTCTCTAGCACTTCCAAGGTTTCAATGTCCTTCTCTTTCTCCTTCATTTGATCTTTAACTGATTTAAGTTGTGTTAATGCTCCGCTGATAGCTCGCTGTGTTCGAAAAGTTCTGCTTTTTACCCGGCTAAATTCTCGCTTGGCAGTTTCGAGTTCCTTTTTGATTACGCCTACAGCAGTTTCTACCCGATTTCGTTCTCCGATATCCCTAATTTGTTTGCTCGTACTGATTGCCTGAACCAATTCTAACGCTTTGCTTCTGGCCGAATCTGCTTTTTCAATATCCTCTAATTCTTTTTGATCTTCAATATATTGATTCATCTTGAAAGTTTTCATACGCCGGGAACGAGACTGTATTTTGTTGAACCAATGTTGAGCAACACCTTTAACGTCTAAATCGCTACTTGAATTGCCGCTAGAGAGAGAGGTAAACGCGTGGAATACACAATAAATGAAGAATATAACCACAATTACTTGCACCCAAACAATCCAATTAGCCACCGTAGTAAAGACCGATTGAAAACCCGGGGTGGCACCAGATCGCAGTAAAAGCATATGCCTCCACATTTGTGAAAGGATTAACCATAATAGTCCCACAACTAAAACCCTTATCCAGGGGTGGTCTCGCAAAAAGAGATACATAACCACGCACAGTAAAACTGGTAGACCCAATATTACTAAGGAAAAAATGGTCCCATAGCTGGCTGCCGCTGCGATAATAATACTTCCAGGTACAAAGATCATGCCTATGAGTGAAAATACTAGTGCAATTCCAACGGCGGTTCCGGTGCCTAATTTTAGAAGCTGCGCTGCTTTAAAGAGAACTAAGAAGAATGTAACGAAGAGTAAAAAGCGAACAAACCCTTCAATAGGATCTACGGCAGTGGTACTTAAGCCCAAATCTGCGAGCCACTGAAAGGTAAGGATGTATGTAAACCATCCTCCTGCACCTGTGGGAAGAGCAGCGGTGACAAATTGAGATAATAGCAATGTAAAGAAGCCGATAATTGTAGCAAAAATACTTTTTTTCATGATATCCACACCTCGATAATGATAGAGCAGAGAAAAACTTCGGCGTATTTAAAGCTTTCTGCGTTGTGAAAGATAGCGTTGTGAAAGATAGTTAGAAGTTTGGTAAATTCCTTTTTATCCGGCCAATCATCTGTCTGAATTCTTTAAAATTTGGCACACTCATCCTTAGATGCTGGGTGAGTACATCCAGACGTGGCTCATAGTGTGCAAAATAGTCCAGTTGTAACATTAAATCTCTTTTATGGTGTAGATTATAAACGTCTACCATTGCGAGCAACAAGCGTAACTCATCTGGTTGCAATGCTACAGCAGCCGCGTTGGTGGTAATATGGTTCTTGAAATCTTGACGTTTTTTATAAGCTTGTGGTCTCCACTGCCAAAATCTCAAATTCACCATTTTAGGGCAGAATTAGATTAAACTATATATAATTTTCTTTTTTCAGTAACCCAAGTCAAAAAAAAAAGCACACCCGAAATCTTTATAAAGCCCCCCCTTTCTCAAGCGTACTATGACTAGAATACTCGAAGTTGATGCTCAATCGTTAATTAGCGCCGCAGCACAGGAACTCAAAAAAGAAAATGCCGTCAAGCCCCCCATCTGGAGCAAATTTGTCAAAACAGGCCATTTTAAAGAACGCTTACCTTCACAAGACGATTGGTGGTACGTTCGATCAGCTTCAGTATTGCGCAGTATTGCTCGCTTAGGCCCGGTCGGAACGCAAAAATTACGCACTAAGTACGGCGGACGAAAAAATCGAGGGTATAAACCGGAAGCATCCTATAAAGGCTCAGGTTCTATCATTAGGAAAGTATTACAACAACTTGAAAAATCAGGATTAATAAAACAAACTCAAAAAGGCGTTCATAAAGGAAGAGTACTTACTCCCAAAGGAACCTCTTTTTTGGATAAGATTGCCACGCAGATGGAAAAAGCGGAGAAGGTGGAATAGATGACTTTTCGAAGCAAGCTCGAATGGGCAGTAACAGTAACTATAGGAATTTCAGGAGGCTATCTATTGAATAACCATGCAGAAAACCTCTACAAAGACAAAATAGTTGAAAGGAGAATAAGAATATCACCATCTCTTCCTCCCCTACCACCTCCGCCACCAACAACAACTTATCATCATAATCCTTTGTATTTTATACATTAACATGGCCACCTTCAAACATCCCTCTCGAAAGAAACGCCTGATTAAGCTAGGCCGGCAGACCAAGTGGGCACCATTTTGGACTGTCTTTAAGATTTACGGCAAAGGCAAGCGAAAACATCCCGCACGCCACACATATATCAAACGAACCTGGCGACGAACCAAAACAAAAGCATAGACCATGGCTGACAAAAAAGATCAAACTCCTGTACTCGAGCGCACCTACAATGTCCCTTTGCGTAAAGAATACCAGAAAGCTCCACGCTGGAAGAGAACGGAAAAAGCAGTGGTAGGGCTACGGCAATTTCTGGGTAAACATATGAAATCAGAAAAGGTTCTCTTAAGCACTTCTTTAAACAATGAATTATGGAAGCACGGTATTAAAAATCCTCCCCACCATATTAAAGTTACCGCTACTAAAAACAAAGAGGGCATAGTGCATGCTCAATTGTTTGGTGTGAAGGAAGAAAAGAAAAAAGAAGTAAAGAAGGAAGAAATAAAAGAAGAAACTCAGAATGAGCAAGCTGTAGAAGCACTAAAAGAAGTAGCTAAGCCAGCAAAAGCGCGGAAAACAAAAGCTTCCGAGCAGGAGCAGAAATAATTATAAAGCTGCAAAAATTCTCATTTATTATGTCAGAAGAATCCAAAGATTTAGAAGCCGCGGCGGACCAATTTTTAATAATGTTGAAAGAAAAGGACAAAAAAACTCAAAGAAAACTTCTGGAAATTTTTATCTATAGATTCGTGAGAAGCTATAAACAGAGCAAACGAGAATTGCGGCGGTTTCACTCTACCCTCCTTCCAAGAGAGTTTTTTACCGAGCTTTCTAGTGCTACAGCCGAAAAGATACGGGATGCTCTAATAACAGTACAAAAAATAGACCCCAGAGAGCAAACAGAAAAAGAAATTGCAGACGTACTGGGTATCGCATTAGGTTATTTTCTGGCTGCGGTAGAGTATGGTATTACTAACCAATATTTTTTCCAGAAGCATATTCGTGAAGACTTTCTGCATCCCAGAGACATTCTTACAAACACCAGAGCCATTGCAAGCAAGCTACAAGAACTAGGCAAAAAAGTTTCGTCCATCTTTATCAGGAACAGAGTACTCAAGATAGCACGAGAACATCAAGCAAGCTTGCGGCCAGAACAACAAAAACTCATTGCTCAAATAGCAGCAATATTTTCAACTTAGTCTTGCAGTAACATCTAAGATTTTGAGGACAATCAAAAAAAGAAAAAAGCAGGTTCACATAATCAAGCAGCTACACCCAAAAAGCAATTAATTCACCCGAATCATGTGGGTTCAAACTCCTTTCCTAAAAGGAT
>CAYOKQ010000025.1:0-19812 GCA_964404595.1 uncultured Methanosarcinales archaeon | reverse complement strand
ATTACTTCAGAAATATTTGACTTCATAAAAACAATTTGCAAAGGCATAGAACAAAGATATTTTCTTCGCTTTGAAGCTTTAGGGAGTGATGGAGATCATTTACATCTGGTTGTAGAAGGAGCTCCACGTTATGCTCCCTCTCGAATTATGCAAATTTGTAAAAGTATCCTGGCTATCCAAATATTCAAACAATTTCCTGATGTAAAAGAAGAGTTATGGGGCGGTGAATTCTGGTCAGATGGAGGGCATATTGATACCGTTGGTGATGGAAGAGGGTTGGAAGAAGTCAAGAAGTATGTTAAAAATCAAGGTGGAGATCCAGAACAATTATCTTTGTATGAATTTGCTGAGGCGTAAATACCCCGCAGCTTGCTGCGGAGCGACCAAAGGGAGCGGTGGGATAGCCTCAGCCTAAAATTAGTTTATTTTCCATTCAGTTTCAGTCAAGTATTAACACAGTTTAATCTTTCAATAAGTTCTCTTCTGTGTCGATTTCTTGCTTGAATGGGATCAAATGAAACTATGAAATCTTCTTCCACTTCTTTCTGGTGAAGTTGATTCCAATGCATCCCTATGATTTTTCCATTATAATTTGGATGTAATAATAATCCTGTAACTTTCTGAAATAGTGGATTGATCTGTAATGGCTGCTCCAGGCAAAATTTGGCTACTTGTTCATACAATTCTCTTTCCAAAAGGAGATAACAATGTGTTGGCAGGGGAGAAACTCTATTCTCTTTCAAAGTGAAGCCAATTTCACAAGATCGAACCTCACGAAACCGAGTATTAACTGGAGGTAAGAATGGATCTGACTTTCCGGCAAACGCGTATAATATTATTCCTGTCTCTGTTATAATTTCTTTCTCGGACCCTATTTCGGAACTCTTTTTAGAAAATAGTCCATAAGTAAAAATCTCATTGCACTTAGTTTGCCATAGCAGTTCCTCGCTGATAGGAAGCTGATAGCGAAGCATGATAGGGGATGCCGTTCCATCTAAAAATTGTAAAGGGGGCAAAGGATTAACGAGATCATCCACTTTAAAATTTTTTGCCAGCTGAATACAGGGCAGTTTGGTATAAATACGCTCATCACCTTTATAAGTGGTTCCAGTGACGACCACTCTTGGACAGTCGATTTTCCCAACTACGGCATCTAATGTTTGAGTCATGGCAATACCTCCGATAATTAAATAAAATATTTATTCTTAAAGATTATAAAAAGGTTCTGGAACTAAAATTAGAAACGAAAAATAATCACGTAATCTTTATAAATCACCCTCAATCCTATCATAAAATCATCCCTTTGGGATTAGATCTTTGAGGCAACTTAAGATCAGAAAAGTCGTTCTGATATGCTTCTCGTATCTTGAAAAAAGAATAAATAATAACCGAGGTTACCAACAATGCCACGAGGACAATATAGATCAGGACATTTTCGCCGAGTATTTGTGAAAACTCCCGGCGGAAGAACAGTTATTCACTATCGTGAAAGCAAACCACAAAAAGCACTTTGTGGGCAATGCAAGAAGCCGCTCTCAGGCGTTCCTCGTGAACGACCGGCGGTGATGCGCAATATGTCTAAAACTGCCAAGAGACCAACACGCCCTTATGGTGGAATGTTTTGCTCTGCCTGTACTCGATCATTATTACAAAGCAAAGCCCGAGGTGCCGCATGAGCATATTTGACGTAGGACGATTATGCATGAAGATCGCCGGCAGAGATGCGGGCAGAACATGCGTCGTGGTTGAACAACTTGACAATACCTTTGTAGTCGTTGATGGTGATACCCGGAGACGGAAAGTCAATCTGAAGCATTTAGAGCCGCTCCCGGAATTGGTGGAATTAGGCAAAGGGACTTCTCACGAAGACGTCAGCCGAGAATTCAAGAAGCTGGGGTTGCCGGTGTGGGAGACTAAGCCAAAACAAAGGGCGGCAAGGGTCAAAGCGGAACCTACCGTCAAGGAAAAGGAAGTCAAAAAAGGTAAAAAAAAGAAAGAATAAATTCTGTGGGTTGATGGTGTTAGGAATCAACCAATGGCTAATCCACCACAATTACCTTTTGTATGGGAATTATCGTTAGATGGCGTTGTGTCGCATGCAGTTGGTGCGATACATGTTTCTATTCACGATTATCAAGATCAATGCCGGCAATTACTGAAAGATAAAAATGCGCTGCTCGTTGAATATAATTTTAGAGATAAGCCTCCCAACCTTCAAAAAATTATGAGTCATACTTTAGATGCTTACTTTTCTTCAATCTCCCCTCTCGATCAAACTTTTCTTGCTGAAACTATAATGGGGGAGAGCCTTCAAGTAGTAGGAAGAAGAAATCCTTTATGGGCGTCTATGAGATTGTTCAGAAAGGCAGGGGCGCATTTTGATCAAAAAGGTATTGATAGTGTTTTTTTAGATATAGCATCAGAACAAGGAATACCTGCTCTCTCACTGGAAACGCGGGAAACACAGGAAGAATATCTTTTAAAAATGTTTGAAAAAACCCCCTCCTATCTTCAATGGCTTATAACCATAGAACGCACTACACCAGGGGCATCATTGGATTTTTATCGTAACTTTGTTGGTGCTTATTTTTCAGGGGATGAAACAAAGGTGTGGGAGTTTACTGCCAAATCCCCCAGTTTTGATAAAAAAATCCATACCCAGAGAAATCAAGCTATGGCACAAAATTCTTTCCCTATGCTTTCTAAACCTAGCTTACTGACGGTTGGTGCTGCTCATGTGGTGGGCGAACATTCCATGCTTGATTTCTACAAAGAGCAGGGTGTTGCTGTTACAAGAATTTAGTTCTCTTTCACCAACTCAAACAATTTCTCCACATTTATCTGAGCTGCTACCACCGGTACAGTAATGTCCCATTGCTCGAGCACCGCTGGATGAATTTCGCCGATAATGCCAATAATCGTATTTTTGACTACAATCTCCCCTACTCTCCCTTCGATAAAACTAAGATTTTGACTTTCTTTCACTGCAGCTTCCACTCCCAGTGATGCCAGCATTGCATCTACTACCTGCCTAATTTCTGTAAAATCAGTTTTTTCATGGCACAAGGCGATCGCCACATGATCCTGTTCTAAAATTCCTGTCTCAGTACTTTTGTCATGCACGAATATCCGTCCGCATTCAAAGATATTTTGCGGATATTCATGATGCTGATTTTCAAATAAGTTTTTGAGTAAGCTGGGAAGCAGTGAATTGCGTAGCTGGTTATACTCTCCAACCGAATTTTTAAGGGCAACAGTTTTGGCGACTGATTTCATTTTTTGTGTGAGTTCGGCCAGCGTCATGATATGATAATTCTTGACTTCAATCATCTGAAAACCAATGAGTGCCTCGCGCACTTTTTCGATGAATTTTTCTTGTGGATCTTCTTCGCCGATGGTGGCCACATTAGGAATAATAGCCTCAAAATTTTCATATCCATGGGCAATGGCAATATCTTCCATCAAATCAACTTGATGCAGGATATCTCCCCGGTACGCTGGAATGAGCACGCTGCTTTTTTCATATCCGTATCCCATTTTGGCAAGCAATTTCACGGCATCTTTCTCGCTTAGTTCTAACCCTACGCGTTGATTGATATATTTCAAATCTAATTTCATTCTTTTTGGAGTTAAATCTGGCGTGGTGATAGTTTTGTCAGGATAGGCAACATCAATACTGTAAATCTCTCCCCCCATATCGGCAAACATCGTTACGAAAATATGGAGCGCCGTTTCCACATTCTTGAGATCAGTGCCCGTACATTCAATAAATATGTCCTTAGTATTTTCATCTACTTTGCCCATGATATGAGAATTAATATATGGCAGCATGGACATTATTTTTCCTGCATCATCAATAAAAAAAGGATATTTAGTCCAGCCTTTGGCAATATCGTGGTATTCTTTTCCTTTGGGATGAAGCTCTTCAACTTGGGATGCAGTGATCTCTCTATCAAGTCCCAGCGGCCGGAAACGTACTTTACTTGCGTCTTTGGCAATATAATGAATTGGGAAAGAAATCTCTGAAAGAGGATAGACGCCGTACGCGGATTTTTTCCTGTTGCGTCCATGAGTCATGGCTAATTTTTCCTGTGCCTGCATGATTTCTCTTATTTTTTCATCATTGAAGATCAGATTCTTAACGATAGCACAGGCAGTGTAGGGGCGCATGGTGACGGAAGGATCCACTATAACTTTCAATCCCGACTTTTTTATCTTGTAATCACGTAAACCTGTTTTAACACCAATAAAAGAACTTAAAGCTCGAGCAAATCCTGTTTCGGATAACATATCGGGTCGATTGGGAAATATTTCGACATGGATTTCATTTCCTTCGATTTTTTCTAGATCGGTTCCGAGCATGCTGATGCGGTCTTTGAGCTCTTCGAGTGGCAGTTTCTTGCCGATCAATTTCTCGAGTACATCTTTATTGAGGGTTATGGTGGGCATGTTATCTGAGCCACCTCTTCATCTCTCTCAATTGCTTTACATCATTCTTGTACAGCTCACGAATGTCATTTAACTTCCAGTATTCCATGATAATTCTACCCATGCCCTGGCCCCACGCGAGGACGGGACAATCAAAGCCGAGCAAAGGTTTGACCACTTCCGGCCGAAAAATGCCAGCTCCTCCAAGTTCCACCCATTCTTTTCTCACTGGATGGAACACTTCAATTTCCATTGAAGGTTCGCAATATGGAAAATGAGCTGGTCTCATTCGTACCTTATCATATCCCATTTTCTTATAAAATTGTGTCAAATACCCTTTCAAATGTTTTAAATTGGCGTTGGGATCCACCACAATACCATCCACTTGATAAAATTCAAATAAATGTTTCCAATCCAAAGCTTCGTTGCGAAATACTTTACCCACGGCAAAAAATTTTGCCGGCAAATTTTCTTTTTTCAAGGTGGCGAGAGTCTGCGCTGATAATACAGTCGTGTGCGTGCGTAGCAGCAATTGCTCCGTCTCTTCTTTGCTGAACTTGTAGCCCCAGCCAGTGCTTCCGGTATCGCCACCATTTTCATGGACTTCTTTTATTTTCTCCCAGATCTTGGGCAATTTTGCTTTTCCTTCCACATAAAACGTATCTTGCATTTCCCTGGCGGGATGATCTTGAGGCACGAATAAAGCATCCAAGTCCCAGAATGCCGATTGCACATAATTGCCCGTCATCTCCACAAAACCCATATCCAACCATATGCGTTTGATATATGCCAGTGCTTCGTTATCAAAATGCTTTTTGCCCGAATATTTTTTCGGCACATTGATCTCCACATCATATGCCCGAAAATTTTTTTGCTTCCAGCTTCCGGTCTTGAGCATGCCGGGAGTGAGGCGGTTAACTACGTCTTGATCGATTTTTTGTGTGACTAATTCTTTTCCTAGCGCCAGCAGTTCTATCTGCACCTTTTTTTGTTCTTCAATTTTCACAAATCCTTTGCGCTTTTGTAATTCGTCTAAGGCTAGCTTATCGACATCGATGATCGTTTCAGCATCCATCGGGAATAGCTTGGCGAGGAATTTTTCTTCAAGAGTGCCTTCTTTCGATATCTTCGATCCTAATGGGCCTAACTTTACCATCAATTCTTTCTCTTTTGTAATATTAATAGCATTTTTTCGCTTGAGCAGGCCGATGCAAGCGTTAAGTTCTTCTGAATCCAATCTTGCTTTCTTGGCAATTTCGCTCAGCGGCATAAATGAATCAGTCAGAACTGCAAGAAATTTTTTCTCCGGTAATCCTTCACGTTTATATTTTACTCCATTTTCATCCAAAAGAACTACTTTCTTTGATCGGGAATGGATAGTAAGTATTTGTTTATTTTCCAGCCACTGCAAGGCGCGCATCACTTCCACATCCTGCAATCCGCTTTTTTTGATAATGCCTTCTAATTCTTTTTCAGTCTTGAGAATTGGTAAAACGGCCCGTTCGAGCGGATGAAGTTTGGCGATGAGTGCTTTAAGGTCCATTGGGTATCGAGAGTAATGTTTTGTATATAAAGGTTAGCGTAAATTGTAAAATGAAAAGAAAAAAAGAATAATCTTTACTTCGTATTATTCCACAGCGTGTTAAAGAATCCATCCATGGTATTGGCAAAGTAAGGCGTCTTGACCCACACCCCAATGTCGTAACTCGGATGCACTTCCTTATCATTCATGGTCATAAAGACTACATGATGCCCATCCACTGTCATAAAGCGGGAATTGGTCTTATCGTTATGCTTGACTTCAGCAATTGTTTTCAATGAGTCAGCTGCCACCCGATTGTCTTTAGTAAGCGGAGCTGCAATGCGGATGCGAACCCCTTTCTTCTTCGCTTTCTCCAAGCTCGCTTTAAGCCCTTCCACTTTACGCAAGAATCCTTGCTCGGTAGTCATAATATTGACGCTTTTTTTGGCATCTTTAATTAATAAGTCAAGATGGTTGTATAGGTTATTTCTTCCCCGCAAGCAACCGCTCATTTCAGCCGGATCAATCAAGGCAATACCTTGCGTATGCAAGGTTTCTAATTCCCCTAATAAAGGCGATCCACGAACTGTATCCAAACGGCGCACTTTTTCCTGGGCATTAACCTGCATATTCTTTTTAACTCGGTCAACCACTTCCGTAGGTGGAATTGCAATATACTTGATTGGTTTGCCTAGTTTCATTATCACAAAACCTTTCTTTTCTAATGATTCCAGAACATCATAACTTCGGCTTCGCGGCACATCGGCAATATCTGATAGTTCTCCAGCAGTGGATACCCCCCGGCTTAATAAAGCAGTCCATAATTTTACTTCGTATAGGTTTAAATCGAAGTAGCGTCTTAATTTACTTAATAGTTCATCTTTTACAATCATGTTCAACCCCCCTCTTTTTCTGATATTATCAGTGATGCTCTCTTTTTGTTACTAGGATATCAAGAAAATAAACTACTATTAAAAGGTTGTGGTTTTACACAATATACTTGTTCGTGATCACCAATTCAGCTTATATCGTAATAAAGCGGCAATTCCGCCCAAGCCATCAATTCTTTTGCCTGCTTCTTGTTCGGATGATAATATATTAATCCCGCCTTGCAAGGCGTCACTATGTTTCATCATTAAATCTAATTCTTCGTAATGTCCAGAGAGCTTCTTCTGATGGATCAAAGCATCAGTTAAGATTAAGATTCTTACTGCGCCAGCTTCACAGGCCTGCTGTACCTCTTTCCATCCATAGACGGCCAAATTATTTTTACTGATCTCTTGCAATACTTCTTCCACCAAAACTTGCTCTTGGCGCGCCCGAGAAAAGTGCAGTGTTTGGGCCAATTCCTCACTTTTGATTACTTCATCCAAAGATCGCTGGCTAATATCAGAGCAGGTCACAAGCACTATCTTTTTCTTAACTTCTGGCGCAGTAATCTTTTTCAATAGATCTTCTTTATAAAATGCCGGTGAAGCAAGTATAATCATCTGTGGTTCATATCGTGCGTTATACGTTTCTATTACTTTAATGATTTGGGCATAGAAATCTTTCTTAATTTCAACCACTGCCCTTTTTTTGGCGGCCTCGCCATGTACTTGCAGCAGAATATCAAATCCTTTCTTTTTAGTTAGGGCAAATAATGCTTCCTCCCGGTCAAAGAGGCACAGCAAATAGGAATACTTTTTCTCTGCAGCTTCCTCTAGCTTCTGTTTCTGATATGAAAGCCAGTGCACTTTTTCGAGTGTGAATTCTTCGCCTTCTTGTAATTCTACTGCTTGATACACCCCCTGGGGAATTTCCTCTGGACCTGCTTTTATTTTTCCATTAATACGAACCGAGGTTCCGGTATCATCAAGTTGAATTGTTTCTGCTTCGATGGTGACGGTGAAGGTCCTTTTGATAGTTTTGGCATTTTCCCCTTCGCCCAGTTTCATTTTACGGGTAGTTTTGCCGGTAATGAAATCTCCTGGATCAACGAGATGGGTCAAGTACCACAGATCTTCGGGATCAGTTACTCGCAGTTTCACGATTCCTTTTTTGAAATCAGAGTGGATGATGTGCATGGGTTTATTTTTGGATATATTTTTTTGGTAAATGTATACACTTGTTTGGCATAGTCTACGCTAAGAATTTTTCCATAGTAGGTGATAGAATTCCTGAAATATCGAATCTCATTAACAAAAGAGATGGTATACTCAGAAAATTCACATTTTTTCATATATGATATTTCTGCCTCATGTGCAAATTGTCCGGCAGAGCAATAGCCAACCAAGAGTAATTTTGCCCGAATTAATTCCATTATGATATCATAACAATCTTTGATAATAGAATTAGCATTGTCTTCATCTATTCCCATTAAATCTACTCTCTTACTTAGTCCTTTGAAGCTTTTCTGCGCTTCTGCTCTTAGAAATTCAGCTCTGGGTTTGTTAACTGAACATTTTATAATTATTCCTTGCCGTACATATTCTTCAAATGGCTGGGGCAAATTCATAATTGAACTCCACCACTTAATATAATCCCGTTGAGGATATTGTCCTTTAAATGTTTATGTATCTCTTTCCAAGATTTGTAAAAGTTAAGTGATATAGTTCGCTCTAGTATTTTTTCATATTTTTCTAACCATTCTTTTTGGCCTTTTGTTCCCACAATAGCAATATCAATATCGGAGCTTCGCTCATCTTTTTCTCCAAACCATACATCTTCTCCTAAAGAATAACTGCCAAAAAGGACAATGGAGCAACCGGGGAACTCGTTATATAAAAAATCCGCTAATCCGGATTCATAAATCATTTTGAGGTTTTCAATGCGTTTAAGATGGACGGCTTTATAGTTATCTCGGTTAAAATTTACGGCACAGAAGTTCATTGTTTCCGATTTGGTTATCTTTATCATTCCTTCTTTTTCTAATTCTTTCGCTGCATTAGAAACGGCCGTGGGAGATACATTTAATGCTTTCGCAATTGCTCTGAAAGGAAGGATTTGCCCTGCTTTAATGCATAACAATCGAAATATCTCAGATTGTAACCGTGTCCATTTAAGTTTATATGTGTCCATTATGGTTTATACGTGTTGCTTTTAGTTTATAAACATTGTGGTAAAAAATCTTGATGGTAAAAAATATTAATTAGCGTTAAGGCCATTACGGTTCTATTCTTTGAGCGGCCGTATAATTGCAAGAAATCCATCAACATCTTCTTTGAGTTTAATAACCTCTTCTGGTATCACGCCCCCTTCCCGGATGTCGTTATAGAGTTTTCCATGATTATTGGGCGTGAGTTTGGCGAGCAGGTTGTTTTTGAAGATAACTCAATTCTTCGAAGAAATCGATTAAAAAAGTATATGCTTTGGCTAAATCATGGCTTATCGCATCAAGTTTATCATTCAAAACAGTCAATTTTATATATGACAAACTGTTTACCCCTGCTATGATGAAAAGAGGTCAAGCAGCAGCAGGTGCAGCAGTACTGGTAGCAATTATTCTTGGTTTGCTGGTTTCTTTTGTTATTTTGGTCTCTCCCCAAGAACGTGCTCAATTACTAGGTGAACCTATCTCTAATGCCACCAGAAGCCCCATAGGAGAAGCGGCTGTCGCAGAAAATCTTCTGGAGGTAACACCTGGAAAAATTGATTATCTGGGGCTGGAAGAAATTGAACATCCCCTGCCAGTCATCAATATTTATACCCGAACTGAAAGTGAAATTCTTGCCGAAAGAAATGTTGCCAGCGCCAAACGAGGATTATTTCGCGAAGAACCAGATCTATTTACATTTACCATTGATGATCTCGAACATACTGAAGACGTATTCTTGGTTTTTAATGTAGAATCCCTGCAGGGTAAATTAGTTATATTGCTCAATGGGGAGCAAATCTATAATGCAGAGCCACTTCTTGGTAATGTTCTTCCGGTTCATTTGCCTCAAAATGCGCTCAAAGACAACAATGAAATTGCTGTTCGGGTTTCCTCGCCAGGTTTAGCGTTTTGGAGAACCAACGGGGTCATTCTCAACACTATTAAAGTTGTGGGGGAGGTCACTAATGTTCAAGCGCAAGAATCAAAGAATATCTTTCTCATTTCAGAGACGGAAAAGCGCAACGTGGAACGGATAAAACTGCGTTTGCAGCCCGATTGTAATCTAAATGATGTTGGAAAATTAACTATCACCATTAATGATGATGAAATTTACTCCGGAGTTCCCGACTGTGACCTTGCTTTTGTCCCACTTGAATTCTCGCCTGATGTCATTCAGGATGGAGAAAATGACATTAAATTTCATACGCAAGAAGGCAGCTATGTACTGTCCCATCTCGTTCTTACCTCTGAACTTTCTGAACCGGAATTTCCCACCTATTTTTTCAAACTTTCTGAAAGCCAATATGAAGATGTACGTGATGGTGATCGAAAAGTACGTCTACAGGTTGATTTTGTAGACGTCGCCAGGAAGTACGGTGAATTCATCTTTAATGGGGATTCTATTCCCTTTGATACCCGTGAGAGCAGCTTGGTTCTTGATTTGAGTGCTGATTCTTTGGAAGGAAATAATGCCTTGAAAGTGAAACCGCAAAAGACGATGGAAATTCGGGAGCTGAGGGTTGATTTGGTACGGTAAAAATGAAAGTAGATTTGAAAACAATTTTGATGATTATTGGCTGGATTATGATCGCCTTTGCACTGGTGGCATTGATTAATTTTATTGTGAAGTCCGGCGATAGTTGAGGAATCTTTTTGTGGTATAATCGGCCTGACAGTTGACCCAATTGTTAAAATGCTTCGCTGAAGAACAAACTGGCTACGAATACTACTATATTTAAGAGAATGATGGAAATGGTAAACTTTGGTTCAAATATAAAAATAAACAAATCCTTAAGCGGCTGCAGTAGGTCTCTCCACTCTTTCTTCTTGAAGAGAATGAGCAGCAAGGTAAAAGGAGTCATCAGGATATGAAAAATAAATTTCCAGATAAATTTACTTTCTGATTCTATGTCGGACATTTTTAGATTATTCTTTTACTGCTTTCAATAACAAAGGATCGAGTAGATAATATCCTTGCTCGGTCTTTTCTATAAATCCATAATCTTGTAGCTCCTGCAAGTACAAGGTAAGCTGATGGGAAGTTGATTTTAATCTCTTCTGGGTGAGATAATCTTTAATTTCGCTCCAGCCATTATTGCCTTTGGAAATAGATTGTAAAACCATTACATATTTGTTTTTTGCTTTCCGGCTCTTTAAGAATAAGAGTAGCTCATTTTTGAGTACCCTGATTCCCTGCTCTTTTACTTCTTTTATGGCAGTTTCATGAGAAGCATTCTTTAGGCGAAGCCATCCATACTGAGTAGACCAGCCAATGACTCCATCGAAATTTTCTACAACTTCTTTCATTTCCTCTAAAGAGATTTTCTTATTGATCTGCTTAAAACCCACAGTCAAGAATTGCATAACTTCTTCTTCTTTTAATCTTTTTAATTCTACTTTGGCATGAGCGCGACCATATAAAGGAGCAGCATAATCTTCTTTGCCGATAAACTGGTCTAATAATCCCACTTCTGAGCCGGTAAGAACTAAAGTTATTTGTCCATAATTATCAAAAATGCTGGCCAAAAGATAGTCGAATTTTATGTCTTTGAGTAATTGTACTTCATCTAAAGCCAAAATAAACTGCTTTTTTTGCTTTTGCAATTGTTGGTTCAAAGCCCGAAAAAATAGCATAAAATTCTCTTCTTTGGATAGCATCACCGAGGCGGAAAATTTATCGTACGTTAGCTTTATAGTAGAAATACTTTTAATCAATTTTTCCAAAAAGGTTTCACCTATCTTTTCCCGTATTCTTTCAATTAGAAAACGAAAGAATTCTTCTCGATGATAGAAAGGTCCATCCCGGACATCGATCTTCACATAATTACAGTTTGATTCTTCCAAAGCCACGTTTAACAACGACGTCTTTCCGGTTCGGCGCAGGCCTTTAATTACAATCATCCTGGTGGAATCATGAAGATGCCGCACTAATTGCTGGAGGGTAAATTCTACTCCAAATAGGTCGGCCCTTTTCGTTTTCGGCTGGGGATCAAAGTACATGGATGTTAGTGGGCATAATTCCTTTATAAATATTACTAATACTTAGTATCACTTAACTAATACTTAGTATCACTTGGTATGGCCAGCGATTTCCTTCTGGTCGCAAGGTTTTTATAGGCAGTTCCTTTTATCTTAGTCAAAAGAGGTTTATCGATGGGATGGAAAGATCGCCTACAAGGCTTTAAGTCAGGTGTTGCCAAGGCCAGCAAGAAAAATATCGGAAGCTCAGGCTCTAGTGATACGTATTTTCCAACCTTCCAACGAAAACCAGCAGCGGCTTCTTCACAAGATATGGCAGGAAGAGCAGAAACACAAGCGGCCAAAGCAGAGCAAAGTGCTGCGAGCGCACAGCAGCGAGCAGCCGATGAAGAACGCAAAGCGGCCCAAGCACAGGAAAATTTTCTGAAAAAATTATTGAATAAAAATGTAACTTCTGATTCTACCGATATGTCTGCCGCTCCCTGGGTCAGTGTGGCGCTCATCATTCTGGGATTAGCGGAATATTTACTTCGTATTAGCACGGCAGGTTTGTCTTCATTTGCCTTTGGTATCTCATTATTGCTATTTCTTTTGTCTGGTATAGTCATTGCTCATTTTGCCCAAAAAGATAAAATAACCATTCTCATTCCAATGCTATTATTCATGGTGTGGTATTTTTTCTTTCAAGGAAATTATAACCCTGGCTTTTTGCTTACGTTCCTTTCTATTGCATTAGTTATTCTTGCCATTCCTCTGCTTCTGAGCAAAGGAGAAAGTATTGCTCCTGAATTGCTTGGCTTTGTTCCCGTACTTTTTTTCTTTCTGGATATTGGACTCATTCCTTTCCTGGTTGAAAATTTAAAATTACCCATAACGCCCTTGCTGCAGAATCTCATTTTATTCATGCCCTGGTGGATGATGCTGGGCGTATTTACTTTTCCTGGAAGTGCCAGTAAGAGTACATCAGTGAATGCATTGCTTAATTTCCTGCGAATTATGGGCATTTTGTATATTCTATTTATTATCATCGCCCCGGCCATTCCCGGACTTGGTTATGAAAAATCCCTTCTTCCCGAAGCCGGGGAATTTGAAGCAGCACAGCAGCGATTACGTGCGCAAATTCCGCAAAAAGAAAATCCTGCCTGGTCCAATTTGGCCTGTATCTTTTCTGAACCGACCAACGTGCCAGGCTGTGTTGAGAAGCGGCAGGAATTATCGGAGCTCACCTATATTTGTGAGAAGATAGAAAACGTCCAAGTAGGCACTCCCCAATTTACGGAATGTCTCAATGAACAGCAAAAAAAGAAAAAAGATGCTGCGCTGCAGGTGCAGGGGGTGATTGATCCTACTATTAAAGAACCGACGAAGGCAGATATAGTGGCAATCAAAGAATCTTTTCCTACTACTTATAATCCGCTTTTTCCTTTTCCGTTTGAATTGAAAATAGAAAATCCGCGGAAATTACTTTTATCAGTTGACGTGGCCTGCCATTTTGAGGGAAAGTCAGGCACCGCTTCCGTGGGAGGGAATGTTGTCGGAAGAATCGAAGGAGCACCGCCAGTTTCGTTTTCAGATGCAATGTTTAAATCAAGCTATCTGTGTCTTCCAAACGAAGGAGAAGTGTTAAATGGACAATATAAAGTGTGGTTCAATGCTACCATCAAGGATATCGTGACTGTCTCACGTTTACAGAGGGCCTTTGTAGGGAATAAAACTCCTGAAGAAGTGGACCGCTTGCGCAAGGAAGAGATCGTTAGAGTAATTGCTGTTTCCGAATCATTAGCTCCTGCCGATTTTGCCCATATTAATTTTAATATTGGTCATGGCCCCAAAGAAATCATTATCGAAAATAAGCCCTATAAGAATATCTTATTAACCTCAAACATTGAGAATACCGGGACCGGCAAACTATCTCTTATTAAGAGTTATTCAATTTTAATGGAAGGATTTATAGTCAATGATGCCATTTGTATATCGGGGGGCCCGTTTACCGATACCAACAAAATATTTAGAAATATACCCCTGCCTCCCTGTTCAATTATAGATTATCCCGCCCAATTCAAAAATCCCGTGGAATGGATCCCGCACACTTTTGAAGCAACGTTGGTCTATGATTACGCTCTTAGTGAATATGTCGATATCGAAATAAAACCACCACTATCATGAAAAAAATACTTTTCTTTGGAATTGCATTCGTGTTTCTTTTTCTCCTGGGCTGCGGCTCTGATGCAGGGGATAGAGCTTTGAATTATAACTTTAAACAAGGCGTAAGCGAGCTTGAAGTCAGCTTTCTCGATAATGCGCCGCCAGAGAAAATCTATCCGACTACTCCATTTAAAATTATCGTACAATTGGATAACCAAGCGGCGTATGATACCACTTCTGGCACCGTTCGCATTGTCGGGCTCGATGAACATTTTTTTAGGGTGGATCAGCAGGAACAGTTCTTTGACCTGATCGAAGGCCGGAGTGCCTTAGCTCCATCAGGAGGAAAGCAATTTCTTGAATTTGACGCCGCCGCCGGGGAATTATTTCAGAATGCTGAGGAATATGTCAACACTTTTTTTGTGAAAGTGCGTTATAATTCCAAGATGGATTTTCTGGATACTATCTGTATTAATCCTAACTTGTATGCAGTTTACGATTCCGGATGCACAGTGGAAGATCACAAAGGATATTCTGGACAGGGAGCGCCACTTGTGGTGCATGAACTAGAGGAAATTATGTCGCCGGGAGGCAGTGTGGAATTGCGGCTGCAGGTGCGTAATGAAGGGCAGGGAGAAATTAATACGGTTTATATGGGCAGCACGCTGCTTGGCGGCGAGGAATTGCCGTGCGAATTTCAAAATACGAAAGAGAATAAAAAAATGATCACATTTACAGCTGAGAAACAAGAAGCCATCATCATCTGCCGGAAAGCGCTGCGTGATCAGAATTCGTACACCACGACACTCTCGATGGGCTTTAGCTATGATTATGAAGTGAAAGAAGAAGGAAAGTTGAGGATGGTACGATAGTTCCGCAATACATTTAAAGCAATTCTTTTTCTGCAATGATATGCATATTGCTATTTTAGGCGGAGGAAGCTGGGGAACGGCATTAGCAGTCCATCTGGCAAAGAAAAAGCACCAGATAAAACTATGGGAATTCTTTGAGCAGCAAGCTCAGCAGATGCAAGAGAAACGAGAATGTCCTTTATTGCCAGGAGTGCAGTTATCAGATAATATCACTATCTCATCTGACTTGGCTTTCACGCTCGGCGGTGCGGAATTAGTTCTGGTGGTGGTGCCTTCGGATAAAGTAGAATCCACTCTTGAAAAAGCAAACGCATATCTCAAAGTCCAACCACTCATTCTCTGTTCTAAAGGATTTGCCAGCGGCACCCGGCTCTTGAGCGAGATCACTCATGAAAAAATATCCAACCCTTTATTTTTTCTCTATGGGCCCACGCATGCGGAAGAAGTGGGAAAAGGATTACTCAGCGGCATTGTCCTGGCCGGCGGAGAGGGAAAAGAAAAATTACAACAGGAATTTGAATCAGATCTATTGAAAGTCGAATTGTCAGATGATATTATTGGGGTGCAAGTGGCCGCAGCATTAAAAAATATCGTCGCTTTAGCAGTTGGAATTGCATCAGGACTGGGAATGGGAGATAACGCCAAGGCATTCATCATCACCAAAGGCTATGCGGAAATCCGGCAGGTGGGAATGGCGTGGGGAGCGAAAGATGAAACGTTTCATGGGCTTGCAGGAATTGGTGATATTATCGTGACCTGTTTAAGCGTGCATTCGCGTAATTTTAGAGTGGGACGAGAATTGGGCAAAGGAAGGAAATTGTCCGAAATCATGGCAGAGATGAAGATGGTGGCAGAAGGAGTTACATCTGCTAAAGCAGTGCCGGCGTTGAAAGAGAAGTTTGGGTTGGAGTTGCCGTTAATGAGTGCGGTGCATGGGATTCTTTATGGTGATAGAATTGCTGCTGATTTAATTCAATAAACATTAAATGATACTATGGATAAAATAACTAGCAAGAGCAAGCTGACCCAGAAAGATGTTGATGAAATTTCCCGTAGAATTAAAATGGATACTTTTGATGAGCTGAAGAAAAGATGATGCTCATTTTGATCAGCAGAATAACGTATTTGTGTTAAAAACTGAGGATATGATTCAGTTATTTCTATAGACTCTTTTGTTTTCTGCGAATAAGCAGCATGATCGTAAATGCAAAATTCATGATCACCAGAGAGGCAGGATATAAATATGTAATCACAGAATAGTTTTGTAGTGCAATTATCGCTATCACAAACTTTAATCCACTTAGAAAAAAGGTGAGCATTGTTTCTTCGTGTGGTTTGTGATAAGACTTTCGAAATGTCGGATAAAAACCAAGAGCATCGATTATTGTGATTAAAATGACTGATCCGAGTGGATTATGAGTAAGATACCATAACACCAACGCCACAACAGCACCAAATAAACTCCATTTATCAGATGAAGTTATATTCTTCTCTCCTCTTTGTAATGCTAAGAAAAAGATCATGAAACTGACGACAGCAGTAAATCCAGTAACCCATGCTCCCGCTCCACCTTTATCAAAAACCTGTCCGAAAAAAGCAATCCCCGTTAATGAAGCCCACACCAGCCAGCTAAAAGCGTGTGGCTTGGTTTGCCCACGAAAAATATCTCTAAAATAAGGAACATATCCGATAAAAGCAATGATGATGGCGATAATTCCCAGAACTGCTTTTATTTCTATCATTTCTTCTTCTTCAAAATCTCTTCCAACCTAGCTTCGTCAAATCCCACTATCACTTCACCGGCAATCTCAATCACCGGAACCGCCATCTGGCCGGTCTTTTCAATCATCATTTCCCGAGCAGAATCACTTTCAATGACATCATGTTCCTGATAGGATACTTTCTTCTTTTTCAAATATTCTTTTAATTTCTTGCACCAAGAACAGGTGGGTGTGGTATAGATGGTAACTTCCATAATGGGACTAATTCGGTTAAATATTTATATATCTTTGGATAGAAATGCTTAAATAGGTTAGAAATCACCCTAATCTTGTGGTAGATGAACAATCAATTCTGGATCAGATCAAAGCGATGGAAGGCTGGGCGATTCAGGCTAGGCAAAAAATATATTCTCAAAAATTTAGCGACGTTGATCACCTTCTTAAGCTGGTTGACGTACAAGGAAGAAAATTAGAGTGGCGTTCGGGAGTGTCAGGACTTAAGCATTTACCCGAACTAGATGACGTAAAAGTACTGCGAACTAAAATTACACAGGCGCGGGCTGCCTCCCAACGATGTTTAACTGCTCTGACTTCGGTTGCAAAGCTTGCTAAGAACGAGGGAAAGAAACCGGCGCAGGTTGCCATCATTCGGAAAGAAAAAGAGAAGTATCTTAAAATAATCGGCGAACATATTTCTATTCTTATTGAAACTTTGAAAATTGCTGTCGCCATCTCTTCCCAAGAGCCATGGTTGAACCCGCAGACGTATATTAAGTTAGAGAATCGAAACGCATTATTACAATTATTGCGCAAGGAAGGTTTTTTTAGTTCAATGGACACACGGGTAAGAAGAGATTTAGTTAACAAAATAGAAATAAGGCGTGTGTCTCTCAAAGGAGTAAATTTAGTAGGAGCGGATCTTTCGGGATTAGTGCTTATGGGAGCAGATCTAGAAAGTGCTAACCTTCGACAGGTGAATCTGGAGAAAGTTGTTCTCTCACGGGCAAACTTAGTTCAAGCAGATCTTACCGAGGCTTCCTTGGAAGGAGCATTTATCGATGAAGCAAATTTCTTTAGAAGCAGGCTTGTTGGAGCAAATGTAAAATCAGTGCATGCAGATCACGTAAACTTTAGCCACGCTGATCTTCGACGCGCCAATCTCAATGGAAGTCTTATGGTTCATGCTAACTTTAACAACGCCAAGCTTGATTATGCTTCCCTTCAGAGAACTGAGCTCAAATTTGCCCTGCTGGCAGGCACTGTTGCGGAGTATGCAGATTTTTCGGAAAGCGTCATGGAAGCAGTTATTTTCAACAGCGCTAATTTACAATGGGCCAAGTTCGTCAAAACCCTTTTGTGGAGTGCCACTTGGCAGAATGCTAGAGTAGCAGAAGCTGATTTTAAAAATGCTTTGGGTTTACACAGAGCACAATTTCAGCTTGCCATACATTTTGAGCAAGCTAAGAATGTCCAATTCAATCGCACCACGAATGCGTAGTTTTATATATCTTTTTTATTTGTTTTACACAATGGTTACTGATCGAAGCTGGTGGATTATCAACATTTCTATGGGATTGCTTTGCATCATCCTGGTACTCATGCTCATTGGAATTACACTTCCGAACGTAGGGCAGGCAATTTCTGTGTTTGATTCGTCGGAGCCTTTGTGTATAATTCAAGTTGGTAAAGAACAGGCGCAATGGGACGATCTGCCCCGCTGCTGTCTCGAAGCGCAAGCACAGCTTGAATGCGTGCATGAGCCACAGCAATTTGAAGAAGGAAGCACGGATTTTAGCTGCAGGAGCAGTTCACAGGTACAATATCTATTGAATAATAAAGCGCTCAGTTATTGTCAAAAGCAGGTCTTTTGGAGGAAATGATGAAGAAAGTGCCTCCAAAGCGTATATTTATTGTTCTTCTCATTCTCCTTTTTATTTTGGGAGGCTTAAATCTGGCCAAAGCCAAAGGATTCCTTCTTCCCAAGCCGCCGGCAATTACCATCATTGATGGTACTATTGGTCTTGATTCTTTAACCTTAGAGCAGAAAATTGCCCAGATGATCATCGTGCCAGGCTATGCGCATGAGGTGCAGGCATGGAGAAATCTGCAACTGGGGGGAATACACCTGTTTGCAATGCAAGAAGAAAACCTCTTTCGGAGTATTATTGGGCAATATCAACAGGGTATGGAAATTCCTTTCTTTGTAACTGTAGATTTGGAAGGTTGCCTCAATCCTTTTGCTGCATTTGAGAATTTTACCTATGCTTCGGCAGTTTCTACTCCCGAACAAGCATATAGCAAGGGCATGCACGAAGGCCAATATCTGCGTGAGGTGGGAATAACTCTTAATTTTGCACCGGTGGTTGATTTAGACGACGTTATCTGGAAATGCCGATCGTTTCCAGGCAATGAACAGGAAGTTACCATTTTAGCCGAGCAGTACATTAGAGGATTGCAGCAGCAGGGAGTCTTTGCAACGGCCAAGCATTATCCTGGAAAAACATTAGTGGTGCGTGATCCGCACAAATTTTTAGTGGCGGCAGAAATCCACTCTGCAGATATCTATCCTTACACATCACTCGCGGCTAATGTGTCGGCTATCATGGTGAGCCATATCATCACTTCGGGCACGATCGATTCACACGGAATTCCAGCGGTAGCTTCGTCCGAAGTGATCGGTGAATTGAAGAAGAATTTTACTGGTTTAGTGATCAGCGACGAAATTAACATGCTTGGTTTACGAAATTATTATGCAACCCTCGATGAGATGTATGTGGCGGTGTTTGCGGCAGGCAATGATATTATTTTGAATTTCAATGATGATCCCAATGAAATTTATAGCATGATCCAGACGGTCAAAGGTGCGGTAGAGAGGGGGGAAATATCGCAGGAGCGGATCGATATGTCGGTGAGGAAGATTTTGGTGGCCAAAGGATTGAAGGTAGAATAATGCTGAAGATCCAATTCCAAAGAACTACTTTAAAGTAACAAACCTTTAGAAACATTTATAAATCCAGTAGTTCCGACTGAAGCTGCCCCAGTTGGGTTCTCTCCATGAATATGGCGTTA
>CAYOKQ010000024.1:14857-19948 GCA_964404595.1 uncultured Methanosarcinales archaeon | reverse complement strand
TTCCCTTATTATATCAAATGCTTTGATGATTTTTGGATTCGTAAGTATCAATTGAATTCTCCCAATCTTTTCTGTTCTTTTTTCTCTTGCAGCAATCTACTTTCTTTCAGCAGCAGATCTAATTCGAACCCAAATTTCATCTTAATCAATTCTCGAGCATACCGAAGCATTAATTCTTGGGAGGTAAAAGAAAGGGGCTTTCTTTGTAAAGATTTACGGGCAGCTTCCCGGCATACCCACACTCCCAGCGGCACATTATATTCTGAACTGATAAAACGTAATGCCAAACAGGAATGCTGCCGCTTCAGTTCTTTCATTTTTTCGAGTACGGGCAATTTGCAGGCAAAATATCCGCCTGCGGTTTCTTCGGGGTATGTTTTGCGTCCTGCATATCCTTCATAATCAGTTGAATAGAAATTGCCTTCTTTCGACCAAGGATTTGCTTTATAACCCAAATAGCTCTCAAATAATTCGTAGCTCCACACTTGAGGAAAGAAAAGGAGTAAATAGTAATTGCCCCATCCTCCGCCAAAATAGGCGGCATAGTCTCCTATCTGAAGATCTTTGATCTCTTCCATCAATTTCTTGCCAATAGTGTCATCAACAGCAGTAATGGACCACCTCGTCGGCACTAATTTTCTATTTTTGCCCAGTCCGATGTTTCCAACCGAAATTAATTTTGTCAACATGTTTTCTTCAAATCCTTTTTTATATAATGATACAATGGCGTCAGCTGCTTTTAAATCGGTGTCATTCACTGCTCTTTCTACTCGTGCATCTATCTTGGAGTTAGCAGTTATTCTTGCTTTCAACAGTTCGCTCTGTGGCCCGAAGGGAATAATCTCTTTTTCCGGCTTTAGATTAAGCATTGGCCTGTCTTTAAGATTGACTTCTAATTCTACGGGTTTGGCGGCCATGCCAACTTCTTGACAAATATCCAGAAATTTCGATCTTTTGAGCGTATCTTTCACCTGCCATTGGGTTTTGGAGTTTACTAAGCTATATCGCAAACTGGCGATGTTTCCGATAGGGATATTGTGCTGGCTCCAGAGTTTAGGTGCATCGTAGTGGGATGTATCTCCCGAAATCTGCGGACTGAGCAAGCCGACATTAACACGCGGATAGCCAAATCGGCCGATAAAAGGGGCTGGGGCGCTTCCCTGAAAATCCTTCTTGAAATTTTGGTTTAGATTGATAGGTGGAATTTGTTCGAGGTCTTTGAATTTGATGCGTTTGATATGCATATTAACATAATGTCTAATATTCTTTAAATAAATTTGTACTCTTATTCGTAAAAAAAAGAGGCATACCTTTTTAAATACCTCCTTCTTTTACTCTTATTATAAGAAATCCACAGTGATTTCAATAGGAGGAAAACATGGGAAATTTTAACCGAGGCAGTGGTGGTGGATTCCAACGAGATTTTGGACCCCGCGAAATGCACGACGCAACCTGCTCTGAATGTGGCCAACAATGCCAAGTTCCGTTCAAGCCAACACCAGGTAAAGATGTGTTCTGCAAAAACTGTTATGCAAAAAGAAAGCGATTCTAATCACCGATACTAATCTTACGCAATAACTTTTGATCTTTTTTATTTTATTTTTTTATTCTTTACTTGTTCTTTACTGTTTTTCTCTTCATTTTTTATAACAGCATTAAAATCCCAACAAGGATAAAATAACCACCAATCACATATCGAAGCAGCTTAGGCAATGCTAATACTGCTATACCAAAAATAATACTTAATATTCCCAACACTAGATTTGATGCCATGGAAATCACCTTTTTTGGAAAATACCCGTAAATATAAAAAAGTAATGTATATTAAAATGCCATAGATTCCGAACAAATAGCATTTTATATATACTAAAATCCTTGACTTTCAAACATAAACTTCAAGGATTTTAAGTATATAATGGAATAAAAAAAAATCTTAATATCCGCCTGAATTTGAAGCACTGCTGCGCGAACTGGCAGAAGATCCGTCTCCGCTTGTTTGCGTGGAACTTTGCGTTTGAGCAGTTGAACCTTGGCTATGCCTGAAATTGATCTCAACTTCAGCGTTTTCATCAGGGCTATTTTCCAGCTCAGTTCGAAGCTGGTCCTGAAAACGGCTCCAGGTCTCTTCTTGTTCAGGTGTTAAGCCCTGGGTGTTGTCATCCATTACAATTTGCCCTGCTTCTTTTCTCATTTCCAGCTCCAAGGTAACTTCCTGATCATCTCCCAACCCATCAATGAGTTGATCGAGTGTCCCTTGTGCTTGTGAGGATATATCCCCATCTATCTCGGCTTGGGGAACATTCTCGCTGGTTTGTATGTCATTATTTGTTATGTCACTATCTGTTGTGTCACTATTTGTTGTGTTGGTTTCTTCTGGAGTTTCTTCATTTCCCAAATGTACATCGATATCGGTAAAGGTTATGGTGCCTGTTTCCTCGCTTACCCATATCTCGTAGTTTCGTTCAAACACAGCTCCGTCTATGGTTTGGATATCTTCACCTGTAAGGACGAAGGTTCGTTCACCATCGACTGCTCTTTCTTCCACCTGGGCAGCATCCGCGTTGATGCCAAATTCATCTCTTACAATTTCTCGCGCTCTCTCTTGGGTAATTTCTCCTTCCACGATGAAATCGGGGACATCGATGTCAGCGTTTAATCCCTGAGCAACAATCGACTGATCAATTTGAATAACGGCCTCATCAATTTGCGGTGCTATAACCTGGTCTGGATTTTCCTCTTTTAACTCCTCCAGTTCTAACATTATCTTAGCATGTTCTTCAACAAGAGCTTCATGCTCTTCGTTGATTTCTGCCAAAATTTCTTGCCTCTCTTCCTCAGGAAGATTATCCGAATTGGTGGTTATCCTTTCTTTAATAGCCATCCATGATTGTTGACGTTCGATCAATTCTACTTCTCTATCCTGGATTAAATTTAGCGTTTTTTCCTCATCTGCGGTGAAAAACAATTTTACCCTGAAAATGAGGTCATTAATTGATTCTCCTAATTGCCGAATTTGCAATTGTCCTGAGGTCATCTCTTGTTCATCGGTGGCATTCGTAGCCGTACTTTCTGTTGTTGTTTCTTGCGTATTGATATCCTGTCCATCTTCAGTTCCATAATCCTGTGCCATCAGTAAAGGCATCAGCATGACCATACATGCTGCCAAGATGACAGTTCCCATTAATGCTTTCATATTTTTTCACCTCGGAATTTTATTCTGCTCTACTTGTAAACCAATATTCTTCGTTCCATGAATCTAGTTTATCCAAGCGCAGTTTATGTTTTGTAATTATCGCCCTAATTATTGTAGCATTGTGATGTTGTTGGGCATATTTTCTCATCATGATACTTCTTTCAAGTGTAGGGGGATACATTTTTATCTCCGTGAGCATTCCAAACAATAAAAAAAATAAAAAAGATGTACACTCATTTAATTTGAGCTTTCATTAACGCTTACAAAAGCTTCTGCCACGGCGTTGGCCATTACTTTCACCTGCTCGACACCATTTTCGATATAGGCTTTGGCTTTGGCAATGACACGAACAAAGATGTTTTGTCCGTTAACTTCCACTTCAGTTTCTGCTTCTGCTTCCGCGACTGCCATTACATCGCCATCCGAATGATCACTGCTCATTGTGGCTTGTACTGTGGCTTTTGCTTTTGATAGCACGTCTACGGCTGCGTTTGCTCCTGCTTTTGCTCCGGCTTCAATTGAGGCTTTAGCTGCTGCTTTTGCTGTGGCTTCTGATACATGTCCTTTGACTTTGGCTTTAGCAATTGCTTCTGCTGCTGCTTCTGCCCCTGCTTTGGCACCTGCTTTATTCCCTGCTTCAACCACTGCTTTTGCTATTGCTTCTGCACTTGCTTTTGCGTCGCCGCTTTCTATTTCGACTTTACTTTTAGCCAGCGCTTCAGCGGAAGCTTTTGTGCCTGCTTCTGCACCAGCTTTTGCTCCTGCTTCAGCAGCGGCACTCACAAAGGCATGATCTATTTTTGCTTCTGCTTCTGCCTTAGCTTTGGCTTGAGCTTCTGCTTTAGCTTTTGCACGATTTTTTTCTTTACGATCACGTTTTTCATCATCGCTATCATCTACATCAGCGCTTGCTGCTGTACTTGCTTCTGCTTTTGTTTCTGTTTCGTCCTCATGGTTGTCATGGCAGATTTTGACGCAATCTTTGTCGTCACGATCCAAACATTTGGTTATTAAACTTTCAATAAATGCCTGAACCTTAGCTTTAGCGTTTGCTCGTGCTTCTTCATCTTCGGTTTGCGCACTCGCTTGAGCCTCAGCGCTTGCTTCTACTATACCGTGGCTGCGCCCTGGCATCCAGTAACATTTATCGGAGTGTGGCTTGCAATATTTGTGATATTGCTTTCCATCACATTCAATTTCTGCTGAAGCTTGCGCACTTGCTTCTGCCTGTGCGTCTCCATTGTCTGCTTCAGCGGATGCTTCTGCATTTGCCTCTGCTTCAGCGATAACTCGGCACGCTTTGTTTAATTCAATCTCAGCGTGAGCTTCTGCATCAGCTTGTGCTTGTGCATCTCCTTCTTCTGCTTCCGCTTCGGCTTTAGCTTTGGCTTGGGCGCTTAACTTATCATCTCCAAGACCACATAATTCAATAATAACGTCAGCGATAGTTTCTGCTTTTGCCTTTATATCAATCCAGAGATCTTTAAAATCGCTATCTCCTTCAACTTCCGCTTCCGCACTAGCTTCTGCGGATGCTTTTACATCTACATCGCCATCATCACTGTCAACTTCGACATTAGTTTCTGCATCTGCTTCTGAACTGGCCTCTACATCTACCTCGCCATCATCACTGTCTACTTCGACATTAGTTTCTGCATCTGCTTCTGAACTGGCCTCTACATCTACATCGCCATCATCACTGTCAACTTCGACATTAGTTTCTGCATCTGCTTCTGAACTGGCTTCTACATCCACCTCGCTATCATCACTGTCTACTTCGACATTAGTTTCTGCATCTGCTTCTGAGCTGGCCTCTACATCTACCTCGCCATGGTCAGAGTCTACTTCGACATTAGTTTCTGCATCTGCTTCTGAACTGGCTTCTACATCCACCTCGC
>CAYOKQ010000024.1:0-14757 GCA_964404595.1 uncultured Methanosarcinales archaeon | reverse complement strand
ACTTCGACATTAGTTTCTGCATCTGCTTCTGAACTGGCTTCTACATCCACCTCGCCATCATCACTGTCAACTTCGACATTAGTTTCTGCATCTGCTTCTGAGCTGGCATCTACATCCACTTCGCCATCATCACTGTCAACTTCGACATTAGTTTCTGCATCTGCTTCTGAGCTGGCCTCTACATCCACTTCGCCATCATCACTGTCAACTTCGACACTCGCTTCCGCACTTGCCTCTGTGGATGTGTCGACATCGGCATCTCCACCATCAGATTCCACCGTAGCCTGCGCACTCGCTTCTGCACTAGCCTGCGCTTCTCCATTAGTCTGATTGGAAAGAGCTAATGGCGCCAGGACTAATAATAGAATAATGCCCAACACACTAAAATTATATGTTTTTTTGTTTGCTCTCATAGTTTTTTGCACCCCCTGGTCTCATGCCAACATATCCTGTTAGCACGTCTAAAATTAATTTAAAGAATAGATAATGTTGAGCAATTTATTATAAAAGGATAATTCCTATACTTCCTAGGACTTATATGATTCCTGAGAAATGTACAGTGTCCCGGGCTTTTGGGATTTTTTATTCTACTTTACAGCTTATTAACCAGTGCTGGTGCAGTAACTCTTTCGATAAGTTATTGATATCCTGCTTAGTTCCCTCGATCATGAACGTAATAATCATTTTTTCGTCAGCTTTATTTACATCTATACCCAGCATCTTATGTTTATGTGTGGAGGAAAAAATCTTGTCAAATTCACTGGTAGAAATTAATTTGTTTGTGGTAATAGTCATCCTTTTTTGATATGCTCCGATAGAATGTTCTTCTAAATATCCATCAATGAGAATGATCAGGAAAGATACACCATAGATGATGCTTCCCAACAGATATTCACCCAAGCCTATGATCACGCCAAAGATAGCAAAAAGCCAGATGCTTGATGCACTGGTAAATCCAGAGGTCTTATCAGGAGTCCTAATCAAAGCCCCTGCTCCTAAAAATCCAATGCCCGTTACAATTGATCCGACCATTAAGAGCGGACTTCCGCCTGGGACCACCAGCGATACTAAAGCTAAAGCGCATGAACCAAAGGAGACAAACGTAAAAGTTCCAAAACTAATGGGTTTGTGCAATTTTTGCCGAATTAAACCGAAGAAAAGAGATCCAATTAATACTGGAAGTAAACGTAATAGAAGAAAGCTAATTTCCATGGTGGATTGGAGAGTGAGGAAATATATAAAGATGTTGAAAAAGACAGGATTAAGTTTGTAGTATTAGAAATAAATTCATTTAAATCCTCTTATACATGATGGTAAATTTTCCTTCCGGTTTAAATCCAAACTTCTTGTAAAATCCAGTCGTGTCCATCTTGGCATGCAGATCAATGTACTTAACTCCTTTACGCCTGCATGATCCCAGAAAATGATCCATCAAGGATGATCCAATGCCTTGGCTTCTGTACTGGGGATGCACATAAATATAGGTTACATGGGCCGCTGCTTTGCTGTTTCGCTCTGCGATCAGAAATCCAGCAGTATGTTGCTCATTCTCAGCAACTAGGGCAATACCATCGTGAACAACCCAGTTAAAATAGGTTTTAGGAACGCAGTTTCCAATGGCTTTCGCTTGTATGATTGTGCGCATAAAACGGGGAATATCGGTCCTTGTTGCTTTGCGAATCTGGAGTTTGGCCATAAGAGGAAAGGGATAAAAAAGACTTTAAATAGATTACGCAAATAGAGGGAAGAACCGCTATTAAGCTACAAAATGATCTTAATACGGTATTATAATGGGCTGCTTCATGTTTATTTATATAACCAATGTACTCTAAAATATAGTTTGAAACAGATATTCTACAAAATTTGTGAGGTATCTCTTCCTTAAAATTCAATCATAGTATCTAGGTATGTATCACAGAAAAGAAAACTATTTAAACTTGGTTCTTTTGAACACTTACTATTTGCTTCATTGAAAAAGAGGGATATGCTATGGTTGATATTCGTAAAACTCGAACATGTGAAAAATGTAATACGCAAGTGCCTTTAGATAAAGTTAAATTGTATCCAAAGGCCAATGATAAAACGATGATGATCTGTGAATCTTGCTTAGATCGTCTTAAAAATGCAGCTAAAACTACCTTAAGCAATGTGCCAAAATCTATGCAAGGACCTTTGCATAATACGCCGAAAACTCTGATGGGAAACAACCCCACCCCTTCCGTACAAAAATCAGTGGTGAAGAATATCATTCAAGCAAAAAAAAATGCAGCTGTTCCCGAAGGATACCAGAGTGTCAATTGCACTCGCTGTAATTATAATTTTAAAATAGACAAAGATAGAGCTAATGTCTATTTCAAATTAGTCTGCCCTTATTGTGGCAAAGATGATCGCTTGAATCCTAAAAAATTGCGGTGATTAAACTATGCTGTACATTCATAGATTATCTGATCTAAACCGAAAATCGGCTGATACCGAAAGTCTTCCTTTGATTAGGGAATTTAAGCAAAAGATATCTCTGCCTCTTAGCGGCGTGCAGATGGAAGAACATTTTACGGAATTTCTAATCTCCGAATCAGATTTGCTGGCAATGGATAATGCACTGGTGCTCATTGAGCCGACGATAGAATTGATCAAAGCACTCGAAGCCGAAAAAGATCCTGAGTATGAGCAAGTAAATTTAGAGAGGGCGATTGCGGTGTTGCGTATGATTCCACAGAATTTATTGGAGAATATTCGTTTTGCAGATGAGTTGGTTTCCTTTCGGGGTGAGTTTATTACTAAGGCCACGCAGTTGCTCAACCAAATACCTCAGTTACGCTCGCAGGATCAAAAACTAGCAGTAAATAATCAGGTTAGCCAATTATTTGAGAAAATATTACGCAATAAAGAGTTTTCATTTAATTATATGGACGTGGTGAATGAAGCGCAGATGGTCAATCTAGCGGGATTATGCGAAGGCCTGCCTAAAGGATATTTCTTCCATATAACCCTGGAAGAAGAATTAAAAAAATCAAGTTTTGATCGCATCAAAGAAAGAATTCAGGCGGATAAATTGAAGAAAGCGGATGAGATCGAGAAGCGGATCAAATTGATCAAGAAAGGTGTTGATCGGGCTTATGACGTGAATATGCGCATGGTTGGATGCGCAGTGCATTTGTATTCGTATGTGAAATGGGTTAATACGAGGATGTGAATTATTCTTTTGATATCAGCCACAAGCTGTCAAAAACTCCCGAAAAAGATTTAGCGATGTTGGGCGAGATGATATGCACACAGGTGAAATCATCTTCATAGGAAAAAATAAATACATTATTTTCTATGACCATGATGGCAGAGGGGCTGATAGACGTGATGGTTCTGGTTTTAGTAAAATTTAAGTTTTTAAAAAATTTCCAATAATTGCTTCCTTTATCAGAAAATATTACCTTAGCATTTATTTTTAATTTGGCTCTTTCTGCATGCCAATGCTGCCAAAAAATATTATATTTCATTTCTTTCGAAGACCTAATGCCTTGCACTTTGATCTCATTTTTACAATCTTTTAATGTTTCATATATTATCGGTTTTATGCCTCTAAATCCTTTTATTAAAAAAACGCCCTCCTCAATATTGTTATATGAAAATAAATCTTTAAGCGATGGAATGATTTTTTCTAATTCTTTTGTTTTCTCCTCAATCTTGTTTTTCTTTTCATTCATATATAGCAATAAAGATTCAGGATTAGAAGCCATAAACCTTTTTATCCCGTTTTCCACGGTCAATTCTATCAGCCCTTTTTTCTGTAATTTATGTAATGATTCATAGATTTTTCCACTTGATACTCTTGATTCTTTGACAATCTTTCCGCTTTGAGACTTTCCTATTTTCAGGAGGGCTAGATATACTTTAATCTCATTGACGGTCAGCCCTAATTCCAACAGTATGCTTTCATACATAGTACTACCCACTATGGGGGATGAAGTATTTAAATATTAGCTACTATCCTATAGTGATATAATATTAAAATAAAAATTGGAGAAAGCGAAAATAACGTGAAAACAATCTATCAAATCGGAATGATAAGCGGATTAGCTTTTATATTAGGATGCAAACCAAAATTACTCTTGGAAAAAGCACCACGGGAGTTTATTGTCAATTCTGCCGGAGAACTTTCATACATAATGAATGGCTTTGGAACTGCTTATAATCATCCCGGTATAAGAAGTATTGATGTGCCTAAGCACCCTACTTTTGAGATTCAAAAAGATGTAGATCGAGATGGAGTACAAGATATAGCTTTTCGAGCTGGAGATATTTGGTATCACAGAGAAGCACCAGACATTGTTTATTATGTAATCCATACTTCTGAGCTTTCGATTAAAGCAAAGGAAGAATATCTACGGGAAGTCAATCAACTCAAGCAAAAAAATGGATGGAAGAGTTCTGATGTTTATGATATTGGGTTAAATGAGATTAAATTAAGGTATCCTATGAGATGGCATAAGCATATCCTTAATTTTGATGAGTATTATCCCTAAAAACAATTCTTTCTTCTTATATGAAATGGTTAAATACAAGGTAAAAGTAGCGCTTCATTTTGCTGAAGTATTCCTATATACACAAAAATTATAAAGAAATCATTTTATAAAAAATTTATGGAAGCATTACGAGATTTTGTTTACGTGGGAATAAACCAATTTGATAGAAGCGACTTGGCTACTAGGTTAGGTTTTGACGAACCACATTCTCTGGAGTGTGAATTACGCGTCAATAGAACTATATTGCGATCGCTAGGTGTTGTGTTCATAGGCAGCCCATCGAATCCATTTGCAATGAGTTGGAATGGTTCGAGCAAGGAAGGCTACGCTCTGAATGAAATCAGGCAGGCACTCCAAGATGCCCATATTGACATTTCACCTGAAAATATAGTTGCCGATGAATTTGCCTATATAGTGAGAAGAGGCGCAGATTTTACATATAGATTTGTTGAAAAAAAATCACCCTCTGGAACAAAATATCATCTGGTAAAAGATGCTCTGGTATGGGATTAAAGCATATACACAATAATTAAGTAGTTTTTGCTCAACGATCGTCCATGACCTCAAAAAATGAAACTTACGGTTACAGGGGCTGGCTCTATTCCGATAGTTTTCTCAAGAGAGCTTTTGCAGTGCTGGGATATTCGCTGGTGGCGCAATTAATTCTGGCAATCCCCATTTATGCCGTGGTCTTGGTGATCCTCATTGTACTCAATTAAATCTTATAAATCTTATACGTAAATTTTATTATCTTTCAAATTCTATCCTTTTTATGAGAACTAGCCTCATTATTCTTGCAATAATTCTTTTGGTAATTGGGACAATCCTTCTTTTTCTTCCCCGAGCATCTACCGAATTTACCCGAGAATCCGACGGCTACACCCGCACATCCTATGCTTCATTTGTCGTTCCATTTCAAATAGTCTATGCGCTTCTTATTATTGGAGTAATATTGTTTGCCGTCGGCTTATTTCTTCCGCGTCCGGCAGAAGCTGCTCCGGCTCATATGGTTGAGACTAAAGAACATATCAAAGTGGGCAAGGGAGGACGGGAGCGAAATGTTGTGCGTGAGCGTCATGAGCGGCATGTTGGGCACAAAGAGCGGCGTTAGGATTGCTCTTCACTATGATATAATCTCTCGCCTTTGTTCCAGAATGAAAATTCTTTTCCCAGAAATCGATTGGATTGCTGCGGATCTTTGAGATGATCTTCAAGGCGCAAGTCTGCCGGGAATCCTCTTTCTTTCGATATTTTCAGCGTATCGTTGATCTCGATGTGGCTGCCCATGTTTAGGAATATACATTTTCTCTTTTATTAATCTTTACAATTCCAAGAACATTGTTTTGGTAATCCACTTCATAAATGATTCTATAATCTCCGACTCTCACTCTAAATAGTTTTTCTTTGTATCCTTGGAGAACTTTTACTTCTTGAGGTGTTGGATTCTCTCGTAATCTTTCAATTTCCGCTAACAACCTTTTTACAAGAATTTTTTCTGATTTTTTAAGAAATTTCTGGGCCTGATTTGAATATTGCGGTTGAAACATCATATACCAAGCTCTTTTTTCAATTGTTCATGAGATATTAATTTTCCTTCTGATTTTTCCTTGCGATATTCTAATAATGCCTCATAATCTTCTTCGGTCATGATAGCATCTCTATCTACCATATGTTCTTTGATATAGCTCAATTCTTCTTTAATGAACTTTAATTCATCCATGATATGCATTGTGTCAGTAGTCATAAAGTAATGAATAATAGATTGCTTTAAATATTTTTCTGCTCTCTTTTTGCACCAACCTTTAAAAACAATCCCCTTATTTTCTGTGTATGCTAACCCAGAAACAGATTGATTTCCTGCGCGAAGAATTAAAAACAGCTAAAAATCCTCTCTTCATCCATGATGATGATGCTGACGGCTTATGTGCTTTTCAATTATTATACCGCATCCATCGTGAGGGGAAGGGAATCCCCCTTAAAACATCTTCTACGTTAGATATGCGATTGCTGCGCAAAGTGCAGGAAATAAACCCAGATAAAATATTTGTGTTAGATGTGCCTATTATAGACCAGGAATTTATTGATAAAGTTAATGTGCCTCTTTTCTGGATCGATCATCATCCGCCTTTGCAACGAAATAAAGTACATTATTTCAATCCACTTCTGACTGATCCCCACTCTTATGTGCCCACGACCAGGATGGCCTGGCAGGTAAGCCAGAATCAAGATGATGTATGGATTGCGGTGGCAGGATGCCTGGCGGATTATTCCCTTCCTGATTTTATGGATGAATTTGCGATCAAATATCCTGAATTAATGCCTGAAACAGCAGCAGATTTGCCTACTTTGATATTCAAATCTCCTCTTACAAAAATTATTAAATTCTTTTTTTTTATTCAGAAAGGGCCAAATGCAGATGTCCATAAATCTCTGAAAGTTTTGACTAAGATAAAATCGCCGGAGGAGATCTTTAATCAGGAAAGTTCTGTGGGGAAATTCTTGTACAAGCGCTTTGTGTATATCAATAAGAAATATGAGGCGCTGTTGGAACAGGCGCAGAAAAATATCATTCCCGGCAAACTCTTTTTATTTTATTATTCGGAAGATCAATGGTCTTTCACTGCTAATCTGGCCAATGAATTGACGGTGTTATATCCGCAGAAAATAATCATTATCGCTCGCAAGAAATCGGGAGAGATGAAATGCAGTGTCAGGGCGCAAAGCCCCATAATAGAACCCCTGCAGAAAGCGCTGGTGGGGATCCAAGGATATGGCGGGGGGCATCCTAATGCTTGCGGCGCCATGGTGAAAGAAGAGGATTGGGAAAGGTTCTTGGAGAATTTTAAGAGGGAGTTGAAGGAGTAAGGATTACATTTTTTCTAAAGAGGCAGCCCATAAAATATTAAAATAAGTCTTAAAACTCTCGGCAACATATTTATTATTAATAACGATGGACATCGGCGTTTCATGCTTAATGGCGATGGCAATTGTATCTCCATAAATTTCTACCCAAGCATGAGATGGTCCAGGCTGGGGCAAATATCTTACTTTGGTGTATGACAATTTCTTTCTGCGTTCTGCGTACTCCTGCGCATCTTGATTATAAATTGTCCAAGATTGTATTTTCTTTTTCACCCGCCGTTCATTAAAATCATCCCAATATCCTAACATATTTTTATGCCCAGAAGCTGGATTTCCAAAGTAAAAAATATTATCCCTTGTTTTCATCTTTTTAAGAAAAGTTTCACGAACATTTTTTATCCCTTCCATCCCTTCAAATACCTGCGCTTCCTGCTTGATGTCTTGCTGCCTTATTATTTTTTCAAAGTAGGGCAGGATTTTCTGGAAGGTCGCTTTTTGCTGTTCCACTTGCTCTTTCTTTTGTTCCAGTAAATCTAATATTCTCGTAGGATGGGCTGCACTAAAGCAGCTGACATTATTTTTCTTATGATGGCTTACTATCCCTTTGCGGGCCATTTTTTCTAGTATTTCATACAACTTGGATCGAGAGACGCCGGCTTCTTTGGCAATGGGGCCTGAATTCGAGGGGCCTAATCTGAGTAACGCCAAATAAACTTTCTCTTCTCCAGCGGTAAAGCCGAGTTCCTGAAGATATTTTTTTTCCATTGGGCTTTAAAATGGCCGTTTCTATATAAATCTTTCTTATTGTAACCTACTAGGGGGACAACAATCATTATATTCCCTAGTATATGCTTTGGTCTTATGAAAACAGAAAATAAATCAATTCTAGAAAGAGAAATCAAAGCTTATTTAGTGGACACCAGTGCTAAAGTAGGCACTTATGCTGTTCCGATGGGGTTGATGGAAGCTTCAAGGGGATTGTCTTTAGAGCAAATAATACAATCTCGAACCAGCGTGGCACTCGCTGATGCAGTTCTGGGAAGAGTATATGGAAAAGCTCTCAATTATACTCGGGAAAAATTTGAAACGGAGGGAAAAAAAGGAATAAAAAGTTATCTTGTCGACACCGTAACGATGTTGGCAGTTTACGACCCCGCGTATGCTTTAATCTTACAGAGTTGCGGAGCAAGTTCAGAGCAGACAGCATCAGCTGTTGGTTATTTATCAATACTATTAGCATTGACGGCGAGGCCATTTGGTAAATATGTTCTAGACGAATGGAGAAAATACTGGGGGACAAAGTGATAGTTTTCTGGGGAGATTAAAATGACAATACTATACAAAATATTTGGTGTACCACAAAACTTGGAAGATTTTGTACACAAAGCAAAGAGAAAAAAAATACTTGCTGTATGCGTAGATGAGGAATTTGAAATTGAGAACGAGGAAATCGATTTTCCCAGCGGTAGATTTCTGGCAGCAGATTATGTCCATTATGTTACCGTTAAGGCTGAAAATATTAAAAAATTCAGATGTGATGACTATCGTGCTTCGATTGGTTCTAGTTTGAGTAAGGATAGCCCAAATATTGTGGAAATGGTAGAAAATGAACGCAGAAGAAATTGTCTGGAAGTTGCCGAAAGATTACAAAGTTTAGGATTGAATGCTATGCTTAGTTCTTATGCTCTCTGGAAAGATATTGATTCCGGCAATTTTAAGCCTCTTTATTCTATTGAACAACTAAAAGAATGGATGAAATCAAGAGTACGTTAAATTCTAGTTATTTCTTAACGAAAAGCATATAAACATTAAAATAAATATATTCTTCAAGGTGATACCCATGAATTGGAAGGAAATAGTGGAGATAGTGATGGTTATTATCGGTTCTTTAGCCCTTCTTGCATTAGCTTTACGAGCACTAGGTGTATTATGATACTTCCTTTAATTCTGGGTATTTCTGGAATTTTTGCAGGCATCGCTCTTTCTTTCATCGCTCCCGAAGAATTAAAAAAAGGATGGAAATATTTTAGGATATTCAAATGGTCTATGTTTATTATTTTAGCCGGATTGATGATCTATTTCTGGTGGAACATGCAGAATTTTCTTGCTCTGGGAATTTTTGCAGTTTTGGCTATCATTTTATTCATCATCAATCTAAAGTTTGATTACCGATGGATAGAAATAGTAAATTATGCTTTATTCATCATTCCTTATTTTTTACTTCCATCCTCTTATCAACTTCTGATTGCCAGTGTCCTTTTTATATATGGATTGCCTACCGGAACATTGCTTTGGAATATGGACTATGAAAAAAATTAAGCCCGGGGATATCAGTGTACCACCATCAATCTCGCCCAAAGACTTAGAGCAAACTATCAAAGAAAAAGTCTCGCCCCTCCTAGAGGAAACGATGGAAAAGCAGTGGGGCATCACTATTCCTAAACTAGAATCTGATATCAGCGATCAGCTACGAAAACCACAGCTGAACGTATATTTGCCATTAAATCTGCCATTTGAGGAAGCAAAAAAAGTATTCAAAACTGAGTTCATTAAGCGGGAATTGCGCCTGCATCGGGGAAATGTATCGCAATTAGCAAAGCTGCTGGAGCTTGATAGAAGGAGCATTCATCGGGCAATTAAAGACCTGGATATTGACGTAGAGGAAGTTCGGCAAAAGCCAGAATCAAAAGAAGAGTATCAGAAAGCAGTGGTGGACACGTTGATTCGCTCGGCATTAGAGCAATACAAAGAAATTATCCAGCCGCAGAAGATGGAAAAGTTTTATCATGAAGTCGATTCCCTCTCACGTAATATTGCCCGCTTTTTACCGCCGCCAGAATTAAACTGGAAGCAGGCGGAGCTTGAATTTGAAAAACAGCTCTTGCAGCAGGCAATGGAAGAGAATGGATGGAAAGTGTCTGCAACTGCCATTAAATTGAAAATAAGGCCGGAGACGCTGCATCGTAAAATTAAAAAGTTAGGGATACGGAAGGAAATAAAATGACTTTTCTCAACACTTTATTCCATTCGCCAGCTTCTTTAGCCAAGCAGGCAGCAAGGGCAGATGATGATATTTTAGCAGCATGGAGAGAATATTCTGGCACTATTTCTGCCAAAGGTAAAATTATTCGTCAACTCCCTTCTGGGTTTGGACAGCGAAAACAACTATTGCAAGAACTGCAGCGACTATTAAAGTTAGAACTTATTGATGTGCACAAAGTAGAACAAGATGAACAAGAAGTCATTGCTGATCTTCATTCATTAGATCATTCTCAAAGAATACAAAAAATTCATCGTTTAGATGACACTCTTTGTTATGCTGAAACAAAATATAAATATATTTACCATCTGTTGATGAATCTATATGTGAATTTGCGCAAAGAAGCTGCGCTATGTAAGAAATTGGCTAAAATCACGCAGTTGAGACCATACCGTAAACAGGTGGAGTTGCTGCAGGCGGAACTGCAGGTGGAATTAACCATCATTGAAAAAATTGAAGCGAGGGAGACTTTCCATGAATTATTATTGGCGTTAGTCAAAGGGGAAGAGATCATCGAGCAGCTCACGACCAAAGAGAAGAAAATTATCCTGAAAATGAGAGGTGATAATCCTGTTGGAGGCATCACTGATCAATGGGTGAAAGGTATTTTTGATGCTTTAGATAAAGAGGTGTATGAACTTATTGCTCATGATCTTATGAAAGATCATTTCTTTGCTCATTTAGAATTTGTCAACGGGCCTCATTTTGTGGAAATGGCACGAAAAGTTATCGAGGAATTGCGAGGACGAACAGTATCTCCTGAATTATTGAATGCATTTGTGCATATGTTTCGGGAAAAGTATAACGAACAAAATTGAAAGTTTAGGATATAATTTTCTACCTTCTTCCATTCTCAAACGCCCTTCTGTTTACGGCATGCATTCTCATAATATCCTGCATACGTACTCCCGGGAATTTTTGCTCCAGAAATAATTCCATCGCACCATACAGATCGGCCATTTCTACCAGAAGCATGATAAGATTGTCAGATACGTATGCGTCAGTGGCTTCGTGCATTTCTTCTACCAATTTCAAAAAGCTGCCAGCAGGTACTTTTGGAATCACTGCTTCATGATATCCTTTTTTTCTGGTTTTTTCAATAACCTGTGTTAAGCGAGGAAGAGCAATACCTGTTCCATACACCCATTGGATCTGGTGATCTTGCGAGAACTGATGATGGCGTATGCCATACGATCCCAATTCAATACCGCCTTTTTCATCCACAATATCATATCCAAGATCCGTCTGCTGCGTTTTCACAGGGAGAAAGAAGCCAAAAAATTCTTGGGCATGGGTAATCATTTCTTGCAAATCGTTTTCATCCAGTTTGTTGTCAACATTAAAATGTATCAACTCTGTTTTCATAAAGTAATGCTGATGAATTTCATCTAGGATGTCATCGCGAAAGCAAGGGGTGGTGGCAACATATTTTCCAGGCGAAATCTTTTTTTCTTTGAGTAATTGCAGATATGATTGTTCGGCAGAGCCCACTAATTTCTTATCCAGTAGATCGGCTCCTTTTTTTCCTGGCGGTAAGGTTATTTGTAAGACGTCATGATCCACCGCCCAGGGCACGCCTATTTTCTGATATCCTCTGCTTTGATAAAAAGTTTCTGCAAAAGCAAGTAATTCCAGATTCATTTAAGCGCCTCTTCTTTCCCTCAGCAATTCCGGGTATGATTCTTTCACCAGATAGGTGGCTAATCCTAATCGTTGCTCCCACAACAACACCTGATTTTCGCTTCTGGCTTCGATCTCAACAAATTCAGCGTTCAATTCCGGCACATAATCAAAGCAAATGTAACAATGTGGATCACCAAAAGGAGAATAGGTTTGACGTTGTTTATGATATTCACTATCTGGTGGAAAAAGATTGATCAGCAATCCCATTAGTTTGGGCAGGGGTATATTGATCTCTACTTTTCTTTTTGTCTGGCCGCTTGAAGCAGGGCCTTTGATGGTGAGAAGATGGCGATCGTTTACTTCTCTCATGCGCAGCAGTATCCCTTGATCTTTGAGGAGGGAGGCAACGTCATAGCTCTGGTTATGCTCATAATCATATTGTTGTGGTTGTACTTGATATGCAGTCATGGCTCGTTGTACATAGGCATGGGGCACGCGGTATTTCCGCTCACTTTCATGAAATGGTGAGTATGTCGTATGCTGGAGAATAAATTCAATCCTTTTGTCAATATTTTCGTGCTGTTCTGGCGCAAATACTGGAACTGTCACAATATCAAAGCCAAGCCGATTGTAGACTTCATATAATTTGTCATGCAGGCGATTGGCATAGTCTTCATCTTCCAGTCGCTGGGAATCTTGGATGTAGGAAGGCAGCCTTTCCAGAAAAAAGATTTTGCTATAAGCAGCTTGTTCAATGAAAGTATAAATCTGTGCTGGAATTTTCACTTGGCCCATCTCAATATAAGCAAGAGGATCCACACAGGAACGATCTAAAAAGGTGGGGGTGCTGCTAGTGGATGTTACTTTTCTCTCCAAGTCCAGCTGCGTGGCAAGGCATAATTCTTGGAATTGTTCCAATTGGGTCCAAGGGAGTATTGCTCGATAGACTGGATCGTGCTGCTGCTTTTCCTGTTCTTTAAGAATGACTTGCCGTGCCGCTTCACCTATCGTAGGGTATCCTTTTTTGCGTAATGCTTCGATGAGGGAAGACTTTCCTACCCCTGGACCACCTGTAAGCACAAACTTGTTCATAATACTATAACTTAGTTTTAGAGATTATATGGTTTACTTTAAATTTATTATGTCAGTGTTTAATTTTTTCGTAAGATTTATATTCAAAAGTAATTATATATAGGCCGTGCTACAAGATAATGATATCAAAGAGGTTATTTCGTTTGTGAAGCATGAGCCCCGAACGATGCAAGAGATAGCTCAAATGCTGCACAAGAGCTGGCTCACTGCTGATTCATATGTACGGCAAATTAAAGAGAGAACCGGACTTCTGGAGGTCAAGATTTTTAGAAAAGGAACACCAGGCGCACTCAAATTAGTCTATTATGCGCATCCCGATACGCTGCAAATGAATGACTTGCAGGAAGAATTATACCACAAAATCAAAGGCGGCCGTTTTCGCCGTGATTTTGATTTTATGGACATTTTTCAATTTGTTGATGATGCCAAGAAAACGTCGTTTATTGAAGACACTCCTGCGAGGTATGTCCAGCGCATGCTTGCTGCCTATAAAGGCGCACAGCATAATGTCTACTGTTTCTCCGGCAATCTCTCTTTTTTACGCCACGGTTCTGCTTTACTGCGGGTGTGGGAAGATTTGCTCAAGAACAAAGTACATATTAAAATTATGTGCAGAATAAACCTGGCCACTTTGGAAAATATTAATCTTCTTCTTCCTTTACTGCGGCAATATCCGCAGTATCTGGAAATACGGCATAGCTATCATCCTTTGAGAGGATGTATTATCGATGACACGCTTGCTTTTTTCTGTGACGAAGAAAAATTGCAGATGTATCGCGAGGGAGAACTTCCCCATGATACTCGTATTTTTTACGAAGTGTATGATGGGCAATGGATCGGTTGGCTGCAGAAAATATTCTGGAATATCTTTCGCTTTTCTATTGATTATACGATTAGGATTAAAGAATTGAAGAAGATAAAATAGAATAATAAAAATAAATTTCAAATCCTATACCTGGCTTGCCCAACACCAGCACAATCAGTTCTGGCTTCCACTATTGTTCCTTTTGTAAGATAGCGTCCGAGTAAAGGCAGATCTTCAAGGACTCTTTCTCTACCTCTAAATCCAGCCACTTTTAACGTTCCTGCATCCATATCTTGCTGGTACAGAAAGAAGTGCTTTAAGGCTGCTTCTATGATCCTGGGGGTTGGTTGTATTGCAGGATCATCTGCCGGATTAGGTTCTACGTGCTTAAACATGAGGTCATACAGGGGGCAGGCAATGACTTCTTTTCTAAGAAATATGTTAAATTCTGGTCTGAAACTAAAACTTAAGCCAATTGGAGAATCATCACAGGTATAGGCTGCTGATTTTTCCTTCCTGAATATTCTTTTGGTAAGGCCGGCGGTATATGCAGCAGGCAATATGGTTAATGCAGCGAGAAATTCATCTGCCTGAGCTTGAGCATATTTCCAGTATTTCTTAGTATCTCGTAATGTTTCCGGATTTCTATCTACGATCTTGGGTACTAATCCTAATAAAATTACATCAATGGTTGCTTCTGCTTTTGTTTTAATCATTTTTTCTCCAAACATCGTTCTCCTTTTAAAACAAATTCAATCCATAGGCCACAAACAGCGGCGCAAAGACAATGGCAAAGGTATTCATGACTTTGATCAAAG
>CAYOKQ010000023.1:0-20918 GCA_964404595.1 uncultured Methanosarcinales archaeon | reverse complement strand
AAACATTCCCCTTAAATCTTTGAATAACCTCTACGTTCGCATAGAATCATTGAACAATATAAATTCTTATAAATCTCTTCGTCGACCTTCTATTTGAGGGGTTTTCCTTGGAAGAAAAAGAATGTAGGCTGTATTTTTTCTGTAAGACTTTAGGCGATCGGATACCGGACGAAAATGATCGAGGGAGTGTATTCATGTACGGCCTCATGAAAGGCCTCCTGTATTTCCGACCAACTTCCACTGCAGCAGAGGAAATTAAATTTCAAGAAGTAAAAGCCGGGTGCGTTGGATTGGAAAAAGCAATTGAATTATCGAGAATGCCCGAAGAATTGCCAGGACACAATGCTCTGTCAGAATTTAAAGCAGAGTTGAGTCCAGTATTAGAGGAATATTTTCGGTCATCGGCAGTAAATATTGGACAAAGTAAAGTGCTTCTGAGTTTAGTAAGATATCTTGCTCTGCGGCCACGAAGTTATGAAGATAGACTTCGACGCAGAGGTATTGAACTTCTGGATCAGATACGTGCACGTGGCTCTCTTCGGGGAAGGCGTGAAGCTTTGCTTGCAGATTACGCTTTGTTAGAAACATATATAGGAGGACGTCCATGAGTAGAGAATACCAACATATTTATGTACCTTTTCCCGATATTTTTGGCCTGAGTGGAAGCGATACATTTTCCCATTTTGCAAATACCCATGAAGGAAAAAAGAATTTAGTGGCTGTGCCGATGGAATTCGTGCATAAGTTAAGTGCGTTAGAAGATATCGGGGCCGCTGATGCTTTAAAGTATTTAAAACAGAAATTAAGAGATTCTACGCAGGAGAATGGAAATTCCATTCTGAGTATTTCTGAAGGATTAGATATCTCTATTCTCCATCCGCAAGAAAAATTTGCACCAGAGGAATTAGAAATAAGATTGAGGCATGAGTTTGGACTGCCAGAAAGCGTGAAGCCGGTTTTTGTGACCAGAGAAGCTCGAGAACATATTGAATACGCAGGAAGGGGTTTGCATGTAGAAGATCCTCAATTCTTACAAGTCAGTGCTGATATTGTACACGAAGGAATAATAGTAGGGAATGCTGCTTTATTAGCAAGATTGCGGGAATCTGGCGACAGCCTTAATTTAAATCAAGCTAGTGAGCTATTAGGGAGAGAATTGTTTCTCAATCAATTTGTACGATTTCCTCATCAGCGTAAGAATGAATATGCACGCGTTCATGGAGATTTAATCAGAAATTCAGATCAAACTAGAATTGTGGACGTGGATGATCCAGTGCTTGCCCTCCTTCCTGCCCAAGAATACAGAAAGAAGCTATCGGTAGGAAACCAAGTGCGAGATAATATTTTAGGGATTAGTCCGCGAGACATGGAACAGTATTTAGCTCTTCAGCATGGTCTGCTTAATCCAGACATCTCTTTGTTTTTTCTCTGTGGTTCACAAGGATGCGGCAAGACTTTACTCGCCTATGTCGCATCCGTAGATTCAGTCCTATGGTACGACCAAGCTATTGCGGACCAACGGGGATTACGAAGTAAAGAAAAATCATTGTATAAACAGATTATATTGCTTAAGCCAAATGAAGTGCTCGGAGGAAAACGAAGAGATGTCGGCGCTTTACCTGGCACTTTATTTGACAAATTAGCCTCCCATCTGGAGTCATATGTTGATGCCCATGAAGAAAGCATTCTGGGAGAACTATTCCCGTTTGAAGATATGTTTTGCCATCCCCGATATGATCAGGGAGAATTTAAAATGCGCAGTGAGAGAGCAAGCAAAGCGAAGATAGCCAATAGTGCATATCTTCCCGGTAATGCCCAAGTTATGAAAATGACCTATTCTGGATTTATGCGTGGACGATCTTTTCGCGATACAATCATCTTAGTAGATGAAGCACAAAATTTTACACCGTATGAAGTGAAAACAATCATCGAGCGTGCTGCAGAAGGATCAAAAGTCGTAGTTATGGGCGATCCCTTACAAACAGATAATCCTCAATGTTCCATCGAAATTAATGGACTTACGCATGCGATACAGCATTATCTTGGTAAACCGTATGCCGGATTAGTGACTTTGACCCGCCCTTACCGCGGCCAGGCATCTGAAGACGCAAGAGATTGGAGAGTATTTAGTTCTTAAGATACCCTGATTTTCCATTTATACTAGCTTCCAGAAAATACTCGGCTCACATGTCCTTCTTTGCGTATCCGTATCACTTTTTCCACAAACGATTCAATCTTTGATTCATGAGATACAATGATGGTCTGCCCTAAATTAAGTTTCTCCAGCACTTCCCGGACTTTATCGAGCTGCTCAGCACTAAATCCATCGGTGGGCTCATCAAGTATCAGCAAATCTTTCGTTTTTATCTGATGAATAACATCGTTAATAACCCTATTTAAAGCTAATCGATAGGCAAGCGATGCCGAAGTTTTTTCCCCCCCGCTGAGCATGGCAAAAGGAACTTCATATCCATTCTGCTCAATAACCGGATAAAAAGAGTCATCGATGGTTGAGATAACCGCATCATCATTCATCAAAATGGAAAACCATTCCTGAAATAATTGATTGAAAAGCACATGGATATTCATCATCACATGTTTTTCCAAGGTGTAAGTCAAGGGAATGAAATGATTTTCTATCCAATGATAAATTTCTTTCCGGTGGATAAGTACACGCCTATATTCTTGTAATTTTTCAATAGTTTCCTCCAGTTGTACCCGTTGTTTTTGGACTGCCTGCAGCTGCGCTGCCATCTGCCCTTGCTGAACTGCAAGAGATCTTTCCACATATAAAGATTCAGTGAGCTGGTTCTTCTTTTCTTTGAGGTAAATCCCGGGGTCTTGACGTTCTTGCGATTTGATCATTAAAACACCATGGTGTGCTTCCATCTGGGCAATTTTTTGCTGCAAAGCAGCCCGCTGCTCTGCATATTCTTCCAAGTGCTGCTGCAGGAATTGGCTGCGGGTCGCCTGCTCCTGCCTAAGCTGCAACTGTTGTAATTGTACATTCAAATTTTTAATAGTTTCTTCTTCCTGCAATGATGTCAATTCATCGGTGAGCAGGGTATTTTCCTGTAGGGATAAATCCAATTGTTGTTTCTTATGGTCTAATGTACTTTGACGTTGCGTAAGATGATGCAATTCAAGATTCAGCTTGGCCAACAGATATTCTTTCTTGCCATGCATCTGCAGCTGTTCTGCCACAGATTCCTTTTCGCGTATAACCTGCATTTTTTTAGCCTGAAATTGAGAGAGCAGGTCCTGCGCTTGATATATCTGGTGATTTTCTTGTTCTTCGATACTATGCTTGTGCTGGGCTGATACTTCCTGCAGACAGGTTGGACACATATCAAGCGCAGTTATTTTCTTTTTTATTTCAATTGCATGCGATAAGATGGTTTCAGTTTTGACAATATTTTCTGACGTTTGAAGAAATAATTCATCCACCTGCTGTTTTTTTTTCTGGAGTGCCGCCCCCATATTAAGGTCAGCCTGTAAGCGTAAAACCTGCTGCTCTTTTTCAGGAATCATGCTCATTTCAACACTTATTTGGCCAATCTCCTGCCGCAGATCTCTCATTAATGCCTGGATCCTCGTGGCACGTTCATGAAGTAAAGTGCTGCGGGTAAGCAGCTGCTGTTTTTTCTGTTCTAGTTCTTTTCTCTCTTGATGAAGACCTTGAAGGGACACTCCTTCGGGCACATTCAGGCTGAGAAATTCTTTCGTAAGTGCTTCCTGCTGTGCCGTCAGCTTCTGTAATTGCCCCCGATGATCTGCAAGAATGACCAACAAAGTGGTTAGTTGCTGCTGTAATTCCTGATATTCCCGCTGCTGCTGTTCAAGCATCTCCACCTGTTGCCGGCTGCTCTCTACTCCTTGGCGGGCCTCATCTAACCTGGGGCTTAGCAGCGCTAATGATTCCTGCAGATGACTCTCTTCATCACTTATTTTTTGCAGCCGCTGCTTGATCTCTTCCAAAGGTTCTATTCTGGTTTCCAGAATTCGCATCTGCTCGCGCATCACCCGCAGGTAAGACTGTGTGTTTTCGCGAATGATTTTATATTTATCGATGTTGAATATCTTACGCAAGGTATCTAATCTCATTTCAGCGTTTTCCTGCAGGATCGATTTCATTTCCTCTTGGGGAGTATAGACGGTATATTGATAAATATAATTTTTAGTTTTGGTCAAGAATTCTTCCGGATAGCCCAGCAGATGAAGTATGTCAGCTTTTAATTCCAAGGGAGTCAATTCTTTCCGAGTACTATTACAGATGATATATCCGGCAATTTGCCTGATAGTATCTTTTTCTTTCTTTAAACCTCGTTTAATGATGAAATCGTTTCCGTTAAGTTGAAAAAGTAATTCTACACTGCCTTGCGCCGCCCCTTTGCGTAATAAGGACTCGGCAGGTAAATCGGTTCGGCTTGATCCAAAGAGTGCAAATTCTATTGCCAGCAGTATAGTTGATTTTCCGCAGCCAATATCGCCAGATAACAGGCACGAACCCGAAGGAAAAATGATAGTTTCATCTAGATAGGAGCGGATATTATGCAGGCGCACCTCTTTAAGAAGCATTTTGTTACTTGCTGATGAAGCGCTTTATAGGTTTTTATGTAGTTAAATATGTTGATTGGAGTGTGGTAATGTTTATTAAGAAAAGATTTGTGCCCATAGTGTATGGGTGGTATTCGAAATACGCCGATTCGAAACTTAAAAGGATTGGTGATAGGGTTTTTTGCCTGCATGAACGGGGGAAAAACAGAGGCAGAAGTTCGAGAATTAGAGAGAGTAATACATTCTGGATATAACGCAGCTGCTTTTAATCATGGTACAAATACAAGAGACGGAAATTTCTTGGCCATAGATGGTAGGCACAAGTTTCCGGCAACTGGCGTTCGCAGCATTGATGATATTAAATCCACAATTGTCCTGCTTCAGGAAAAAATAATGTCTCGAAAGGCGGGTGATCAAGGAAGAAAAGGAAAAATTACCGTAAACGGAATTGAGTATCAAAAATATGCCCCTTTAGTGGGTGTGGGTGTAGATGAAATTAATTTATTTTGCCTTTCAGAAAATGATGCCACCAAAACTATTGACTTTATGAAATGGTGTCGCCAAAACGAAATGGTTTTGTACGTAGCCGGATTGCTATATGATTTTCGCCAGATGCCTTTTGGCTATGTTCACTCTATTCTTCCCTATGTAAATATTAAAGAAGATGACGTTAAGCCTGCATGTAAAGCTGCGCCCAGAGGAACGCAGTGTGGAAGTCCAGCTATCCACACCATGCGCTTGTGGCGTACTGACTTTGTAAGCCAAGTAGGTCTTGATTCTATGCTCTCAGAGATGAATTTGTATACCTTTGCTGATAAAAAAGGGAAAGTGTTTACTGATTCGTATGTACCTGCTCCTTTTTTTGATCAAACTGTACGTATTGAAGAGGGCAAGGATGGTCGAAACATTTACATTCCAGTATGCGATGATTGTGCGGTTCTTCCCTACAAAGAGGAAACTTTCAAAGTGTACGACTCTATCATCCGCGGCAAGGATGCTCATCAAGTTTTGGATAATAAACTTCTTACAAAGCAGATTCTGCAATTCCTAGTTAGAGAGGGGTGGACCCAGTGTGAGAAAAGAGAGTATCGACCTGTTCCCTACTTTAGAAATCGATTGGGCAGTTTTTCTCAGGTATAGAAGCCAGCTCGATTTAAAGTGATAGAGATATTTTAAAATATCGAGGTTTGACTAAAAATGTCAGTATCCCGCGGCCTGCTGGGATGCTCGAAAGACTCTGTGATTTCGTTTTTAATTAGTAAATTCCCCCAGCCTTGCGACCGGGGGACTCAAACACACCTCTTTTCTCTTAGTTTCAAGCTAAGATCGGGAATTCTTATTCGCTCATACTTTCCCCCCTTTATCTTTCTCCATATATTTATACAACGGATGCTGTTCTTTCACATCTAATTCCTTATTGGCCTGCCTAGCGAGCACATACAAAAAATCGCTTAAGCGGTTAATATACTTTAGCATTTGAGGATTCAATTCGAGTATTTCTTTTGCTGCCACTAAAGATCGCTCTGCCCGCCGGGCAATCACCCGGCATAAATGCAAATACGCACTCGAGGGAGTGCCTCCGGGCAGGATAAATTTTGTAGGCATGCCTAACTTTTCCTGTAATAAATCAATTTCCTGTTCAAGCTTGCGCACATGGCCATCATTAATACGGGGCATGCTATTTTGGGTTAATTTACTGCCAGCTAAATCGGCTCCCAGCTGAAATAAATCATGCTGCATGTCGGTGAGCATGTTTTTAGTGTGTTCGTCGCTGACATAGCACAAGGTGATGCCGATCACCGTATTTAATTCATCGAGTGCACCAAAAGCTTCAATTCTGGGATCGTGTTTGTCAATAAGCCCGCAGCCGAAAAAAGTCGTTTTTCCCTGATCTCCTATTTTGGTATAGATTTTCATCTTTATTCCCCTATCGTCATGACCTGCCCTTCATAACTGCCATCACGATAAATGGTGATCCCTTTACATTTCATGTTCCATGCCAGCAAGTACGCATTCTCCACGTCTTTAATGGCCGCAATGGCAGGAAAATTAATCGTTTTGGAAATGGAATTATCGATTTTTTTTTGCAAGGTAGCCTGCATTTGTATATGCCATTCAGGTGAAAGGTCCTGCGAGGTAACAAAGATATTTCGGATCTCTGAGGGTACTTCTTTAAAACTCGCAATGCTGCCGGCCCGGGCTATTTTCCTTATCAATTCAACTGAATAAAATCCTTTTTCTTTGGCAACGTGTTCAAAGTGCTTATTAAGATGTACTAACTCAGAATCCCCAAGCACAGTTTTTTGATAAGAAATGGCAAATAATGGTTCACAGCCTGAAGAGGCATCAGCTAATATGCTGATGGTTCCGGTTGGAGAAATAGATAAACAAGTGATATTGCGCATTGGCCTGCCATCTTTTTGATGATCAGAGCCTTCCCAGCCTGGACAGCAACCTCGCAATTGCGCCAGCTCTTGCGACTTTTCATAAGCGGCTGCTTTAATAAACGACATTAATTCATCGGCAAATTCCAATCCTTTTTGCGAATCATATTTAATACCCAATTTTATCAATATATCTGCAAAGCCCATGATGCCCAGACCGAATTTTCTGGTCCTTTTGGTTTTTTCTTCAATTTCCGGCAGCGGATAATTGTTCATGTCAATAACATTATCGAGAAAATGGACGGCATCGTGCACCGTCTGCTTAAGCAATCCCCAGTTCACTGCTCTGGATTCTTCATGAATAAACTTGTTCAGATTTAACGAACCTAATACGCATCCTTCATACGGCAGTAATGGTGCTTCGCCGCATTGATTAGTAGTTTCGATTTCTCCCAGGTGCTTGGCCGGATGCTGGCGATTAATTTCATCAATAAAGATAAGACCAGGATCACCGGTTTTCCAGGCATTCTGGACGATAACGGAAAAGACATCCCGGGCGCGTAATTTTCCTACATATTTTCCATTTTTGGGATTGACCACAAAATATTCTCGGTCTTGTTCAACTGCGCGCATAAAATTATCGGTGACAGCAACAGAAATATTAAAATTCTTCAGTGATCTTTTATCTCGCTTGCACTCGATGAATCGAAGAATGTCGGGATGATCGACGCGTAATACGGCCATATTGGCACCAGGCCGAATGCCGCCTTGTTTGATGACATCTAAAGCGGCATCGTACACGCCCAAAAATGCCACCGGCCCTGAAGCTACGCCTAAATTTCGCTCAACCGGATCGTTTTTAGGCCGCAGCCGGGAGAAACTAAATCCGGTTCCTGAACCGCGCTGATGAATGGAGGCAGCATCCATGAGCGTGCCAAAAATTCCTTTCATAGAATCTTCCACAGGCAGAACAAAACAGGAACTCAGTTGCTGTGTTTTGGTGCCCGCGTTCATTAAAGTGGGAGAGTTAGGCAGGAAATACAAGTTGGCCATCATGGTATAAAACGTTTCTTCTGTTTCGCTGGTGTCGTTAATGCCATAAAGCAAATCAGCCTGGGCAATATTTTTTGCCACCCGTTGGAGCATTTGCTGAGGGTTTTCAATCAGATTTCCTTGCATGTCTTTGAGCAGGTAGCGGCGTTCCAAAATGCGAATGGCTTCCTGAGAGAAGTTAAGCCCACCGCGAGCATAGTGCTGCAATTGTTTATTTCGCTCCTCATTTTTCTTGTGGTGGTAGAGAATGTAGGCCTTGGCGGTCTTTATATGTCCTTTTTCAATTAAAGTCCGCTCAACCAAATCCTGCACTTGCTCGACGGATACGCTGTCATGTTCATTAAGTTTTTCTACTACGGCATGTGCAATTTCTGCTGCCAGATGTTTATCTTTGCCTCCCACTGTTTCGGCTGCTTTGTAGATGGAATCAGCAATTTTGGCAAAACTAAATTCAGCCATCTGCCCATCACGCTTGAGAATATGCTGGATGTGGATGGGTGTGGCAGGCATAAAATGGTAAGTGCCTAACGAGAATAAAAAGATTGTGGTGGGGGAAAGGATAGGTTACATAAATGCGGGTACGACATGTTTACCAGCTAGACATCCCGCAATTTTTCTTTTTGTTTTTAATCCTCTATCAGCTAAGGCTTGATCTACGATTTTATAATCAGAGCCTTTGGCCACAAAATAAGGTTCTCCAACTTTAGAAATAAAATATCGGAGTGCCTCCTCTGCTTTTTGGCCTTCAATTGATGCATGTAAAGTTAAAAAGGTGGTATATGGCGATGGTGTCAAAATATCTCCTGTTTCAATCTCTTCTTCAAGATTCAAGTCACATTTTATTGAATATATTTGCTGTACCGCAACTCTCGCTTCTCCAAAGTTTTTGGCATGCTGAAGTGATTCATAAAAATTAGGTTGTCCACAAAGATATGAATAATGCTCTAAAGATTCACCTCTTAAAATATCGGGAGTAAGTGCTTCACGCAGTTTGTTATTAACATATCCAAAATCAGGACTAAAACAGCGATCAGTAAGAACCGCATGACTAAGGCAAGGAATTGATCTAGCGGTAATAGTCACGGGGAGTTCATACAGCATGGAGATAAGGGCCATTTCTTTTTAAGACCGTAGGAAATTTAAAAATGTTGTGGTGCAAATTATCTTTTATATCCTAAAAGTTATTTCTTAAGGTCAATAATCATATCTTTCTATCTTATCATATCCAATCACAATTATTTTCTTTTTGGTGACTTTTTCACAAATTTGTAATGCCACGGCAATTCCTGCTTTGGTGCTTCTTCCCAGATCACCAGCTTCCAAAGGAACATCCCAGTGAGGCAACATTAAAGTATCTCTTCTTCCAGTGAGACCTGTGTATTCAGCATCCATCTTTCTATCACTCACTAAGACCACCTCATCAATAATTCCCTCCTCAACTGCATTTCTAATGTGTGGAAAATCGATACCATGATAACTTGTTCCTGGCAAGGTATGCCTCGAGAGGGTTCCTGGTTTAATCCCATATTTAATCTCATACTCTAAAGGGTATTTTTGATCGTATGTGACCGCTGATTGAAACGTTTCAAAAGCTATAACATTAATTTGCGGTGATTTTATTTTAAATTGTCTCCCTGTTCCTAATACGCTCGAACCATTTCCCACCGCCGGCACAAAATAATCAACTGAAATTTCTGACATCACTTCATCGGCTATCTTTGCAAGTGCTCCCAAAGTCACCTCATTATTAGAATAGATCCCTTTCCTATGCTCCCTTGCTCCCATGGAATGATTTAAGAAAAAAAAATCTTTATGCTCGGCTAGAAATTTTTTCAGAAACTCTGGAAAACCGCCGATATATTTATCAGCAGGAGTGAAAATTAAGTGTTGGTCATCTTGTAATTGCAGTTTAATTGCCTCTTCTCTGGCTTTCTCCCCACCCATTGGAAGCGCTACGTAACATTCGTAGCCTAAACGTGCACCGATGCCGGCAAAGGAAACACCTGCTGAACCGGAGGTAGTCTCTACAATTTTATCACCAAACCTGATCTTTCCTGCTTCTTCAAAATGTCTGAATAGAGCAAGATACACCCGATCATAATGGCTTCCAAAAGGATTATCACATTCTCTTTTAATTAAAATCTGATTTCCATTGGGAACTTCACCGTGATAATTCACCAAAGGAGTATTGACTATCTGAGACTCTAAATCATCGTACAGTTTCAACCGACCATTAATTATTGCCATTTTGATACCCTCGTTTGCCGTTTAACACTACTTACAAGTAAGAAAATAGAAAGTATAAATAGGTGCGTTGTCTTAAATTAAAACGACAATTTTATAAAGAAGTGGAGCACTTATCAAGAAATGAATAAAGAACAGGTCCTCCATTATTTTGGCTTGACTCACGCAGAAGCCACACTCTACCTTACCTTACTGACTACTGGTGAAGCGACGGCAAGTGATCTTGCCAGAAAAACCAATACTAATCGAACATTTGCCTATGATCGAATCAAGAAACTGCTGGGGACTGGCCTGCTCAGTTTTGTCGTCAAAGACCATAAAAAGTATTTCAAGGCTGCCAACCCTTCGCAATTACTTGCCATCCTCAAAGAGAAAGAAGAACAGGTAAATTCCATCTTGCCAGAATTAGAGAAAATGATGGCCCCAATTAGAGCAGGGCCAGATGTCAAGCTTTTTTCTTCTAAAAATGGAGTGAGAACTGCTTTAAATCTTATCCTGAAAGATAAACATTCGGTAAATATCCAAGGTTCGGTTCTTCGTTTTCAAGAAGTTATGGAATCGTTTTTTGAAATTTGGAATAGTAGAAGAGTTAAAGAGCATATATCCCTAAGAGTATTGTCTAATGAAGAGATTAAATTGGAATTAGCTCAAGTAGATATTTTGCCGGAAGAAGAGAAGTCATCAACAACAACATTCACTTTCGGCAATAAAGTAATTATTGTTTTGTGGGCAGACATTCCTGTCGCCATACTTATAGAAAGTGAAGCCATAGCCAATAACACCAGGGCTTTCTTTAATGCCATATGGGATCGGGAAATAAAGATTTATTCCGGTGTTGATGGAATTTTAAAAGCATTCTTTGAATTGGTTGAAAAAAAGACTAAGGTTCATCTGGGGATTGGATATTCCTGGGTCCTCGCTCAAGTCTACGGAAAAAGGATGAGCAATGAATGGCACACCACCAGGCTCAAAAATAAAATAATCTCACAATTGATATCATATGATGATCCAAAATCAAAACAATATTTTAAGAACAGGATGGGGGAGTGGAAAAATTTTAAGATAAGATTTTTAGATAAAGATATCTGTGGCCCTGCCTGTATGACTCTTTCGGATCACATGATTGCGACATTTATTCCGAGAAATCATTGAAAGTTATTGTTAATAAAAATAAAGAGACCATAGATGCATACAAAAAGCACTTTGAGCATCTTTGGGAGATAGCAGAATAATAAATACAATATTTGTACATCGCCAGATATTCAGCTATTGCGAGATCGGAAATGGAATTGCAGAATAATGGACATTACCGAAAAGTTTAAGTATTTTCATACTAATTAGTATTAAAAAATGTATGAAAATGTATGAAAATAAATTTAAACACCTGGAGTGGACATACCAAAAATGATCTCTGCCAAACTTATCAAAAGCCTGGAAAAAGAAGGATTTTCTTTAGAATTTCCAGATTATATGTCCAATGAAGAAAGAATGATTGATATTTTAAAAGAGAAAAATGAGAGATTATTGCTGGCATTGCCTTTAATGCTGCAATACGAATTTGATTATGCCAGAATCATTTCAAAATTAACTTTAAAACAGATTAAAATATTAAACCGATTAATCACCATTGCCAACCGTATCTTTGAGAAGGAGAAGATAAGTCAAATCCAGTTAAAATTGATTATTAAACAGCATTCTTTGAAATACAAAATTCCAGCAGAAGAGTTTACATATTATTATGATAATTTCAAATATTTTCAGAAAAATAAAGAAGGAGAGAAAGAAAAGGAACTTATAGCCCAGACCGATATAAGAAGCAAATTAAATTTGAATCAATCTTTAGCAACCATCTTTTCACCAGGAAAGCTGAGAATCATGGAAAAGATATTTAAGCGCGAATCTTTGACAAATACAGAACTGAAGTATTATTATCGGTCAATACGGCCTTTGCTGCAGGCCATCTTGAATGAGAATCTGCATAATTATGCCCAGATCATTGAGACGACAAAGAAGTATTCGTAGGAGAAGATAAATGTGATATTATGAAATTACCGCAGTTTAAATCGGAAATAAGATTTGGGCTTCCCATGCTTCCGCTCTATGTGGATGCCGCAGCTACCGCTTTTATCCAAATCCCGCCCAAACTGTTCAAAAGAGTTTTTTACAGCCAAAGTATATCTTGGATGACTGAAGGCGGAAGCAAAGGAGAAGTTATTCTCCCCCGTGATGAATATGAAAAGATGTGGGGATGGATAAATAATAACAGAAAAACCGTGCATCAACAACACCAACAGTGGGTACAGAAAAAAGAAACTTTTTTCCGAAAAGTGAATTCAATAATTCTGAATCAAAATAATTCTCCCTCCTTATTTAAAAAATTATATCGAGATTATATTTCCCTTTACGCCTTAGCCAGCATAACCGAAGGTGGACTAACTGGAAGTGAATTAATAATTAGAAAGTTAATTGATAATGGAGTAAATAAGGACGATGCCGCTTTCCTGGTCAGTCCTAAATCATTATCCTTTTTGGGGCAAAACCAGTTGGATTTGCTTAAATTAGCCAGTACATTTTCCGAGGAAGTGGCGCATTTTAGTGATATAGAAAAGAAATATCTTCCCCTTTTGAAAAAAATACAACAGCATTCTCAAAAATACCATTGGATTTTAAATAATTATAAAGATGTGCAAGTGCTTTCTCTAGAATTCTTTTTTAACCAGATAAAAGATATCGGTACTCAAAAAAACAAGAAAGATATCTCTGACGAAATAGATAAGTTAGAAAAGTGGGAAAGAAACAATAAAAATAAGTCAATCAAATTGAAAAAGAAATATACTTTAAGTGAAGAACTTAATGGATTTGCGAGCACTTCTGCTTTCGTAGGGGAATGGACTGACGAACGGAAAGCATTAAACCTTTTAGGAAATACCTTGTTGCAGTGCTTTGCTTCTTATGCTGAAAAAGAGTTAGGGATAATCAGAAATGATTTGGAGTATTTTACCTTTGATGAGATTAGTACTCTTCTGGCAGGAAAAAAGTTTGACTATGGTGAATTAAATCGGAGGAGGGAAGCAGTTTTAATGGTACATACCACCAATAATACTGAGATTATATCTGGTGCGCAAGCGCAGAGTATGATTGCCAGAATTTCGCTTAAAGTAACGAAAGTGGATATTATTGAAGGAACTGTCGCCTCTCAAGGTAAAGTTAGAGGTAAAGTAAGAATTGTCTTAGACCCTTTTAAAGCAAAATTAGAGCCGGGGGAAATTCTGGTTACCAGCATGACTCGCCCCGATTTTGTGATGCTTATGGGCAAAGCAGCAGCCTTTATAACGGATGAAGGAGGGATAACTTCTCATGCCGGCATCGTGGCTCGGGAAATGGGCAAGCCTTGTATTGTGGGCACAAATATTGCTACCAAAGTTCTACAAGATGGTGATTTGGTAGAAGTAGATGCCTATCATGGAAGAATTAAAAAAATAAAAAATCTTTAACTGCTCTCTCACGTACTCTACGAGCATCCGCTCGTCTCCCCGCATACCTCACACAACATGCACACTCCATTGCGACGAAGCTGCGTGGCCCCACAGCCCTTGCACTTCTGTTTCTCAGCTGCATCATTCAGCAGTTCAGTTTTCGTTGTCGGCAAAGATGAAGCCGATGTTTTCACCGGCGCACTCTCAAACTCCTGCAAGAAAGTATGCAGCTCCTGCACCACCGGATGCCCTTCTACCTGCAGGCTATGTTGCGCAATAGCACGAGGACTAATCCCACTTTTCAAGCTCAGATTTATGCTATTTACTAACGCAGCAGTCATCACTTCCTGCGCTGGAGACAGTCCCTGCATGGCCACGGTGATTTCCGCCAGATGCTCATCGACCATCTTTCCTTCAAGCATCAATTCTTTCTGGCCGATCATGACCTTCTTGCGCACTTCCTGCACGCCTTCGTCAATCTCTTCCGCCAAGATTTTCTTGAGTTCGGGATGTTCTTCTAAAGTAGAATTTAATGGCTGGCTCAGCTTGCTGCCATCACGATACAATGCAACCGCTTTACACATCATTTTCCAGGCATCATAGTATGCCTGCTGCACCTGCTGTACGGTCCATTCCGTGGGCATGTTAATAGTCTTGGAAATGGCACCAGAAATGAATGATTGCACTGCCGCGACCATCTTTAAATGCCCATAGGGATGGATGTAACGCTGGCCTTTCTTGCCACACTTATTCGCACAATCAAACACCGAGTAATGCTCCTGCTTTAGATGGGGTGCTCCTTCGAGAGTCATAGTGCCGCAGATGTATTCATTGGCTAATTCTATGTCCTTGTCTGAAAATCCCAACGCAGTCAACATATTTTTTTCTTTCCCAATCACATTTTCATAGAATTCCTTGCCCAAAGTCCAAGCATTAAATACATAGCGAATATCCATGGCATTGCGCAACTCTTTTTCAACAGCTTCAAGCTGCATATCGCCCAGGCCTTTGGAGCGCAGCACTTCCCGATTAATGCTAGGACAGCCTTCAAAAGATCCGTGACCTAAACAATAAGTGATAATATCGTTAATCTGTGATTGCGTATATCCCAAACGCCGCAAGGCATTAGGCACGGAATTATTGACGATTTTAAAATATCCCCCGCCAGCTAATTTCTTGAATTTCACCAGAGAATAATCTGGTTCAACACCGGTGGTGTCGCAGTCGAGCACCAGCCCGATGGTGCCCGTTGGCGCAATTACACTCACTTGTGCATTTCTAAATCCCCATTGCTCACCCATATGCAAAGCATTATCCCACGCTTCATGCGCAGCTTCCAATAAATCCCGCGGACAAATTTCTTGATTGATCGGCTGCGGTATGATCGTAAGGCCTTCATAATTCTCTTCATCAAACGCCGCTCGTCGATGATTGCGAATGACTTTGAGCATGTGCTCTTTGTTTTGTGCATAGCTCTCAAATGCTCCCAGCACCCGGGCCATTTCAGCACTTGTTGCATAGGAATCTCCCGTCATGATGGCGGCCAGTGCCCCGGCAATGGCACGCGCTTCATCACTATCATACGCAATGCTCTGTAACATGAGGAGTGTTCCCACATTCGCGTATCCTAAACCCAAAGTTCGAAAGATGTAACTCTTGCGGGCAATCTCTTCTGACGGAAATTGGGCCATGAGCACGGAAATCTCCAAGGCAATGGTCCACAGACGAATGACATGCCTGTAACCAGCCACATCAAATTTTTCCTGCGAGCGGTCATAAAATTTGATTAAATTTATCGACGCTAAATTACAGGCAGTATCATCTAAAAACATGTACTCACTGCAAGGATTACTTCCATTAATCCGCCCATCTTCCGGACAGGTATGCCATTCATTTATGGTAGTGTCATACTGCACACCAGGATCCGCCGAAGCCCAGGCACAGTAGCCGATATCATCCCATAATTTCTGCGCTGAAATTGTTTTCGTGGTCTCTCCAGAACTTCTGGCTTTGAGTTGCCACTCTTTGCCCCTATGCAGGCATTCAAAAAAAGTATTGGGAATACGCACGGAATTATTGCTGTTTTGTCCTGAGACTGTTAAATACGCTTCCGATTCATAATGAGTATCGAATTCTTTTAAAGGCAGGTCATAGCCTTGCTTTGCCAGTTCTAACGCCCGCACTATATAATTAATAGGGATGTGATCCTGCGCGGCTTTCTTCATTGCTTTGCGTACATCTTTATCGTGCAAAGGCTCTTGTTTCCCTTTCGCATGTTCAATTAATTTCGAGAGCCTTTTATGCAAAATTTTGCTTCCGGCGACTAAATCCGCTACTTTTTCTTCCTCGCGCACTTTCCACCAGATAAAATTCTCAATTTCCGGATGATCTAAATCCAGGCATACCATTTTAGCTGCCCTTCGCGTAGTTCCGCCGGATTTAATACTGCCTGCTGCCGTATCAAATATCTTGAGGAAACTCATCAGACCGGAGCTGGTTCCGCCGCCAGTTAAACGCTCGCCTTTCCCTCGCAATTTTGAAAAATTACTGCCGGTTCCTGAGCCATACTTGAAGATGCGGGCTTCTCTGGTCAATAAACTGAAAATGCCGCCGTCATTCACCAGATCGTCAGAAACAGATTGAATAAAACACGCGTGCGGCACGCTGCGACTATATGCGTCTTTGGAATATTCTAATTCTTTGGTAATCGGATCAACATAACTATGCCCTTGCGCTGGGCCGGTAATTCCATAGGCAAAATTAAGCCCGGTAGTAAACCACTGCGGACTATTGGGCGCGGCATATTGTCCAATGATCATATAGGCCATTTCTTCATAAAATACCTGTGCATCCTGGGCTGAGGCAAAATACCCCTGCTTTTCTCCCCACATACGCCAGCAGCCGGCAATGCGATGCGCAACTTGTTTAATACTCGTTTCCCGTCCGCTGATAATTTTTCCATTTTCATCCAAAACCAATTCATCGCGTTCATTGCGCAATGGAACCCCTGCTTTACGGAAATATTTTTGAGCAAGAATATCAGTGGCAACCTGGCTCCAAAATACCGGAACTTCCACGTCTTCCATCGTAAAAACGGTAGACCCGTCAGGATTTTTGATAGTGGAAGTGCGTTTTTCATAAGTAAACATATCTGCGGGAGCAATTCCTTCGCGGGTATAATATCGGGGAATATGCAATCCTTGTTTGGCTGCTACTGTTTGTTCATTCATTCTCTACCACCTCTTTTATGATACAATTAACTGTAACTCTTTTTTGAGCATCGCGGGGTTATCAATATCTTTATGGATGGTTGCAAAGCGCACATAAGCCATGGAATCATACTTCTTTAATTCCTGCAACACTACCTTGCCTATTTCCGTGGTTTTAATGGGATTTTTTTTTCGAGCGAGAATTTTTTGCTCAATGCGCCTGGTAATTGCGGCAACCGGTTCATCTTCAGCTTTGCCAATGGCTTTGATGATGCTATTTTTTATTTTATCAATCGTAAAAGGCTGTTGCCGCCCATCTTTTTTAATGACAGCGAATTGGAATACTGCTTTTTCATAAGTAGTAAAGCGATTTTCACACTTGAGGCATTCACGCCTTCTTCGCAGCGAATCTTCAGAAATTCGAGATTCTAATACTTTAGTGTCTTCGTTGGAACAATATGGACAGTACATCTTTCCCCCTCTTTTGATGGCGCTTACCTTGGCGTCGAAAAACACTACCTACAGTGTATATCGACTATAAAATAACACCGCTAGTGTGTTAGATAAGTGGGATATAATTTGAATTTATATATGTTTTGTTGCTGAAAAAAATAGTGTAGAACATCTATACTATGGAAGTATGGAAAAGAAAAAGCGAGAAGATAGTAGCACTTCACAAGAAGCGTGAGGGCATCTTCGAAATTCAGGATGAGATTATCGAGGGAGCTGCGTTCCCATAGGGCTTCCCCTCGCAACGCTCTCAAAGAAGATAGTGATAGAATTTCGACTCGAGGATGCCCCTCACGCTTCAGAATGCTGAAGTATTACAACAAAAACAAATATTTAAATACATTTAGATTTTTAAAAAATCATGGCATCGTTACTCATCCAATCCATTTACTTCTTCCTTCCGGCCTATTTCGCCAACATGGCTCCAGTGATCTTCAAGAAAATTCCTTTTTTAGACAAAACGATTCATTCTCGATTATTTGGCGCACATAAAACCTGGCGGGGAATAGTGACCGCAGCGCTTACTGGGATGTTTATCTTTTGGTTGCAAAAGTACTTTTATATAATGGGCTTTACCCAGTGGGCTTTGATAGATTATAGTGATTTCTCAATATGGCTGGGCTTTTGGATCGGACTTGGCGCAATTGTAGGCGACTTGGTCAAGAGTTATTACAAGCGAAAAGCAGGGCTGGCTCCCGGAGAAAAATGGATCCCTTTCGATCAACTGGACTTTGTGATAGGAGGCATTATGGGTTCGTGGATATTGTATGTGCCTTCGGCAGGAGTGGTGTTTATTTTAATACTTGTAAGTCCGCTGTTACATATCATTGCAACTAAATTTGCCTATCTGTTGAAGATACGAAAAGAAAAATGGTAACAAAGCGATCAGAAAGTTCTTTGTCCAATACGATAAAAATGGTGATGGAAAAATAGAACTTTGGGAGTACCAATTAGAAGAAAAGCATCGATACGAAGCGCAGTTTGGGCGATAAACATTATTCTTTCTTAGTTGATGCTACAAACCACTGCAGCTGCCTGGCTAGTGAATATACAGAAATAATTCCTGCAAATAGGTATGCCAAAACTGGCAAGGATGAAGTGATCGTTATGGCCGGAATGTACAAAAATAAAGTAACTATCACCGCACTTCGTGCAAATAATGCAGGAGCATGCCCTTGGGAATAGAGATATACTAGCTGTGCCATCAGGTATAATCCCGCGACCAGATAGGCATAATAATCCTGCCAAACATACCCTATTTTGATGATGAGCAATATAGCTACCAGATTGTCGGTGGCATAATCAAAATATTTTCCAAAAGAGGTCTCTTCTTGGATTGAGGCGATGGTGCCATCGAGGGCATCGGCCAAGAGATGCAATAGTCCAAAGAGAAGGAATAAGACATAATGTTGGAATAAAAAATAAACCGAAAGCAGCCCACAGAACAAAGAAAGAACAGTCATGAAGTTTGCGGTTATTCCCAGGTGCAGTAAGAATTCCCCGGCTAGCTGTAGCCTTTGGTGCCGATAGCTGCGAAATTGCCCCAGGAGTTGATTTATACTCATAGAAACATATATAAAATACACCCTATAAAAATATTCCTATGACACTCTACCTGGTAGAAGTAGAAAAAGCGATTGCCAAGATTAAAGATAAAAATGCCCAGCTGGTGTGTATTCAGCTCCCCGATGGCATGAAACCATATGCTGCGGAGATTGAGGCTGCCATTACAAAGGAAACAAATGCACGGGTATTGATCTGGCTCGGCAGCAATTTTGGCGCCTGTGACATTCCGCTGGGCTTGCCGAAATTAGGAGTAGACTTGTTTATCGCCTGGGGCCATAATCCGTTTCATAAGAAACAGGAAGGGTGGTAAGATGAAGAATAAGACTTTTGCTCAAAAAGCTTATGATTTCTATCTAAACATAGAACTTCCTTCCGTGCCTTCTGATATTGTGGCCATGAACCCTTACCATAATGACGAAACTAAAAAATATTCCAAAATTTTTCTTGATAAATATTTTTCTGACCAGCAAAAGCGTATTTTTGTGTTCGGCATAAATCCGGGAAGATTTGGGGCAGGATTAACTGGCGTTACTTTTACAGATCCCGTAGCTTTAAGCTATAATTTTTATGATGACGCTGTGCTGTTGAATGAAAAAGAAAAATTCTTTGGGAAGATATATTCTTTAGAACACCCCCGATTTATCATGCAATATAAGAGGAAGAAGATTGAGGATTATATCCAAAAATATAAAGAAGTATTTTCCAAAGCTGGAGGGGAATAAAATGGACGTCCTCTTCCTGGAAGCACCGTATGATGGAACTGTAGAGCTGTGCACAGCTACATTAAATTACCTTAAAAAAAAGAAATACACGAAAGTTGCCGTGTATGCCTCAGTGCAATTCTGTAATAATCTGTCCACTGTCCATACACAACTGAAAGATGCCAATATTACTGCCATTACCTCGAGACCCGACCGCACCCACACCAAAGGACAATTGCTGGGCTGTGATAATTATCATTCTTCTTTACATTTGGCAGAAAAAGAACTGCAGGAGATCGACGCCTACATTTATCTGGGAGATGGAAAATTTCATCCCCTGGCATTAGTATATGCTCAAAAAGATTCTGATGCGATGAAAGAGATCATCTGTAATGATCCCATGAGAAAAACTATGGCTATCTTAGGCACTGCTGACATTAAAGCCAAATTGCGGCGTTATCGCGGTGCGCTGCTTAAATTCTGGAGTGCAAAAAAGGCAGGAGTGATCATTACCGTCAAGCCGGGGCAGGAACATCTGCGGCCAAGCTTCTTTCTGGAAAAAAAATTTCCAGACAAGAAATTTTACTATTTTATTGACGACACTATCTCTTTCAACCAACTGGAAAATTTCCCGTTCATCGAAGTTTGGGTGAATACTGCCTGCCCCCGCATGGGATTTGACGATCAGGAACAATTTAAGAAAGGAGTGATTAATCTTAACGACGCTATGCAGGCACAGGAAATCTTAAGTAAAGAATCCGTCTTTAATTCTTTAGATTGATTTCCGACGGTAAAAAAGAAAGCTTTAAATACTATGGAAATTTCTATAGGAACACTGAAATGAAAATTTCAGAAACAAAGAGGAGGGTGAAACAACATGGCTGAAGTGGTTGCAAAAGTAGGAGTTAAGAAGCAAGCCGGTTACTTGTATTTCGTTGATAAGAAAGGAAACGTTGCCAGAGCACCAATGAGCAGAAAAGGACGAAAGAAAGGCAAGGCTAAAGTCGAAGTGGTAGCAAAAGCAGACGTTAAGAAGCAAAAAGGCTACTTATACTTCATTGATGGCAAAGGAAATGTCTGCCGGGCAAAAATGGCACGCGGACGAAAAGCTAAGAAGAAACGATAATTTTTTTTTGTATTTTACTTTTTTTTAAATTTTATTGGTAATACTTCAGCAAAGTGAAGTGCTACTATCATAAGGTCGAGCTTTATCGACTT
>CAYOKQ010000022.1:0-21167 GCA_964404595.1 uncultured Methanosarcinales archaeon | reverse complement strand
GTGTTTTCCCCTTTTTTCTTAGAATTTAGCCTAAAACTTCAATCGGATGTACTGTTTATAAATCTTTCTAAAAAAAGTAATTAGGCAGTAGTAACAATATGAGAAAAAAGAAGAAGTCGCAGATGATTTACTTATCCAATTTCTTTTCTCTAAACCAATCATACCGCAACGGTTTACCAACATCAAGATTTTCAGCCAGTTGATCTTTGATTTTCATATACTTCATTCATGATCTTACCATCCACTATTCCTTTGCACATCTCCACTTTGGACGGTAACGGAGGGTGCTTGCTGTCCTGATCGCTGCCAGTTGACTTCGCCAACAGAAGAAACATCCACTTGGAAGCAGACGAAAAAAAAAAGAAGATTATTATTTTATCAAAGATTTATAATTCTCCTTTAAATATTTCAGAAGTTCTTTTTTTTCACGTGGCACCTGTTTAGATGATTTTAGTTCTATAAACTCAAAACAAAGCTCTACAAAGTCACTAGTGCTATTAAAGATATCGGTAGCATCGTTTTCTTCGTATTCCTTTATGTGGATTCTTCCCTGCTTGTCTACACCATACCGAGCCGAGATATAGTAATTCTCCAAAATACTAATTTTAATCATAAGCTTTTTGAAATCAGTCTGCAATTTTCCTGCGTTGGGGACTACTAATTTTTGCAAAAAATCAGCATATTTATGCTCATCAGCTAAAACGATACCTAACCATGATAAGCACCCTTTGCTCCCTTTCTCACTTGCTTGTTGGCAATGGAATAAGACCTGATTAAAAATGCCTTTTTCTAAAAGAACTTCCGCAGCAAAGACATCATCGAGAGCATCGAGCAAGTATCGTAATGATCTTGCTTCATTAAGCAATGTGCCATCCAATGTTATTTCCCTCATCTACTACAATCTGAACGTTTTCGGTGGCATTTTTTAGTGTCGATAAAAAGTCTTTTCCATACATTAATTGATATTTTTGAGTGACTTCATATAAAAATGCACTAGGATATACTAAATCTTTTTCTTCTAAAAAAATAATATCCACTGGTTTTTGTATTTTTCCTAAAAGATTCGCTTTAATATTGCCAGCGACAATCCAATCTTTAGGAGGCAAATTTTTAGTAATTATAAGAATATCAAAATCGTGAGCAGATATAATCGAATTAACTGCACTGCCAAAAAGAATAATGGAAATGAGATTATCTTCAGTTATATTTCTTTTAATTTCCGCTACTATATGCTGGAGATCCTGCATATTTTTACTATAGACTAGTTCTTTATTAATCTTACCATCCACTATTTCTTTGCACATCTCCACTTTGGACGGTAACAGATGGTGCTTGCTGTCCGGATCGCTGCCAATTGACTTCGCCGATGGAAGAAACATCGACTTGGAAGCAGACGTCAGAGATGTCATCTATCCCGGTAACGCCACCAATATTACGCACTGCCAGTGGCCCTCCTTCTTGTCCTGCTATGGATACCGATTCACCAAGATCTCTAAAGAAACCATCACTGCGGCGCCCTTCGGAACTTCCATCGAGCATATCTACTGTCGCTGGTTTCTGGCTCCACTTAATACACGCCTCTTCATACAGATTCGGAGAATAATGGATGATCACATCCTGATCCACAGCGCCATTGCGCAATTGAATAGGGGAGATTATGTCTCCCTGCCGTGAATACATAAAAACATTATTCTGCGCATCTATTTGATCGTTGGGTGTTTGATCCAGCCAAACGTTAAATGACACGGCAACTCCATTTTCATTGACAAAAGGAGTGAATGCTTCATCGCGTGGCGCCGTCACTCCCCACGTAATTTTGTAAAAGTATCCTAGTGCTGGCTCATCAGAATCTGCCTCACCATCACCATCGGCATCTGAGTGGCAAAAGCCTTCACTAACACACACTTGTCCTTGATCACAGATGAATTGTTCTTCTGCCTCTTGATCAGGATTACGGTGGCACAGAATTGGTGATTGTGTTGCCGAGCGTTCCATTTGAATACCTGCAACTGCTTGATACGTTCCAGAGACTGTTTTGATGACGGCAAATCCTTCTGGTTCAATATCATAATGTGCTTCGCAAATGGCAGAAGGAAACCAGTTAGAGCCAAGCAGAGGGGCAAAGGTTCTGTCGGCATCGAATAAGAAATTATCCCCGCTAGGAAGGCCAAAGAGCCGCGACAGTGCAGGATAATCTTTGACAGATTGGGTGAGAGCGTAGACGGATTCGAGAGTGGTTTGTGCACCACGTAATACTGTTGATTGCCAAGAGTCTGCTGCACCGTCTTTGTTTATTTTGGGAGACTTTTTAGACTCTTCCTCCAGTTTATTCTTTGCTTCTCTTAACCTCTCTTCCAATCTTTTTCTATTTTCAAGAGCATTTGATCGTGCTATTTCCACCTCTGTTGCGGTGATCTCTGAAGGCCTCCCCTCAACCATCAGGAATGTGCCAAAATCTTCATCATAGCTATAAATCTGACCATCTTCGGCTACATAATACTTTGTTTCTCCCACTTTGGCCGCACCATAGGAAAAAGAATAATCTTGGTAAGATATTTTCAATTCACTAGAAAGTGAAGTTAAGCCACCCTCTTCAAAGTCGCGGATTAAGTCTCTTAGTTGGTTTCTTATACCTGGATCATCTGCTGTGGAAACCAAATTAAGAAGGGAATCAGTCCCATCTATAGTTGGTTTTAAATCAACCCACTGCTGCACTGTTTTTCCATCTTCCGTCACCCACTTTCCATTTCCTTCTGGATCCACAACCTTTACACTTCTTTCCGACCCAATGATCTTCGCACGCATGCCATCATCTTCAAGCGTATACTGCATATCCAACGTCCCATCGCCATCGGTGTCTACTTGTCGTCCCACATAGCGAGCAGTGAGGGGATCATATAAATCTGCACCTTCTAATTTTCTATCTGCACCAATAATTCCTTCTCGATCATAATCTATAGCTAATCTTTTTTCTGTACCGCCTTCCATATAAACAAGTGTTCCGCCAGAAGCTAAGAAGCAGCCACCTTGTGAATCTTTTCCATCACAGTCGCTATCATCTTTATAATAATCACCAATCAGAAGTTCTTGTTCTCCATTAGGCTTAATGATGGTCTGCTCTTCACTCTGGAAATTAGTGGTGATGATGGTGCCATCTGCTTGAGGGAATATAGAGCCCAACGCATTTTTAGCGTCCATTGCTTCTTTATTATCATACATTAGTAATTCTTTGCCTGCTGTCAGTTTTGTTGCCAATACATTCCCTTCTCCAATAAAAACAGCTTTCCCACCAATCGTTGCTTTTCCTTCTTTTACTTCTTTTACCGACTGTGAACCCAGTTGTTCATTACCCATCATTACGATAGTCCTTGACAAGACTTCATCTTGTTTTCCATCAGTATTTATGTTAAGCTCTACTGATCGAAGAGGAGCATCAGGATTAGTCACTTTTATCACTCCATTGGGCAGTACGTATGTTCCTGCTTCCTTCGTCTTTGACCAATCAATCTGCGTGCCTTCTTTGCTGTAAATATCCACGCCTAATTGCTGTCTGGCTTGTTCTTCGTGGAGATGTTTATTTAAAGCCTCCGCTTCAGGACCTAATTTATCCGTATACGGTTTATTGTTTGTGCCCCCATCTTCGGAAAAACCAACCGGAAAACCATCTGAATCTACGTAAATGATTGTATTTTCTTCTCTATATTGGGTGGAGTACTCAAGTACATCTATTCTTTCATCAACCGTAATAAGAACTGGTACGTCTCCTCTCCCTGAAGGAATATAATTATGTTCTCCAACTATTAGAAAGTCTGTTGGTGGGGGTACCTCGACAGAAATTTCAGCAATCAGTCCGGAAATACCACGTGTTTTTTCTGCAGTCAAAACACTACTACGTTTTGCTTCTGTGAATATTTCAGTAGCACGACCATCAGGTGTAACATATACGTAAGGACCTCTTGACGTAGATTTCGCAACACGAACCCACTCATTATTGCGAAAAATAAATGTTTCAGAATCAATAGAAGCTACATATGCATAATATCGTCCACCGTCAATCTCCACAATTTCGGCTTCTCCAGAGCCAGTCGGAGCGAGAGTATATTTCGTACCATCTACTGTAAACTCGGGAACTGGCTCACCGCCCACTACGGTAGGAGATGTGGAGATAGTCGGCACGGGGGCGGGAGACTCTACTATTACTCGCCGTGCATATAGGTCACCCCTATGAACAACAGTTCTACCATCGCTGTGCAAGCATGTATCGGCTTCACAAGTACACAGAGCAAAGCTGTCACTTCCTGGAGGACATCTCCAAGCTCCCCCCACCACATTCCCCCTCTCAAACCAGGCAGCTCCTGCCCTATTTTCAGGATTACCCCACAAGAAACAGGAAATGGAGCCCCAAAAGCCGGAACAAGAGGATTCAGAAGTGTCTTCTTGTGCAATAGTAAAGAGAGATAAAACTATGACAAAAAGTACCGCAAATATCACCGCTTTTTTCCCGTTCATTAGTTATAGTATAAAGACTTCTGTGAACTTTATTAATCTTTTCTCTTTGGCCCAAATAATCACCCCAGCAACACAGTATTCACTAAAAAGTAAAAAATATAGGAAAATTTTAAAAAGAACCCCACTAAAATAGCATCTTATGACTTTGACAGACATATTTCGATCAGCTACTTTAAGTGTGGTGCTTTCATGCGGCCCTACTCTTGCAACCAGATCGTATTCCAATCCAGCTACTGCCAGAGCTAATGCCTACTTGGATATGAAAGCCATACTGGAAGAAATGTGTCCGGATGTTCATGTTTCCAACAACGGCTTTGCCTGCACGCAATATACTACTGATGGACCGGTTACTTCCAACTATCAATGGGAGGAAATTCAGGACGTGCAGATCATCGGGAGCATCGAATCGACCACTATATATGCTCACGGCCCAATATGGGAAGATAAATTCCCTCAGTGTTATCAGCTGGCAGCAGCAATGAGAGCATATTTAGGAAAATGAAAATATTAGATACTATATTGGGAACTGGAAAGAATTTATTACTAGCAGGCATAGTCGCATCTTGCGCTTCTTCTGGCTATGTTCGCAGAGAATATGCCGGAACTGTGGAACAGCAACGAGAAGCGGCATATAATGATATTAAACGTGTCCTCGAAGATGTGTGTGCCGATTACAGTATTTCTTCATCTGGCTTTTACTGCGCACAGCATAGCATGGAGCAAGGCTGGATTGCATCTAACTACCAGTGGCCAGAAATTCAAAGTGTGGAATGCGTGGGCAAAGAAGTAAATATTATGGGAGACTTTGATCAATCAGCTATTTATGTCCCGGGCCTGACCTGGCAGAAAGTGTCTCCGCGTTGTATGGATTTGGCTTATGGGATGAAAGTGTATATTGGAGAAAGAACAAAATGAATCGTGCATTAATACTCGAAAAGATTATATCAGTACCGCGTGCTATTGCGCTAAGCCTGGCAATCGCCTGCGGCCCTTCCGCCGCTTTTGTACAAAGAACATATACCGGCAGCGAGCAGCAGCAGCAAGCGACAGCGTATGGAGTGGTGAAAAATATTCTTCAGGTTAATTGTCATGAATATTCCATGAACCAAGATGGTTTTTCATGTGCAAAGCAGCGTTTTGCGATTGAAAATAACACCTGCAATTTCCAATGGGATGAAATTGAAGATATTGCCTGGACCCCTATGCACGGAAAATATATCATAAGTGTCGTGAAGGTTGATGGCAAGTATGATTCTTGTAACATAGCCTGTTATGGAAATCAGGAAGGAATTGATTTAGCAGATGCGATAAAAGTGTATGTGGGAAAAAAATAAGTTACAATACACTGTCACAATAATTTAGGCCACCTTGTTCTAGGTCATCTGCAACTGTAAATATGAAAGCAACAGTTCCTTCAATCCAATCGACAATAGACCAAAGCCATGTGGTAAAGTGGCAGAAACTGGTCACTAAACCGTCATGGGTAGCACAATATATCCCGCATCCAATAATATTGGCATTTCTAACTAAAGAAATAGGATCACGTAATGCTTTTTGTAACAATCCAATAATACCATCATACAATTGTGAAAACGGCAAAATATACCACAGTTCTCCAATAAAATACTTGCAGGTTAGCAAACTTTCTAACTCATTACAACTGCTAACGGTTGCTATATTCCCTTTTACTTCATTTTCTAAACAATAAATTTTTCGACATTTTATCTGTCTATATTTGTCTAAATTGTGAACTAATCCAGGTACGCACAGTGCAGCAGCTGATAAATATAAGTTATCATAGACGCTTCGAGCAGGCTGCCAGGCATTTTTGATAGGAACATCTACGGGCTTTCCTGATTTATCAGGTATTTTTACTATTGCCGGCCGGTCAGGTGATTGCAACACTTCAATATTCATTAGCTGATTATAGTATGCAGGAATAGTTCCAACCCACGTATCGTACCACGAAATTCCTGATGGAACTTTACAAGAAAGTACGTTGATAGGAGTCTCGAGGAATCCAAGTGCTTTGTTGGAGCTGGCAATCACTCCATTTAACCCAAAGCAAGCGGCTACGCCTGCAGCTCTCGTAGGAGGAAAATTAGTAGGGCCTGCCGTTGCTGCCTGAGTCGTTGCCACTATATTTGCCGCACCAGTTATTATGGAGCCAATCGACGCAACATACCTGAGCCATTTGATGATTTTCTCCAATGACCCGATCACACCCCAAAATCCGCTGCTCACAGCTTCCCTCTCTTCAGCAATCAACTCTTCCAATCGTGCATCAGCAGCTCCCAGCACGGAGTATCCAAATGGCACGGACACTGTCACTTCCTGCAATTCCGGATTGGCCAGAGCATTATTGTCTACCGCCGAAAAAATTCTAAACCTACAAATATATTCCACTTGCTGTGTCTTGAAATGCTCCCCCCCAGTTTCGGGAAGATCAAACATTTTTTTACCATCAAATGGCTCAAACTCCAGCACGATCTTTGGCGCAGGAGAATCTTCCCCTTCAGGACTGACACCAGCGTAGACTAAACTGCGGCTTATGGTTGGCATTTGGGCCACAGCTGCTTCCTGCCCCTCTTCAGGCGTTGCAGGCGGCAATTCTGCACCAAGTGGAGCTGCAAGGTCTGATGATGTTTGTGAGGGTACAGCACAGCCTAGCAAATCGATGCTGATCATTTCTACGTTATTGTTTGCCCTATCCAAGCGGATTTCAAAAGGGAGCCGGGTAAAAGTAAGCTGGGTAAGATCTAAGTCGATAAAATTACTCGATCCGCCCATTGCCGAAATACGAGCCACTTCCCAATAATCAGGATTATCTTCTAAACTGAGTCCTAATAAGTCGAATGAAAGTGTCGCACCATTATTTTGCCGTGTTCGCATTTCTGCATTCTTCGCTTCTTCGGGCCATTCTTGTGCATCGTTGCCAGCAGTATCTTGCACCCGCACTTCAATTTCCATATTTTGCTGGGGTCCGCTGCGCACCGGATTGGTAAACACTTCACACTCCCATGCACCGTCCTCTTTTTTTTCACACATATCTTCTGTAAATACCTGCCAACCTGTTGTAGGAACAAGACTTCGCGTATAATAAGTCTCAGGGAACATTGTTTCCGCATCCATCACCACATCATTGACGTTGACCAAAAGAACAATGCCGCTGCTCTCCACTGCTTTAAGATTCAGTTTAAGCTGATCATTACTTTGCACATAGTCTTTATCACCGCCAAATAATTCGATCTTCTCCACTTTTGGGCCGGCGTTATCTACCACTAATTCAACTTCGGGAGCAGTCCCTTGATTTCCAACATTATCCTCAAATGTGGACAGCCCTATCCGAATCACTCCATCGCCTAGATTAGCAGAAGTATCCCAATAACATTCAATCCCCGAACTCGTATCAACACATTCTGTTGGCGCTTCTGAATTACTCCTGCCCAGCGCCAGCAAATTCGCCTGAATTCCTGCTGCAGAAATACCTGCGCCCTGTTCATTGACTCTTAACATGATTCGCTGCCGGCCTGAATATACATAACTTTTCCCTTCAAATATCCGCTCTGTCCCAAAAAATTCTACTGTAGGGGGAGAAGAATCCCGCGTAAAAGTTCTGGTCAAGGTCCTTTCTGCCATATTTCCAAACTCATCACGCGCCATAACCACTGCTGAAATGGAATCTTGCTGCGGATTTACTTCCACTGCTGCCCATCGGCAATGCCATAAACCAACACTATCGATATCTTCCACACAATCAGCCTCTGCCCCCTGCAGATTTGCAAGTGAAGAGGTTGCCGTCACCGTAGGAATACTCGATTCCTCAACATCAATAGTAATATCCGTGGTGGTCACAAAATCCCCTACGAAACGACCAAAGTCGGTAAAATTCAGGTTGTCTTTGATGATTGGCGCCACAAAGTCAGCTCTAAATATTCTTACCGGAGCAGACGATTCGTGGCCCAGCCAGTCTATTGCCCGCACTTTAATCCGTTTTAACCCCTGTCCTGCGAGCGGCGCTTGTAATATCCCAGAGTATCCGCCATCATTGCGATAATTAAATTGTTCTTTTCCGATTTCAGGAAAAGTTATAGTCTGTAATACTTCGCCCGTATCGGCATCGACGATCTCCACCGTACGTATTCCCACGGCCGGCGCTCCAGAGCGAACTTTGTCATTCACCGTGAAATCTATTTCAACTTGTCCCTGTGCATTTTGCTGCAGGTGACTGATAGTTATGATGGGAGCAGAGCCATCGGCACGAATCACATCACCATTGGACACGGCATCAGGTGCACCCACTTGATTCAGGAAATGATATACTACCTGAAAAGCATATTCTGCTTCTTGGATGCCATCAGTAAGCGGGCTGATATATCTGCATACGATCCCCAACGCACCTTCTGAACAAGATGTAAAAGAGGCTTCATTATTGCCTATCTTAATTTTCACATCAGCAGGATCGATCGTTTCTGCTCCACTTCCTGCAATAGTGGCTTCAACCGTCCAGGCATCTCCTTGCGCATCAAGATAGCGGGGAAGATTTTCCTCACCTGAATTTTGAGTGATTTGAACTGAAGCCGCTAATGCTTCTGCAGCATAAAATGGCATGCTCAAGACTAATGCCATCAGAAAAAGTCCCACTACACTCCATGAAGTCTTTTTTTTGTTCATTTTAATTTCTGGCTTTTAATATGTTTTTTGTTTCCATCTTCTTCACCTAAATTGGGGCTCTAATTCATTGCGCAGTAATTGCGAAAAATTACCCAGCTGCCCCATAACCTGCAAATCTTCCATGACGCGGACATGTTCAGCTTCGGGCACCGCATAGGGATTAAAGCCGAGCATATAAAAAGTGAGCTGATTCGAACCATACAATTGTTCAGGCGTGATAGTGATATATGTTGGCTGCGTATCCCATTGCAGCTGGCCCACGAATGTTTTTTCAAGTACTGTTTGATCGAGGGTAAAACAATTGTCGATCAACCCCAGTAACGCACTATCACAGCGCTCTTCCTCAGGGATAACTAAAGGAATTTCAGAAGTCATCAGCGCCGTAACTTCATAAATTCCAGGAACCAACTCCACTTCCTGGGTGGCACTCCCGCTGACAGCGATGGTAGCAGAAAAATCATCATTCAAGACGCCTGCCTGGGTGTCAGCCACGCGCTTTAAGACAATGATTGCCGTTTCTGTAGCAGCAAGCGTTTTGGGAACATTCACAAAAGTCCAGGTATGAGTTGATCCTAAAGTTGCAGGACTGTATTTATACAAAGGCTCCCCTCTGGAATCGAGCAATCCGGCCGCGAAACAAACATCATTTCTTCGTGATTCTACTGCTGCTGCGCCAGTTGCACTTTCGACTAGAGTGATATCTGCAGCACCCGCTGCTGAAACACCTGCCGCACCTGCGGCAGAAGCAAGCAAACTGCCTGCAGGCACTGCCGCCAATACCGCACTGCCGGGAATATTTCCGACAAAAGCCAGACCTTCTATACATTTTTCAAGCGTCTTTTTCTTCACTGTGACATTTATAGGTTTATAATGGTGCAATTGAATGACCGGTTCAGGATATGGTGCAACGGCGTATCCGATAATCCCTTGTTGCTGCTTATAAGCATACGTATCGATCGGATAAAAATTAGTTAAATATTCCTCTTTGATAAAACTTGCCACACCGCCATATATTGCTGGATATTTACTTTCCAATTCCCCTTGATTGTCGGTTTGGCCGATCATACAGTCAGTTTGTTCCGGGATAGAAAATCCAATCTGTACTGCTTCAAGCGGTTCAAGGGAAGAACTGTCCACTACCACTGCCCGAATCGGCTGCGTATTCCACTTGCTCTCATCACAAGCAAGTGCGTTTCGCACGCTGGCAATAGGTGGCGGCAGCACTTGGTCTTCATAAACTATTTCATTGTTCCGAATGTTACTTTCTAAGGCAAAGACAAAATTGTATCCTTCACCATCAAACGCAGCAGGATCTCGAAGGGTGACTAAAACCGGATAGCTGATGTCGTATGTGGATAGATAATGATTTATTCCCAGGTGCAGCACTTGATAATTGATCGGACTGAAAAATGGCTCGATTTTTCCCCCTTTATCATTCATATCAAAATACGGTTCCCATCCAAAATAGTCAAAATTAACGCTCAGATCATTTCCTTTTTCAAGAGGGATAATCAGGTTATCATAATTCTTTTGGTATAAATCCCGCAGATCGAGAACTGCATCTGGATCCTGCTGATACTCATATCGATAAAAATTAGTGCCGCCCAAATAACGAAGCAAAGGCACATTCGAGGTGAGCATTCCCTTTACTTTTTCCTTGACATCGGCTTCCTGCCAATATGCAGTAGGAACCACATCAAAAGTAACCGCATCAGTAGGAGGGAGTTTATTGGGATCGGTGCCGGAGTACACTGTGATGAGGTCCAAAGCCTGGCGTTCCAGGAAACTGTGATTTGCTTCTGCTTTCGCAATTTCTTCTGCCACTTCATAATAATGTTTGAGCCGCAAAGGAATCTTGATATAAAATTGTTCCAGGGTATGCCGTGCTTCTCCCCGTGCAGCATCGACTTCCAAATTCAAAAGGAAATTGATAGTGCTCTCGCCCACCTTCACTTCCGTTTGCGGTGGCGATAAACTCCGGATAGTAAATCCCTGCTGAGTAAAAGGTTCGTAGCCATCCAAACATTCAGGCAATTTTTCATCGACAAATCGCTGTAATTGCGCCTCAATACTCATTTCCGGATCATCCTGGGCGCGCAAAGCCGGCCTCAAAGAATTAAAAGCAATGTCAAGGGCCGTATTAGGCTGCATATTGTAATGCCAATACGGTATTTTTGCCGGCTCAAGGGAAATGCCGTCCACTTCAGTTGGATTTGCAGTAGAATATTCTCCAACTAAATCAGGATAAATATATCCTCCTTGTTCTCCTATGATCCGAAGGCCTCTTCTGCCAATTTGGGTAAGACAAGTGTCGGTATATACTTTGAGTGGAATAAACTCTTGTGGCACCTGTGCTATGACCGGGTCTCCTTCAGTGGTAAATCGGTCTGTGATTGACGATTTAGTGAAATAGAGAATGCCGGCAAAAGCAAACAGGATCACAATGCCCACGATGATAAAAATTGTCACTTGGCCCTGTTTGGAAAAGAGAGTGTAAGAGCTAGAAATACTTCTGTGTTGCATCCCTCTTTTGTTCCTCATATTTTAAGAGGGAAAGAAAGAAAGAAGATATATAAAGGTTCCCAAAAATTAATTTGATTCCTGAGAAATGGGGGATATGCCTGCCTATTTGGTAATACCTATTTTCTGGAGCTCGTCAGCAGTGGCTCTAAGTATCATATTGGTCATAAAAAGCTGTAATTGAACCTTCTTTTCACGGCCACTAACATTTCCTCCCATTCGTTTTTTGATATAATCTAGAATTTCGCGGGTCTCAAGTTTTAATACAATTTTCTTGCTGGTGGAAGCAAGATCAAATCCTGAAGTGGTCGAAAAAGCATGCACAATAATAGTGATATAAACAGGCAGCTTCTCACCTTTCTCTAAAGAGTTAATAACTTCCTGAGCAATTTCAACCGCCCCAGATCCAGAAATATGCCCATCAAGATGTCTTTCTCCTTGAAGAGATCTATCACCCTCAATTAGAACAGTAGTTGGCGAAAGTTGCCCTAACGGAAAGTGATTACGTTTCATATGTGGTTTAGTTGCACATGCCGCCACTGCCAAGCTAACCGCAAAAACTGCTGGTCTCAATTTTCCTCTTAAAAAGCGTAAAATTCCCATTTTGTGTACAATATTTAACTGATATTTAAATTATTCGATAAGATAAGATAAAATACAAACTATTAAATAGAAGTAATTCCTTGCATGGAAATAATGTCGGTAATCTCTTTTTTGAAAAAAGGGCGCTTGCGCAAAGCGCTTGCTGCTGCAGTGCTGGCTCTCTCCATCCATACCTCAACATTAGCGTACGGGCAGCAAAAACATACCAGATCATTTAGCACCCAAACCAGCACTAGCGGAACGGCTTTCTACGATTTCTATGAATCTCTGCGTAACCAAGAGCTATGGAGCCAAGAACAAGAGATTAGGCTGGCCCAGTTAGCCACAGCATATGGAAAAAAGCTGCGCGATGAAATTCTTGCCGATATCGATGCCCGACTATACGATCTTGCAAAACAGAAATTTGATGAACTTGAGATAATCTACGATCTGCTTGCCTATCTGAAGCGAGATCGTGATTTCCACCAGGTGGTTGCGTCGGCTTTAGCTGCCTTTGAGCGTCTGACCATTAAACTCAAAATCTTAGATGAATCTGTTCCCTTGGGTTCATACGTCGGCGAGGCCGGAAATTTTCAATGGATCGTGAAGGCAGAAGAAACCGATAAAGGTGTTCGAGTAAGTTATGCAAGCAGAGGATATCCCAAAAATGACGAAGAATTTCGCAAAGCAACTGCAAAGATGCCGCCAAAAGTAACAGAATTCGTGCGGCAGCGAGTTATGTTAACCAAAAATTCCCGAAGCAGAATGCATAGATAGGAGAGCGAACAAGTATATAATATGAATGATTCTAATATTAATAGATTCTCGTCCCTTCCTTCACCCCATGGCAAATGACGTCTTCAGCAACGCCAATCAACTTTTTCTTTTCAAAGAATACGTTGCTGCCAGTAACATACAATTCGAGCTTCTTAAAGTCATCAAAAGTAATTTCCTGCCTACTATTTTCCAGCCCTTCAAAATGAACTTCTGCTCCTACCTTAGTTTTGGACACTTCCAGCGGAGCAACAGCATTTCCATCATCACCGACCATGATCATTGCTTCTGATAATTGCCCCCTGATTTTAGCCGGCTTCATGTTGGCGCAGAAAACTACTTGCTGATATAATAAAAGATCTTTGGGAATATGTCTCTTTAATCCTGCCACTACTCGTTTTTTTCCTAGTTCTGGGCCCAGGTCAACTTCAAGTAAATACAAGCTGTCAGCGTTAGGGTGATCATCTACTTTCAGGATCTTTCCAACCACCATCTGCAGCGGAAATTTCTGCGCCGGAGGAAGATGCTCTAATTTCTGCACCAGCAGTTCCGCTTTTCCAACTTTTCCTTTCCAGCTAAAATTAATATCTTTCCAGACGAGGTCTTTTTCTCCTAAGGCCTGCTGTACTTTTCTTGAAAACACCGGCAGGATAGGAGCCGCAAGAACAGATAAAACTCGCGCAATGTTGATGCACAACCCCACTACTTTTTTACTTTTTTCATCATCAACATGCTTCCAGGCTTCCGAAGCTTGGAAATACGCATTACCGATATCGGCGATCTTCAGGATACTTTTAACCGCAGACCTGAACTCAAGTTCAGTATAACTCTTTTCTGTCTCACCTACCAAACCCTGAATCGTACCAACTATCTCTTTCTCAGGTGCTATCACCTTGACTTCTCCATAATTCTTCTCTGCAAACGTCAATACCCTATAGCAGAAATTTCCCAGATTGCCCATCAGCACATTATTATTCAGAGCAATAAAATCATCGAAATTTAAGTCCACGTCAATGACCCGGCGATCTACATGATTGGCATAAAAGAACCGTAATGACTCGGCAGGATAGAGTTTCAAAAAATCTTTTGCTGTAAAGAAAGTCCCCCGGCTCTTGCTCATTTTCTGCCCATTGACGGTAATAAAACCATGGACGGTCAGCTTCGGCAAGGGCATTTCCATCCCCAGCAATTCTGCCGGCCAGAAGAGAAAATGAAAATAAGCAATATCCTTCCCGATGAAGTGATGCACTGTGCTTTTCTTTCCTTTCCAATAGTCTTCCCATTGTAATTTATTTTTATCAGCATAATTTTTGGTGGAAGAGATATAGCCGATAGGCGCGTCATGCCAGACATAGAAATATTTCTTCTCTCCTGTCTCCTCCAGAGAACCGGGAATTTCGAATCCAAAATAAGGGACATCCCGGCTGATACACCAATCATCGAGCCCTTTGGAAAGCCATTCATTGAGCCAGTTGCGAACTTCCAGCTGCAGCCCTGAATCATTGGAATTGATCCATTTCTGGAGTTTATCAGCGAATTTGCTTAAGGTGAAAAAATAATGCTCGCTTTCTTTTTGAATAGGAGTCCTCCCGCACAAAGAACATTTAGGATTGATCAAGTCAATTCCTTTCAAGGCACTGCCACAATGTTCGCACACATCCCCGTACTGATTAGCAGAGGTGCAGTTAGGGCACGTACCTTTGACATATCTGTCAGGCAAATAACGCACACAATGCGGGCAATAAATGACCTGCATCTTTTTGGTCATGATATATCCTTTCTTCTTTAATTCAGCAAAGAAATATTCTGCTAATTCTTTATTCTCTGGAGAATGGGTTTTGTAATAATTGTCGAAATGGATTAAAAATGAGCTGAAATCGTGTTGATGATCTTGCCAGTATTCCTGTGCAAATGTTTCTGGATCTTTACCTACTTTGGCAGCATTGACCTCGATAGGAGTGCCATGCATGTCCGAAGCACAAATATAAAGTGCATCTTTTCCCTGTAATTTAAGAAAGCGCGTGTAGATATCAGCCTGGATATATTCTAAAAGATGGCCGATGTGGATGGGGCCGTTGGCATAAGGAAGAGCGGCAGTGATGATAATTTTATCTGACTTTTTTTTGGCCATTTTTTTTGGTGCAGCACCTTTCTTCATGAAAGAAAGGAACGATGAGAATTATATAAAGATTGCTACTTAAGAAATTGAATCACCTTTTCGCAATGTTGCTGGGCGACCAGGCTATTTCGTATGATTACTACGGATATGGAAAATTGTTTATAGGAGAAACACACTAGCAATCCAAAAAGCCAGGCATTTAAGATTCATCTGAGCGAATCAATATCTTGCGAATTTTAGTATATTTCAAATTTATTCCACGGCAGACTAGGGCTGTGAAAGAAATCAGAATCCTCCGCAATTTGACGGTAGAGTGCCGGGTCTCGCAAATGGAAGCGTTCAATGGCATCTTTAATGCTCAAAGGAATGTTCTGGCGCACCCACCGATGCAATTCTTCTTGAGACACTTTTCCCGTTCCATTGGTTGTGATGTTAAGCCCCACATCTTCCTGTCCGATGGTATAGCGCAAAGCCACTCGAGCAAAATCAGCTAACTCATTTCCTACCACCTGTACAGCGATATACCGTGCCAAAAAAGTGCCTGTCCCTGACGGTTTGCTGGGATCTTCACCTGCAAAGGAATCTTCCATAACTCCGTATGTACCAAAACCATCTCGATACGATTTAGCTTCCCTATTGCCTTCATCAACTTCCCATCCGCCACGAGTCCAAGGTCCTAAACCGTTGATAGTTATAACAGGATCTCCCAAATTTAGGCCATAGTATTCCTCGAGCTGTGCTAAATACGCTTTCAGGACAAGTTCGGCGTTGTGCACAAATTTATCAAATGGAATAATGTCATTATGCTCAAAGGCCATAGTAATAGAAGATAATGTTTGAAATGCTGCTCCATTGTATACTGCATCAACTGATATTTTTCCATCGGCAAACAATCCCCACAATTGTCGTATAGGACTAAATCCCCTTAAATCTTCACTTAGAAATCCTTCACTAGCATAGATAGCATCGTATAAATCACGTATCCCCACAGCCAAAAATCGTTCCCACGGCAAGCGAGAAGGTGAATGTCTGTACGCAACGGCAATGGGATTGCCAGAATCGCCTGCTTTGCCATTAAGAGATAATGTTGTTTCCTGTGGTTTAAATTTAAAATCAAAGATTAAATGATCAAGGCCATATCCGGCTTGTTGGAGCCGGTTATAATGAACCAATATTAAATCTTTGAGCTCATCATACAATTTTTCTTCCAGTAAATGCCCACTAACTTCGCCTGAAACACGAATCCTGGGTTTTTGAGATTCGGGATCATAGCTGCCGGCAACTCGCAAATCGAATCGAGCACAGGGGTCTTTTTTTAATAAATGTGATCCCATCAAATGAGCAATATTGCTCTCTAACTCGTCTGGCTTTCCACGTCTGCCAGCTTCAAAGGAATGCACAATAAATTCGCTCATGCCCGTTCGGGCATTGCCAGTTACTTATAAAGAGTATTGATAAAAATATTCTAAAATGAATAAAACACTACACAAAATTACATTTCACCATCAAAATCATCTTCCTCCTTTTTCCCTTTCTTTCCTTTCAACTTTTTTAATTTCTTTGTCAGGGCAATCTTAACTTTACAATGCTGGCACTCGACAATATACGAAGGTACGCCCTTGTAATTCTTGCGTTTATATTCTCCGGTTGATTCTCCTTCTTTACCACATTCCGGGCAAGTATACGTTGCTTCCAATATCAAACTGGCTTCATGCTCTTCCTTTTGTTCAGTATAACCGCAAGCTGGGCATTGATACTCTTTTGCCCTGATCCTCACTTCACCTTTCTCCACCGGCTTGCCCATCTTCGCTTTTTTGCATTTCGGACAAAATTTTCGATACACCCACGCAAGAATATCACCTCGATTGGTAAAGTACAGGCATTCTTCCATTGATTCTGGTATACGCAAGGTCATGAATATAACGCAAAATGAGCCTCTTTTTAACCCTTTTGGTTTCCAGTAATACTTCAGCATTCTGAAGCAGAGGCAGCACCATAAAGTCAAAATTCATTTAGAATACCGTCGGGAGCGTTGCGGGGGGGAAGTCCCTCACGGGGACGCAGCTCCTTCGAAATTGATTTAGAGAATTTTGAAGGTACTGCCTCTGCTTTTGCTGAAGTATTATGGTTTCCAGGCAGAAATCAGCTAATCTGTTTAAGTTCAATAGAAATGGCCGCTTTGTTTACGCGTATATACCGGGGGCATTGCGTATATGCCAGTTGATGTTTGACGCAGTATGCTAAAATCTCTTTTTTTTCATCTTCAGTGATGTACTTTACCACCACTACAAACCCGGCATCATGACAGTAAATTGGATTTAATTCTTGCAGATCAACGAGAATTTTTTTCTGTAATTGCTGCAGCTGCGCTATCCGCTGCTGTAAGCCATCTAACTTTGCCTGAACTGTGCTCAAAGCATTGCTGTTCTCTAAAATAGTTATATTTGGTTTTAATTTGCCCCATGTTCCTTTATCGTTAGTAGAAATAAATCCTCCCGTCTTCGCATCAACTAATTTCCACTTGCCAAAACTTCCCACCAGGATGTCGGCATAGTTGCCGTTCCCCAGGGGCGTGCCGAGGCTTCCGGAGACATCCATGATGACTGCACATTTATTTCTCAGGCATAGTCCATAAATCTCTTTCATCGGCTGCTGCGCAAAATAGCCGCCTGGGTTTTGATAAAGGAAAGCAGACGGTCTTTCAGAATTTATCTTTTCCTGTAAATCAGCAAGATTTATCTTTGCATCATCGCATTTCACTTCTACTATCTTTAATCCCAACTGCACCGGCGCTTTCTGGTAATGGATCCAGCCCCCTTCTTCAGGGATAAGAACGGTGCTGCCTTCTGGAAAGATGGAAAGAGCTGAAGTGATGGCAGCATTGCCGCAAAGAGTCAGTTCTACACAATTATGATGCGTAATATTTCGTAATTCTTTTAATATTATATTTTGAGGCACAACTTGCGCCAATCTGTCATTCTTTTTATGCTTTACTCTGCTTTTTTGCTGGTGGATTCAAACCCATATTTCATGCTCCATAGTAAGCAGTGCATAACATCATCTTTTCGCACTACACCTAAGATTTTCTGCCCCTGCATTACCGGCAGCAGATTAAGATTTGATTCATTGAGATATCTAAAAGCAGTATGCGCCTTATCATTGATGGTCAGGATTTTTTGTTCTGGGACAGAAATAGCTAAATTATTCACCGGTGTTGAGCGTTGCAAGGCCAAAGGTAATGCCGGCGCACGGGAAATATCCAAAATCCCGATAAAATTTTTCCCTTTCACTATAAAAGCATCCTGTTTCAAGTAAGCATATTTTTCCACAAAATCGGCAAACATAACTGTTGATGCCACCACCGAAAATTTGGTCGTCATGACAGCTGAAACCGGGACACGAGCCAGTACCTGCTTTATCAGAACTTGTTCATAACTCATGCCGGCAATAAAATACAAAAATCCCCCCAGCAGTATAAACCACAACCCATTGACAACTCCGCTGATAAAACCAAAAATACCGGTAAACAGCAGGACTCCAGCAACTATTTTACCGCCCATTGAGGCAATATAAGTAGCTTTTCGAATATCGTGAGTATACCAATGAATAATAGCCCTCAAAGCCCGCCCACCATCTAAAGGAAAGCCCGGAATGAGATTAAAAAGTCCTAAAGTAAGATTGAGCTGCGACAGGTAAATTACAATAGCGACGATAAGAGCATTTCCGCTGATCACCGAAAAAGCATAAAATAGAGCCGATAAAAATATCGAGAAGAGCGGCCCGGCCAGCGCCATCTGCAATTCTGTTCCCGGCTTCATATCCTCATCGGGAATAGCCGCCACGCCGCCAAAAAAAAACAGCGTAATACTTTCAACTTTGATTTTTTTGGCTCTGGCAACCAAAGAATGGCTCAATTCATGCAAAATAACCGAGATAAAAAGCAACAGTGCTGCTGCCAGGCCCATGCCCCAGTAAGCATATTGATGTAGGCCGGGAAGAATTTGTGGAAAATAAGACCCCGACAACCCCCACGCAATTAAAAAAAAAATAAACCACCAGGAGAGATGCAATTTAATCTCAATTCCAAAGAGCCGAAAAAGAACCATAGAGCTTTTCATAGTATTAAAAAAAGAAAAGGATATTTAAATACTACGGTATATTATGTTATTACTTTAAAGGGAATATTTATATAGTTGCAATCGTTTCCATTCTAAATGGTTTTTCATGTAACAATAGCCACGAGTATTCGAGATATAGTACGAGACCCTGTAGATCAAATTCATAATCTTGTGTATGAAGGCAATACTGTACAAAAAGAATGTTATCCTAGTACAGATATTTTAGACTTTTCTACTGGCAAACTATGGTTAAACAATATTCAATGTCCCGAACGTCCTGTTGTGAAAGCTTTAGCAAAGTACCATCGGTTTATTGAGAATCAATTTAGGCCTGACGAAATTCCTCAGAGAAATAATTTTTATTTATTTCCCACTTTCTTTGAATTGGAGCGCCTCGCCAGAGATCCCATTGTTATTGGTACTATTCAATCTTTGGATTCAGATGGGCGTAATCTCAACCCAGACAATACCTATTTCCAAGAGCAGGCAACAGAGCTGAATCAGTTTGCACAATCATATGCAATGGCAAAATCTATTTCTCCATTACAAAAGCCAGTATTACAAGGATTTTATGAACGTATGTGTGCAGAAAATACTCGCACCTTGGCAGAATTACGAAATCCTGGCTACACGGAACTCCAAAGAACAGCTAAAAAAGGAAGAATCTGGCAGGAGGAAGATTTTGTCTCTGCCTTTGGTGGAAATATCTACTGGGGATTAAAAAATAGTCTTGGAGAACCACGATTTTCATAAATCCATATACGTTCACATCTTTCTCTTCATCTTCGGCGGGGGCGGCAGGGGCAGTTCTGTCCCTAATTCCAGATCTTCATCTGCCGTTTCTGCCTGCACTGGCTTTGGTGAAGAAAAGAACATAGTGTGTTTAATTTCCGGCACGGGCAGCGATAATTTGCTCCCAATTGCAGCAGGCTTCCTATATTTCTCTAGTTTTTCTTCAAGCAAAGCTATTTTTTCTTCCATACCTCTGGCCAGATTATCTTTTTTGAGAATTTTCAAGAGTTCCCATTCTCCCTTGAGCATACGTAACCTTTGCTGCAGCATCGCAATACGTGGCTGTTCATCTTGAACCGAAGATAATGAAGATTCTGGTTGCTGTGCTGTAGCAGTTGTTTTCAAGGATTTAGCTGCTTTCTCTTTTTCTATCCCTTTGAGTTGAGCAATAGCTGCTCTTACCTCTTCTTCTGTTCTCTTCTTGGCAACATAATCTCCCAGTAATCCGGTGATACGATCCAATTTTTTCTGCACATCTTTATTGTGGGCTGCCGCCAGACGATTTTTAAGTTCGGCCACCTGTTTTTTCAGCATCTTTTCTTTAGCAGATTCGCGATGCTTTTGCTTAAGCATACGCTGTTCCAGGTTAAGCACCGTTTGCAGTTTCGTTTCCAGATGAATGATCTCTTTTCGCAGGGATAATTTTGGTACTTTTTTCTGTGTAGAAAGATATTTAATTTCATTGATCCGGGATACTATCTCAGCGGTAGAAAAGGTTTCCCTGCGCAGCTGATATTCACGTGCAGCTATTGCAAGTAATTGAGCGGCATTGAAAAAACTCATTTTATTTGAATATAGTGCCGATTAATTTCTTTTTACTTCCAGCTCCCGGCGGTGGAGGAGGCGGCGGTGGAGCACTTTCCATAGCAGAAGGAAATTCCGGTTCAGCAAATGAGGGCGGCTCCATCTGCAAAGGAGGTGCCATTCTCGATCCTTTCATCTGCGGCATCCCCATAGTGTGCTGCAGCGCAGAAGGCATGGCTCTTGCAGGAGAACCCGAACCGGCCATGAAATCTTCTAATTTATCTGAAATTGCAACCATGCCCTTGGCGATGGTTTCATTCTGCGTGACTACTGTC
>CAYOKQ010000021.1:16710-21200 GCA_964404595.1 uncultured Methanosarcinales archaeon | reverse complement strand
AAAAGTGGGGAATGGGAAACTCATACTTGGCTTATACGTAAGGATGATGCCTACGTGTCTGGCGGCGCACTTAAATCCAAGAATCCTAAAATCCAGCATGTATTAGATCAGTTACCTGGAAAAGAAACCAGAGTGAAAAAAAGTGTGTTTAAAGGAAAACCAAGAATAGCAAAATCAAGACGAAAAAGAAATAGAAATGATACTGGGCGAACAAAATAACCAAGGAGTAACAGAAAGCCGACAATGTTCGAAATTTAACTCATTTGTATACCTGCGGATTAACCAGCATCTTGGGTTTCTTTCCCTGCAATACTGCTAAAATATTTTGCGCCGCATCGATTGACATCTCTGACCGGGCTTCTCTGGTTGCCGATGCAATATGGGGTGTAAGAACAACATTCTGTAATTTAGTTAACCCGGTAGTAAGTTTCGGCTCAAACTCATACACATCCAATGCTGCTCCGGCAATTTGTTTCTTCTTCAGAGCTGCAACGAGCGCTTTTTCATCGATGACGGGGCCTCGCGAAGTATTAATAAGATAGGCAGTTTGCTTCATTAGAGATAATTCTTTTGCTGCGATTAAGTGAGTGGTTGCAGGTAATAAAGGAACATGGAGAGAAACTACATCTGCACGTTGCAAGAGTGCTGATAATGATAGATACTGAGCCTGAAACCGCGCTTCAAACTCGGAATTCCTGGAAACATCGGTATACATAATCTTCATCCCCATTGCCTTGGCCCTTTGCGCCACGCCCTGGCCAATACGTCCAAGTCCGACTATCCCCAGGGTTTTTCCTCTAAGCTCCATCCCTAAAAAAGACCTGGGCTCCCATCCTTTATACAATCCTTTGCGAGTAAACCTGTCAGCTTCCACAATGCGCTTGGTGATGGCAAACATTAAAGCGATAGTATGTTCGGCCACCGCATCGACGATAGCCTGTCCGGGTGTATTGGTCACCGGAATTTTTTTTGCGGTGGCATAGGCAACATCAATGTTATTATAGCCAATGGCGTAATTGGAAATAATTTTTAGTGTAGGATTAGCATCAATAACTTCGTTGTCAATTTTGTCGGTCAGCAGGCACAGTAAAGCGTCGCATTGTTTTACTTCTTTGAGTAATTCTTTTTTTGGGATGACTCGATCTTTAGGGTGGATTTTAACTTCACAGAATTTTTGCAGCAGTTTTATTCCTGATTCGGGGATTTTTCTGGTAACAAATACTCGCGGCTTCATTACGGCAGGTAATCTTGTGGTTCTTTTTAAAGATTATTGACTATGCCTGAGTTATGGCTTGGCTTCGATCATAATCGTGTCTATCACGGTGGTGGTATCTACCAGGATCGCGATGGCTCCCACTTTCTCTTGTTGGACTTCCACGGTGGCTATTCCTCTTTGTTCATCTTCATCTAACTGTGGATGAATCGGCGTGTAATCCCATTCCCATCCTTTAAGCGTATAAAAACCAAGACAAAATGTGTCGGGAATGCGGGTAAAAGTATCCGTTGCATTCGCATGATAAGGCATGGTGATGGTTATTTTTCGAATAGATGCCTTATTTTCTATATTAATGTTATTCAATGCCTCCTGCTGCTCCGGAAGATAATTCTCGCGCGCATGCGCACAATCGGTCTTTGTTTGCTGAATGATAATCCTATTCTCTTTAAAATTTTCGGGGCTGAGCACTGTATTTGCATCTTTTCGGGGCATGGCCAAAGCTATAATGCTATTATGAGGGAGTATTAACGCCTCACCCTGCTCATTACGCAGCGAAAAAGTGTACCATTGGAATTCGCTACAGCCTAACAGAAAAAGCAGTGTCAGAATCATAAATAATTTTGCCATCAGCAACCATTCTTTTTAGAAGTTATATACTGTAGTCTTATGATTCTTATGCAAGCGATTCATTTAAATAACCCCCTTCCCTTCTTAGATTAAAAAAGAGGCTTATATGAAATCATTCGATCTTATCGTCATCGGCGCCGGTTCTGGACTAGATGTTGCGGTGGAAGCCGCCAACCGAGGATTGAAAACTGCTATCATCGAAGAAGGCCATTTAGGTGGAACCTGCTTGAATCGCGGATGCATCCCTTCTAAAATGATTATTCATTCTGCTGATGTGGCGCAGGAAATCAAACGGGCACGTATATTTGGATTGAACGCAAGACTGCCAAGCATTCATTTTAGCCAAATCACCACCAGAGCAAGTAACGTAGTAGACAAAGACGCGAGAGAGATTGAGCAATCATTGCGCGCTGGAAAAAATCCATCTTTATTCAAAGCTCGAGCAACATTTATTGCACCCTACACGCTGCAAGTTGGCAAAGAAAAAATAATGGGCACAAAAATCGTTATTGCCGCCGGTGCGAGGCCTTCCATTCCCTCAATTCCTGGTTTGGACAAGGTACCGTACATGACCAGCACGCAGGCACTGCGCCTTACCATCCTCCCAAAGAGTATGATTATCATTGGCGGAGGATATATTGCAGCTGAATTGGGACATTTTTATGCGGCTCTTGGCTGCCGGGTGACTATATTACAGCGCGGACCCTTGCTTATTCCACGTGAGGATAAAGAAATCGCTGAATCATTTACTCAGCTGTGGAAGAAAAAATATGGTTTGATATGTAATTGTGATATTGTACGGGTAGAACAAAAAGGAAAGAATATTGTGGTCCATACCAAACACGAGGGGAAAGAAAAATTTTTTGTGGCTGAAAAATTATTGATCGCGACGGGAGTTACTCCAAATTCTGATAGGCTTGACGTAAAGAAAACTGGAGTTCAAATAAACGAAAAAGGATTTGTTCGTGTTAACAAATATCTTGAAACAACTGCAAAAAATATATGGGCACTTGGTGATATTGCCGGTGTTTATTTGTTCAAGCATAGCGCCAATCTGGAAGCAGAATATGTGTTGAATAATATTTTTGGTGTGCGAAATGCAGTGGATTACTATCCCCTGCCCCATGCCATCTTTAGTAATCCGCAGATCGCCGGAGTGGGAATGACCGAGCAGGAAGCGCGGGAAAAAAATAAAGAGTATGTTGTTGGAAGATATGATTACAAAAATACTGGGATGGGAGCAGCCATCGAAGAGAAAGAAGGGTTTGTGAAATTCATTGTGGATAGGAAAAATAAAGAAATTCTCGGCTGCCATATTATCGGCCCACATGCTTCCACTTTAATTCATGAAGTGGTGGTGGTGATGAAAGCAAATAGAAGGAAAGCTTTAGATATTGTACGTGAAGCAGTGCATGTGCATCCGGCTTTGTCGGAAGTGGTGCAGCGAGCTGCACGAAGCGTGCCAGTCTAGAAGGTATTCTAACTATATACACAATGTTAAAGTATTTTTCTTATTTTCTCATTGTAAAAAATCGGCGAGGTGGTTGCTATGATTTACAAGCGGGGATTGAGATGGGTTTTATATAACAACGACGGACATAAATTAGGTGAATTTCCGACGAAGAAGGCGGCTATGGAGAAAGAGGGGGATTTTGAGAGGGAATATTGAATTTTTTCTTTCTTTTTTGATAATTAGTGTATTCCTAACTTTTTGCAGGTAATACAATCAGTCCTTCTCCACGAAAATTTCCTATTTGCCCATTCTTCATCGCTCAGATTGCAGATGGTCTTATCTGATCGCATCATAGTCAAAAATTGCCCGTGAGTCATAGTAATTCCTTTTAATTTTAAGGCCAATTCTTGAAGTTTAGGATAATGTTCATCCTGTCTGCGTTCATCGTTGTAACACTTTCGAACACAATAATTGCCGTAATACCAATTAATAATCTGTTGAATGGGAATGGCTTTTTTCATGTAAGTTGCTTCTTCTTTGTTTTATCTGTCAGGTGATCTTGTGCATTTTTAGAACTTACAACACTTTCACCAAGCTTTTTTTCAATATCTTTTCTGGTATTTCCTGCCACTGTTCCGCCTTTGACTGCGACTTCTTTACTCTCATGGAAGGTTAGTTAAAATGGCAAAATCGGACTCTTTGTCTTACTCCGGAACGATTCCATTCATCGGTGAGTTCTTTTCGTATTTCTATCGTTTTTAAGCGTTGATTGATCCATTCCTTGGAATAGCCCTTTTGAAAATAGGTTCTCATGGCTCGGTTGAACGCGAGTTCCGGATCTTCTGTTTCTACAACTCGTTCATAGCCTACCTTGGCCAGCCAGAGCTTGAATGGTTCAGCTTTTCTGGACGGAATAGATTGAATAATACGGAATAAGCCTTCGGTATTCGCGCAGTCTGTTTCTCTCATTTTGCCATCTTCAGCTATTAATTTCAACTGTCGACAAAATGTCGATAGTTCAATTCCACTGGATTCTTTTTCTCTTTGCTTTAATCTATACCAATAATCTTTAGCATCAACACTATCAGTTAATGCTCCCACTACATCAACAATTGAAAACCACCACTCCTCATTGTGCCATACTTTACGAATCTCTTTTCCTTCAAAAACTGACAATGCTTTTTCTTTGGACAT
>CAYOKQ010000021.1:1484-16700 GCA_964404595.1 uncultured Methanosarcinales archaeon | reverse complement strand
CCACTTTATATATCCTCGCCGAACTTGTCCAGTGGGTGAGTGGCTTATTGAAAAAAAATCCTATAAGTGCAAAATTTTGAGGTTATAAGCTCCCATGCCACTGGACAAATCAATGAAAAAAGTGGGGAGTGGCGAGGAAATTCCTCTCATTTTGTTTTCTTTTTCTGTAAAGTCTCAATCCCTTTGTCGGTTATGAGCACCACATGCGAAGGTCGGGCATTGGCCGGATGTTCTTTCATTGTTTTGATGTCAATAAAGTCGTAATCCTGTAGCTCTTCACAATTTGCTTTGATAGTTCGATAACCTGTGTTTACTTTTCGTTCTAATTCTGCATAGGATGCTGGTTTTTCTTTTACCGTGAGCAGTATCTTGCGTTTGATATCGTAGGAAGAGCGTTTGGCCATACTGCAATACAATAGTAAGGCTTAAATAGAAGTAACTCATAATATTGCAGTATGCAAGGGTGGAAAATTATCTTTCTTATTGTTGTGATTGTTCTTATTACTGCGTGTACTACTACCCCTATTACTTGTAACAAACCATATCTTAAAGTAGGAAAAGAGTGTTGTTTAGATACAAATGACAATTCAATTTGTGATAAAGATGAAAATGCTGAGTCTGGGGAGATACTTGTACCCGTAGTAAATAATAAAGAAGAAGCTGAGAACGTAGCTAAGCTATTTTTAGTTCAATGGGAGAGAAAAAATTATGATCAGATGTACGATTTATTAGCAGGATCTTTGACAGGATTAAAATCCAAGGAAGAGTTTGTTTGGTTGATGGAACATGAAGAATTTAATACCTTGTTCAATTCGCTTCGATACGAAGGAATAGTTTTCGAAGGTGACAATACTGCTTTTGTGCAATATACAATTGGCTCTACTTCTCTTGATGTAAAGGCACCATCTATGGAACTTGTCAGAATTAACAGTCTATGGAAAGTTAATGCTTTGGGAGATTTATTTATACACCCTTGCGGCGATAACATGTGTTCGGAGAACGAATGGTACGATGACCCTTATATCTCACATTTTGTTGGAAATTTAAATGAAGGTGATTGCCCTTTGGACTGTTTTAGTAAGGAAGTAATTCTCCAGATGGGGACTCTTGAGCAGGTAGGATTTTTTGGTCATAATTTTGCAATAAAATTAGTAAATTTAACTTATATTAGCAATACAAACCAACTGCTTGCAGGTGTTTACGTGAATGGCAGAGTGATTAATATTGACCGGGATTTCCTTGAAAAAATTGAAGATAATATTTATTTAAATTTAATTTATGGCGATACTGGTGGTGGTACAGCGCGAATAGCTTTATTGAATAAGGACTTTAACGAAATAGAAGAGGAATGAAGAATGAAAGAAAAAATCATCACTTGGATAAAAAATCATCCTGTTTGGGCAGTTGTGATAGGATTAATGATTCTGGGGGTACTTATTGGGCCTTTTACTAAAACGAATCCGCAGGTTAGCTCGTCAAATTCTTTAGTGACTGAAACTGGAAATTTCACAAAACTGGAAAACGGTGTAAATGGATTACTTAGATTATGCCCAGAAATCTGCCTTAGGGGAACGTGGGATAAAGATGATCTCACTATTGTAATTTCAGATCAATGGTACAGTGAACCAGAATATCAGCAAGAAAGACTCACGGGAGCTTTTGGTCAGGCTTGGATCACTTTACTGGAAGAAAGCGGCTTTAAGACAGATACTGCTACGGTTTACATTGAAGACACATACGGGAAAAGGTTAGCAGAGTTTTCCGCAGTTTTTGGCTTTAGCAGGGAAGATTAAAAGAGGGAATAGAAAATGAGCAAATACACCGTCACAGGACCAATAAAGATAAAGTATAAGAATGGTTCCAGAGGGGTTTTTCTCGATGAAACCAATATTACTGAATTCTGGGAGAATACAGAAGCAGAAAAAATAAGAAAAAGTAAAGGTTGCTACATATTTGGGATAAGGGCTGGAAGGGGGATAACTCCCTATTATGTTGGTAAAACTTCTCGTGATTTTGAAAAAGAGTGTTTTGCTGATCACAAGCGAATTAAATATCACGAAGCATTGTCTAAAGGAAAAGGCTCACCTGTAATGTTTTTTGTGGCACACCCGAAGCAGAGAGGAAAAACTAATGGACGACAGATTAGTGAGATTGAAGAATTCTTAATTAAATTACAATCGGCTCGAAATGAAGACCACTTAAACAAGAATGGGAGTAAAAGAGAGGATTGGAAAATTTTAGGCATTACTGGAGGCAGAAAACCATCGGCTTCGGCCAAGACACTGAAGAAAATGCTGGGGATATATAATTAATGAGATCAAAACTAAGGAAAATAAAAGTATAAGGTAACTTCAATGCTGAAATTCCTGAAATTAAGTATTACAAATTTTTTAGCACTTATTCTCCTGCTCCTTCTCACATCCCTTGTTTTCGCCTCTCCGGGACGATTGAATAGCAACGGATGCCACAATGGTAAAACAGAAGGGTATCACTGCCATAGATTCACCTCATCTTCGGATAACATTGGAACAACACCATCAACTTACACTGATTCTCCAACAACAATTACCGCACCAGTTATTAAAAAAGCAATAGGGATTCCCTGTACTCAAAACAACGAATGTCAATCAAATTATTGTGTTCGCTCGAAGTGTAGTTCTAGTGCCTATAATCTGGGAGATAGTATTTGCGATTACATAACAGGAGAACAATGCACTATTTCAAATGATTGTATTTGTAATTCTAACCAGACTTGCAACACGACCAGGCTAGGAAGCCATCAAAATGGATGTTACACAATTACATGTGGTGATGGATACGTAGATAGTGGAGAAGATGAGAATACTTGCTGTGTCGATAGTGCATGCCCTGAAATAGAAAGCTCATTTAAATACAATATCTGTAATCAGAAAAGCCAAAAATGTGAAATGGAACCTCAATTATGGGTAAAAGCAACAATATTAGGTTCACTGGTGTTTGGGGGATTCTATACTTATAATTATCTGGAAAAAAGGAGGAAATAAAAATGGCGAGATCAACATTCAAAAAGAAGGATTTAGAACAGGAGTCCATTTTTCATAAATTCTTTAGAGTTCCCAAAAAATCAAATGCAGCCATAGAAATAAATAATCTTCTTGCAAGCAAAGGCATTGAAAAAGTAAAACCGGACGAAATTATCGAAATTTACACAAAATATAAACTTAAGTCTTCAAAACAGATTCAAGCTCATTTAGAAGAGTTGTATAAATCCTACTTGGAGTTCTGTCTTAAAGATAAGAAATTAAGTAAGGAAGAATTGAATTGTTTAAAATTGCTTAAGAAATTGTTTGATTTTTCTGATAATGATCTAAAATCAATTGAGGAAGATACTATAATCAAGGTATATGGCGAATCACTTTCAGAATTTTTAAAAGATAATAAATTGTCATCTGAAGAAAAGAAAAAGATAGAACAACTTAAGAAAGATATCATATTGGATGATAAGATTGCGAAAGAGATATGTGGTAAGAAAGTTCAAGAGATATACAATCGTTATCTTAATGAGGCGATAAGTGATGCAAGACTTTCACCACAAGAGGAAAAGCAACTTAAAGCAATTGCTGAAAATCTTCATATTACTGATATAAAAGCTGATGAAGCAACTAAAAAGCAGCTTGAGAAATATCAATTATTTTGGAGTATTGAAAATGGAAATATTCCCTCCGTAGAGCATGAAATAAATCTTCAGAAAAATGAGAAATGTTATTTTGTAAAAGATGTTGAACTTCATGAACTGAGGAGAATAACCAAAAGAATTAATTATGGTGGACCAACATTTAGAGTTAAAATTATGAAAGGTCTTTATTATAGGGTTGGTTCTCTTGCAGTACGCCCGGTTTCTGAAGACATAATGACTAGAATTGATTCTGGGAAGTTGTATTTGACAAATAAAAGACTTATTTTTAATGGCTCTAAGAAGAATACTACAATTCGTCTCAATAAAATAATTGATTTTGAAGGTTTTAGGAATGGTGTTTCAATTGACAAAGATAGTGGCAAGAGTCCTTTTTACACTTTTAGCGAAGATATAGATCTATTTTGTGTAACTCTTGGAGCTTTGCTGAAAAATATCTAATTATGGTACAAAGAACAATTTTAAAAGGACGTATTGCCCCATGTAGATCATGTGGATGTAAAGATACTATTGATTTACCTAGAGATCCAGCAGGATATAATAAAGTAATTTGTAAAGATTGCAAAGCAGTTTTGTTAAAATATGGTGATAATGGTTCTTCAATTGATGTCTCAAATCCAAAAAGAGATTAATATTTTCATATTGGAAAGAAGTCACCGTAAACTGAGTGAAAAATGACTGGATCGCCAAATTTATGAAAGACCCCCTTCCTTCTCCCACCACTCTCTATACTCCTGCAATTCTCTTCGTTCCTGCTCTCGCCATTTCGCCTCTTCTTTTTGCTCATATTCTTCTACGCTGGTTTCAATCATTTTTTGCCACCTCTTTTTTTCTACTACCATCTTCTTAAATTATTCATATATAAATATTTAGCTGATTAAAATATTCCTATTGGAATAAATATACAAACTTGAGGTTTGAGAAATATCACCTTATCCACAATCTCTCTCACAAAATCTACCGCATAATTTAAATAATCGAAAGCAGAAGCTCACAGCATGAATAAGACCTCAAAGGAGGGGGACAACTTGTCCCTTCCCTTAGTTTAAAGTTTGATACAGCGGGCGGAAGACAGATGATTAATCAAAATTTTTGAGTAAATTTAACATGGCCAAAAAAGACTTTATCGGAAGATGGCGGATTATTGAAATGGGCACTTGGGATAAAGCTTATTTTGATGAAGAAGTACCTGCTTACATGAAGATAGAAAAAAATCTCATAGGAAACTTTCACTTTGGCTATGTACAAGGAGAGATAGATGGCAGGATTGTTAAAGGTAAGGGAGAAGAATTTCTTGAATTTACCTTCAGCGGAAGTGACAATGGTGGTGGCGATGATGTCTCCGGAAGTGGTTCGATAAAATTAAATGGTAAAAATAAAGCAGAGGGAGAAATAAAATTTCATTTAGGAGATGACTCAACATTCAAACTAAGGAGGATGAAACTATGAAAGAAGATATCTTATTGGAACTTTATGATTATTGTGGTAAAAAATACAATAAAAAAGAGATGACCACATTCCTGAAAAAATTAGGAGAAAATATTCCGTACCACATCAAAGGCATGGATCAAGATAATTTTATCCGTAACTTTATAGACTGGTTTGTCCTAGAAAGAGTGATGCCAGAAAGCGGAAAAAGAATGACAGAGTCCTATGTTGAAGAACATCCTGAATTAGATGAAGAGAAGAAACAGAAAATATTGAATACTAAAAATATTATTGCCTCAGAATTTGTGGTGATTGCCAAAGAGGGTTTAAATCTAAGACTAAAAGATAGAAAAACGGGAAGTTCTTATTCTATTGTACAAGTTTCCAACAATCCCCAAATCCAGGCAAATACGATGATTTTAGGCCGGATTTTTCCTTGGGGCAGCATCCATCGGTTTGCAGGTGCCATGGCCATTGCCCATACCCCTATGATACTAGACCCTGATATTTTAATGCACCATTACGAAAAAAAAGAAATTGAGCGAGCCGAGAGTATTATCATATCCCCATCCACAAAACTCACTGCGGTTCTCAATAAATATCCCTTCCAATGGGTAGACGGGATGTGCAGCGCTCTTTCTCTAAGAACTGGAGGAAGAAAGAATGATAAAGCCAGAGATATTTCTGAAAAAATCATGAATGGGCTATCTGATATTGTAAGCCAGCTGCCTGACAAATCTAAAGAAGCTCTTCATCTCATCCTTAAGAATGTGGCTTTGTTAAATATAATTTGCTCAACGAGTATAATGATGAAATTTCCTGGTGGTGGAGCAATCATCCCCCCAAATCAACCATCGGTTCACTTAGGCTTTATGGGCTGGTGGTAATCGGAAAAATGCCCCAAGGCAATAAATTATATAAAACTGCATTAATACCTAAAGAATTACGTGAAAAATTGAAGATGGAAATTACCAATATACAATGACCAAAGATCTCACCATACGAAACAGCACCGCGGAGTTCCTGATGTTTACCGCGCAAGCTGGAGAAGAGTCTATTGAAGTAAAATATGCAAATGAAATGGTGTGGCTATCTCAAAAGATGATGGCAAAACTGTTTGATGTTGATATACGAACAATTAATGAACATTTACAGAATATCTTTAATTCGCATGAGTTGGACAGTAATTCAGTTATCCGGAAATTCCGGAATACTGCTTTAGATGGGAAGTCCTATGAAGTTTGAGAAATATCGCTTTATCCATGTCTTTTTACAATCTCACTATCTTCTCCTCCCTCACAAAATATCACCAGGAATTAGATGCCCAAAGCTTAAGCAATAGTTATAAACTACTTTGTTTCTTCTTTAACTATGTCAGAATATGATGAATTAAAAGCCAAATTTCTACGTGCTTACGCTAATCTACCTGTTCCCGAAAGATCACAAGTGGTGGCAGTTGTCGAAGAAAAGCATTATTCTTGGGATGTCGCCTATCTAGAAGTGTCAAACGAAACCTCATTAGGGAAAAAAATTATTCAGAAAATGAAATTGGTAGGAATATTATGATCAATTCGATTTATGAAGAACAAAAAAAATTGGTTCTGGCTAGATTACAGACCCTTAATCCTGAATCTAAAATTTTAGGTGCTTTTTCTTTAAAAATTGTTGAATCAGGATAAAGAAATCTAGAGATAAGAGAAAAAAATAAATGGATAGAAAAATAAAAATAACCATCACTCCTCACACTCGCAACATGCCTGGCAATTACCGCAATCACTGCACTCTTCTTTCCTGCCCATCTCTTCACCACAGGTAGGACATCCTTTCACGCTCTCACCCCCGTAATTTCATCCCTTCTTTAAATATGAATTCCGAACTTAAGCCAAACTTTTTAATGAGTTCCTCCGGTTCCCCAGATTCACCAAACCTATCCATTACTGCAATTCGCTTTAATTTGGTAGGGCCTTCCTCGGACAACAATTCTGCGATGGCGCCCCCGAGCCCGCCATTGATTTGTGCTTCTTCTACCGTCAGCATTTTCTTGCATTTTCGAGCAGCACTTAAAATGGTATTTTTATCCAGCGGTTTAATGGTATGGCAATTGATGACCATCGCATGCACACCGCGCTCTTGCAGTAATCCTGCCGCCAGTAAACATTCATACAATAACGGCCCTGCACCGATGATGGCCAGATCATCCCCTTCTTTCAAGATTTGGGCTTTGCCAATCTCAAAAGGAGTTTTAGCGCAGGTCATCTGCTCGGTTTTCTCACGGGCAAAGCGCATGTACGCCGGCCCTTGATGCATCGCAATAGCTTTGGTTGCCTTCTTAGTCTGCTCATAATCGGCGGGTACAATCACCATCATATTCGGCAATGCGCGCATCATCGCAATATCTTCGAGCATTTGATGTGTTGCCCCATCTGGTCCCACCGAAATCCCCGCATGGGCACCGATGATCTTGACATTATTATTATTGTAGCATATGGTTGTTCTTATTTGTTCCCAGCATCTCCCTGGACAAAAGCAGGCATATGAAGATACAAAAGGAATCTTTCCCACATGGGCGAGGCCTGAAGCGACCGTGACTAAATTCTGCTCGGCCACTCCGATTTCAATAAACTGGGCGGGGAATTTAGCTTTGAATTTTTCCACTCTGGTCGATTCGGTTAAATCAGCGCACAGCACCATGATTTTTTTATCTTTGCCTAATTCAAGCAAGGCATCCCCATAGCCATCTCTGGTGGGCATTTTATCTCGTTTGAAATTGAGATCCATCTCTTTGCTCAGTCCGCGTAAATTAGGAAGGTAAATCATGGTTTACTTTTTCTTTTTTGTTTTTGATTTTTGTGCTGTTTTCTTTTTTACTATTGTTGCAGCTAGCGTAGGAGAGGCATGCACCGGCTTTAATTTCAGATGTTTCAAATACCAATCTCCTCGTTCATGGCTTTCTTTTTCATGAAGTTCCCGCAGGGCAATTTCTGCTTCATTGGGTTTGGGTGGCTTGCCATGCCATTCAAATTTTCCTTCCATAAAAGATACCCCTTTTCCAGGGGTGGTCTTGGCGATGATCATCAAAGGTTTACTTTTGTTGCTGCGTGCCTTGGAGAGAGTCTTGACAATCTGGTCCATATCATTGCCGTTGATAGTAATCACATTCCAATTGAAGGCTTTATACTTTGCTTCGAGTGAATCGAGTGGCATGATATCTTCCGTATTCCCATCGATCTGGATATAATTTCGATCAACGACGGCAATAAGATTATCTAGCTTATATTTGGCTGCAAATAGGACTGCTTCCCAAGTATTGCCTTCATCATGTTCGCCATCGCTCATCAGACAAAAAACTTTATTTTTTTTCCTATCCAGCCGCAGGCCATAAGCCATCCCGGCAGCTTGGCTAAGACCAGAACCCAGCGGGCCAGACGTTGTTTCCAAACCTGGAAGTGATTCGCGATGTGGATGCCCTTGAAGTCTTGTTCCCATTTTCCGAAGTGTTAACAATTCTTTTTTATGAAAATATCCTGCGTTGGCCAACGTGGCATACAGCACCGGACAAATATGCCCGTTTGATAGCACCAGATAGTCACGCCCTTCCCAGGCTGGATTATCGGGAGTGTGATTAAGGACATTGAAATATAATGCAGTAAAAATGTCAGCCATGCCTAAAGGGCCGGCAGAGTGTCCGGATTTGGCAACGACCAAGGCCGAAATAGTATCTTCCCTGATCACATCTGCCATCATCTGCAGATCCTTGAGTGAGGTGAGTTTTTTGAACATAGTCTACACTACTCTCCCAGAAATCCATCTCTCCTCTTTTGCGGACATTGATTATCTTGAGAAAGGAATATTGTAATGTTAATAAATGTTTTGCCACATTAAATTCTATATTGAAGGAAATGTTTATATATTTAGGCTCATTCTCTTCCTACCAATGCAACCCTTCAATGCCCAAGAAACATCCCGAAGATTTAACAACGTTCTCGATGATGTAATCGCAGCATTAGGAGTCACTTTTGACCGAAAAACTAAATTATTACCTTCTCAAACTCGCAAAGAAGTCTGGTATCAGGCAGGTCGAGATATAAAAATTGCCTATCTTCCTCCCAAGACCCATCATGCGGGAGTAGATGTTCCAAGTATTCACGTACGCGTGTATCATGATGCGTGGGCACCCCGCATCGAAGAAATATATCGCCGCCACGGCTTAAAGCCAGAGATTAGCGATCATGAAATGTTTGGGAAGACTGATATTGATGCGAGGTTGTAATAGAAAAAGCTTCTACTGTCAATAGACAATAGTTTCTGCTGCTAATAGAAAGATGTTTCTATTGTCAATAGAAAGGTTTAAATAAAAGAGGCCTATTCCTGTTCTATGCTCGCGCGAGAAACTATCCAAGAAGTACTCCTCTCTCAACGAGATTTTCTTAATGAAACAGATTTGGGCCTTGAACGTGAAAAAGAAGGCCCTTCCATCCAGGATGCCTTTGCACTTATAATTACGGGGGTGCGGCGCTGTGGGAAGAGCACTTTTTTAAATCAATTGCTACGGCGTGAACAAAAGGGGGGTTATTTGAATTTGGAGGATCCGCGGTTGGAAGGATTTGAATTTTCTGATTTTACCAAAGTGGAAACAATTATAAAAGAATTGTATGGAGAAAAAGTAACTTATTTTTTTGATGAAATACAAAATGTTGATAAGTGGGAAAAATTCATACGTTACCTCATCGACAAGAAAGAAAAAATAGTCATAACTGGCTCCAATGCTCAATTGTTAAGCAGGGAGTTGGGGACAAAATTAACGGGAAGGCATCTCCAATTGGAAATGTTTCCGTTTTCATTTAAAGAATTCTTGCAGCTGCAAAGAGGTAAAGCCAGCGTGGAGTTATTTGAGCAGTATCTCTTTCAAGGGGGCTTTCCAGAATACCTCAAAAAGCAGGATCCTTCCATTTTACACACTTTGCTTTCAGATATAGTAATGAAAGATATTGCCGTGCGCTATGGAATCAAAAATACCGATATCCTCACAAAAATACTTCTTTTTTTGATAAGCAACAGCGGAAGAGAATTTTCATACAATTCCATAAAAAAAACGTTTTCTATAAAGTCAGTACAGAGTGTCATTGATTATATATCTTATTTTGAAAATTCGTATTTAGTCTTTACTGTACCCCGATTTAGCTATTCCTATAAGCAGCAGCAAATCAGTCCTAAAAAAGTATATTCTATTGATAATGGGTTTTCATACAATAATTCGGTACTTTTTTCGAAAGACAAAGGGAGGATGCTTGAAAATGCCGTGTTTCTAGGATTGAGACGGAAACATAAATCAATTTTTTATTATAAAGAAATTAATGAATGTGATTTCTTGATCAAAGAAAAAGAGAAGATGGTGTCAGCCATACAGGTATGCTACGATCTTAATGAAGAGAATAAGAACAGAGAATTAAATGGTATCGTTGCGGCTTTACATAAATTTAATCTGAACTACGGGCTTATACTGACATACAATCAACATGATCAATTTATAGTTGATGGTAAAAAAATAATAGTTAAACCAGTATGGGAATGGCTGCTTGAGGATTAAGCTATAGTCCAACTTTAAAATTATCTTTAGCAAAACTCACACACATGCTTTCCTTTCGAAGGCATCACTTTCATCACACTTTTTTTGCTTTTCTTGATTGTTTTCTTTACTTTTTTTGCTGCCATTGTATCACCTCTTAAACCATTCTTTCACGTTTTTCGGAAATCCTCGTAAACAAAGCAAAGCCATCGGTGCAGCCCAATTTGCCCAGCGTTCTACAAAATCCCAGATTGGTTCTCCGGATATCGGGCGCAGTAAGGCCGTCCAAAAACCCCAGACGGTTGCCCAAGCGATAACCAGCCGCATCGGATATATTAATATAAGTAACGCTACCAGCAGATCCATACTGCCTATTAATGGAAGTAAAATTCGGGCAGTATTTTCAGTGATTCCTACTGCTGTAAAGTAAGGTAGCCAGCCTGCTTTTGCACCCAATGCAAAAACACCATGGCCAAAAAATTCGCCAGCAATGCCAATGCGTAAAACCCATTCTGCAATTTTATTTTTATTCATGGTCTCACCAAATAGTATATATCATTAATGTTCCTAATCCGATCAAGAACAATCCTACCGCTAATCGCATTAATCCTCGATGTTTGAGCCGCCAGGCTTCTAATGAGCGTGATGATTTTCCGAGATAGGAAATGGCAATGATCACAAAGAGAGGTAATATAAAGATCAAATTATACAATAACAATAAAGGTATGCCCTGGGCGTAATTCCCTTCACCTAAAATGGCCAATACTGCGAGATAAGGTGCTCCTGTACAAGGCAATTCAACCAGAACCACAAATATCCCCAGCATGCCGGCGGCTGCATAACTGAGCCAAACATTTTTCTTATTCAGCTTCTCGATTTTGGCTGTAAAATATTTAATTCGTTGATCCGCGCCAGGAATCATTTTCAAACTCAGACCTTTTCCATACCAGAAAAAATCTTTAATTTCTAACATGCCGGCAAGAATCGCAATGATTGCAGCAATCCAATATATGGCTTGGGAAAAGCCAAAAGAAACGGTGAATTTGAGAAACCCGATACCCAGCAGCAGGTAACTCACATACACGACGGCAGTGTATAACAATCCCCCCAAAAGCATGCGATGAGGGCTCTTGTACACCTTGGTCATAAAAGCAATGAGAAAAATAAGCACGCCAAAAACACAGGGGTTAATGCTATCTAATAAAGCTGCACCAATGAGAATAGGCAAAGTTACACTTTCAGGAAGCACCATTAAGGCTGCACCCCGAAAATGTGGCTAATTCTTCAGCGGAGAGAAAACCAGTGTGCCTTTTAATCTCCGTCCCATTGTGTTCAATGGTCCATGTCGGCGTTCCCTGAATATTTTTAGCGGTGCACAACGCTGTTTGTGCACTTGGTCCTTGAGGATGGCATTCTACTTCGTTAACGTAGCGAAATGAACTTCCCAGCATGGCTTTGGTTCTAGCACATACCCCGCAGCGAAAGGAACTATACATCACGACGCCTTGATCGGTCATACATTGTGCCAAAGTGTCATAATTCTGATTGTTATCGGGCCAGAGATTAAAAGACAGAAAAATCAATCCAAATACAATAATTGCCCAGATAGCCCACCGTTTCATTGCTTTCACTACCTCTTTATGATGGGGTTTTGGTTCAAGATGCTTATAGAGCAGATATGATAGGGTCAGGGTGATGATAATAATAATATGGACTAAGGTGCAAAAAGGACAGATTGATTGTAAGATAATTTCTGCGATAACGAAGTAAACAACCGAAAGAATACCGAGCACATTCCATACCAACAAACTTTGGACGTGCTCTGGCTTACTGTAGGCATTCCAGGAAATCCAGATCAGAAACACAAACCAGATTGCACCAAGCAGAGCTACCGGAACCCCCAGTAGTTCTGAGTATACGCTGGTATTGACTACAGAACAAGAGATGGCTTCACCAAAATCACAGAACGATCCGGCACTTGGCGGTGCATAATGATTTTGCAGCAGATATAATGAAGTAGCTAATCCCAGCATACTGAGCCATATAATTGCTTTCAGAAACGATTGGTACCTCTTTTTATCCATACCAGGATAGATTTTGAAAGTGTATATAAAGATTTCTGAGGTAACCTTTAAATCATTCCCCTCTTTCTTCAATGTATGGAAAAGAGCTGGTGGCATTATCTGCGCAGAAATAAAAAAATAATCTTTATAGCACTTATATTTTTGATTATCCTTATTACTCTTTTTAGCACTAAAATTGCCTTATTCTTTAATTTCCTTCTGGGCAATGATATAGCGGTAAAACTGCAGGCCAGCCCTGAATATTTCGCGTTGGTGCATGGGCAAAATGCCACCCTTGCTGTTGATGCGTCTGTCACCACCAACCCTTTTTGCAAAGCAACCTGTACTGCCGGCTTCGATGATATGAGTGCTGCCGACCCTATCGACGTGCTGAATTTTACGCTTCGGCCGTCTGATCCCTTCGAACGCGATTATACTATTGCCGCGCCCAGACAAGGAGAAGGGATGAAAGTTTACCGATTTAGCATGGAATGTAAAAGCCAGGAAACAATCCTTTGTCATACCAGCGGTGAACCGACCACCAGAAGTGTTCTCATCACTGCAGATTATACCTTTACCAATGAAGAAAAAGAATTACAGCAGAATCTTGCCGTGCAATTGCAGGATATGGCAGAGCGTATCGCCGTAGTGGAAGAGAAAAAAAGTATCTACAATCTCGTATTGCAGCAGATGCAAGCCCCGCCCATACTGATTGCAAACCTATCTCTGCAACTTCAGGAAGTGCAGCAGCTATGGCTGCAGCAGGATTTGGTATCTCTAACGCAGTACACCGCCGATCTGAATGATAAGCTCATGCAGGCTGAACAGAAAGTGGAACTTGCCAATGTATCCTTGTTGATGGAAAGATATAATGCTTTGGTCGATGATATTCACCAAGCGCGAGAACTCCTCGAACTGCTTTCCACGCATGATGCAGTTAATGAAACCATCAGAGCAGCTGTCAATTCCACTGCGTATGAATTTAATGTTCTCATTCCTCAATTGGCATCTCTTTCGTTCGAGCAGAAAGAAAATAGCACCAGATCATTTGTCGAAAATCTACGGAATCTTGCATCAATTGCAGGGGAAGGGCAACGCTCTACTGTCCTGAGTAAAGAGTTATCACTTGATATTCGCTATGATGTGCTCTGCGATCTAACCGGAACTTGTTATAATCATCCGCCTCTTGCGCAACGGGCTAATCAAATCCTATTTAATTTAACGCAGGCATGCGAAGAAAGTATCTTATTGCAGGATAGAATTCGTGATCTGAATTCTTCTCTGGTAGATGAATATAATGCGCAAGGATATCCTGTTGACGATGCCTTTGCCTCAAATATTTCGGCATATCTTTTTAACTTCGAGCAACAAAAAAAGTCGCAGTATCGTCAGAACATACCGCTAAATGCAACCAATAGCGTATTGCTTCAGAAATTACTCGCGGACAAACCTTTGCGGGCAGTGCAGGAATATTCGTACAATCTCACGCCGGTGTTGGTAGCAGCCTTCACATCGATGCTTTCATGCACTGCTTTTCCCATTTCAATACCTGAATTAGCATCTGTTAATCTCACTCCTATTACTCTACCTCCAATTACGGCGCCAGCAGCTGCTATAGAACTTATTGATCCACCGCCCCAATGCTGCCTTTTTGGAGAATGCCGTGCCTGCTGTATTTCCGAAGAATGCAGAACTGATCCTTCCACCTATCCGGTGGTATTTATTCATGGGCATGCCATAAGTAAAGATACTTCTTTTGAATATAGTTTGGAAGGATTTAATAAAATGCAAAAAAAATTGGAACAGGAAAGATATCTGAGCGCAGGATCAATTACGTTGTACACTGCCAGAGATACTCCTGAAGGAGTGTGGGGAAAATTACCCCTGCCCGTCTCTATTCGGGCCAGTTATTATTTCGACTTATTTGAGCAGCCGGAAAATTATGTAGTAGTGCAGACTAAAAGTGAAAATATTGATACATACGCGGTAAGGCTCAAAGAAGTCATCGATACCATCAAATACAAGACCGGCAAGCCCAAAGTAAAAGTCGTTGCTTTTAGCATGGGAAGTTTGGTCAGTAGGCGTTACATTCAAGTTTTTGGCAGCGACAGCGTAGATACATTAATTCTCATCGGTGCGCCCAATAAAGGGATTGTGGGAGACGCGGCAGAGTATTGCGCTCTCACTGGCGAGCAGCGCGAATGTGCTGATATGCAGGAAGGGAGTTTATTTATGAATAAATTAAATCGTGGACCGGTTCCATCCATCCCCATCTACAACATTATTGGCACGGGATGTGATATGGATGGGAAACAAGGGGATGGAACGGTTTTGGAAGAAAATGCTCATTTAGAAGGAGCGCAGAATTTCGTTGTTCATGGGCGATGTGAAGGGATTTCTATGCCGCTGCATTTGACTTTGCGGGACATTGATAAATATCCGCAGGTGTATGAGATTGTGAAGGAAGCGCTGGAAGAATAAATTAT
>CAYOKQ010000021.1:0-1474 GCA_964404595.1 uncultured Methanosarcinales archaeon | reverse complement strand
AATTATCTCTTTAAATATTGTTCCGGATGCAGTTCCTCTGCTTTATCCCATTGGTCCAGGTAATATGTATGCATGGCTCTGGCCAGTGATTCATCCAGAATATGCAGGTTAATTTTTTCAGGCAACTTTCTGTCTTTCAAGGTAATTTTGCATTCATTTTCATCGACGACTAAAATAGAAAAGTTGTTAAGTGGTAAATAACGGGTCTTAATCCCCGCTTCCTGATATGTTTTAAGAAGTTCCCAGTTTTTATCTGGAGGGCCGGTAAGTAAAATTCTGATATCGACTCCTTGCCGTAAGGCTTTCTTAAATTTTTGAAGGAATTCATACTTGTTTCCCACTTTCAAAAAGAGCCACCCTAAAATATAAAACGTTTTTGTAGAAGCTGCAGGCGGCTATGTATCTTATCTTGGTGGCTCTTCCATCCAGTATACTAGTCAGCGTAAATTGGGCAAGTACTTTGTGATTGCCAAAACAGAAGAATTGGGGAAATATGCGGCAAAGGTGTTTTCGAGTATTATCCAAAGGTCAACGTACTGAGCGTAAATCCTTTTTTTACTTTCAATTCCAATGTATACTGCCCATACTCGCCGTCGATGACGTTATATAATTGCGGCTCATCCACCAGGATAAAACTATTCCCATTATTAAATTGTACATCCGTTCCTGCCTGTTCCAAAGAACTATATTGTCCATTCACCAAAACTTCGATTTGTAATGGTGTATCATTCAATGAATCCGCGACGATATTCACTGAACTCGCAGTAAAATTCAGAAAAAGTGCCGTATTTTCATCATCTGCTTCTACATTATCGGCATTACTTTTCCACGATCCTTGGAGATACAGGGTATCTTTCTGCAATCTCTCTGGCAATTCATATTGGACCATTTTTTCTGGTTGCAATCTTTCTTCATTCCCAATATTTTGTCCACGCGGCAAGGCAAAATTATAGCCTGCATACAATTCAGGAGTAATTTGCCCGAAGGATGGAATATCTTCAATTGCTGATATTCCGCTGACATTCTTGCCGATTTCTGCCAGTAATTCCTGGATTTTCAGTTCTGTCTCTTCATAGCCTCCTTCCCCAATATGGTCGTAGCGGATATATCCGTCTGCATCAATCAAATATTTGTGAGGCCAATACCTGTTATTATACGCTCTCCAGGTTGCATACTCATTATCTTGTACAACTGCATATTCAATCCCATACTTTTCAATTGCCATAGCGACATTTTCTCTTTTCTTCTCAAACTCAAATTCTGGAGTATGTACACCAATAAGAATCAAGCCTTGGTTCCGATATTTTTGATCCCATTCAATCAGGTGGGGGAGTGTTCGGATGCAATTGATACAAGTGTACGTCCAGAAATCAACTAAAATTACTTTTCCACGCAGATCAGCAAGCTGCAATCCTTCGTTCGTGTTGAGATACCCTGTTATACCCGTTAATTCTGGTGCTAAAGAGTACCCATT
>CAYOKQ010000020.1:0-21905 GCA_964404595.1 uncultured Methanosarcinales archaeon | reverse complement strand
AAAGAAAAGTTTCGATAAAAGAATTGATCGAACATGTCCAGCTTGGTGATGATTTTGGAAAAAAAATTATACAAGCGCAAATGAATATGTTAAAAGTATTAGTAGCAGAACAATAATTATACAAAAAGATGGTGAAGCAATTTTTAATAACCAGGCCACGGCATGATAAAGAAACTTCCTATTTATATTCTTTTTCAAAAGCAATCATACAGATAGTTAAAGAAAATAGAGCCATAAGGCTCACAGAATTGGACGGCCTTAAAGCTAATAGAAAAGAGGTGGAATCTTCACTTTCTACCACCGACCAAACACTTGCTTTTTTCAATGGCCATGGGGATGAAGAAACAGTATATGGGCATGAAAATAAAGCAATTTTAGATAGAGATAATATTAGGCTCATAGATACGAAGATCGTGTATGCACTTGCGTGCAGCTCATTGGTAGGATTGGGAAAGCTCGCAATTCAAAATGGTGCACGAACTTATATCGGTTATCGGGATGAATTTATGTGGATTGGTGATCCTTCAACTTCAGCGACTCCCGACAAAGATAAAAATGCGGCCCCTTTCAGGAAAGTATGCCATATTCTCATCCATTCTTTAGTTACGGGTATGCCGACGGGAAAATCTCTGGAGAAAACAAGAGCTGAATATAGAAAATTAATCAAAACATATGGGACAAGTGAAGACGATCCTTTTGGTGACGTGGCTGCCATCGGATTCGCACTTTCTTGGGATTTGACTTGTCTGGATATGGTAGGTGATGCCAACGCATCTTTTTAATTGAACGCTGCAAATTTTTTCTTACGGTGATAGTAAATATCTACTTTATAGTAAATAATAGAAATATTTATAAAGTCCGGTTGCAGTCATGGAAGTCATGGATTTAAAATATTTAACAACCTTTGAATTAATGAATGAACGAGAAAGAAAGCTATTCTCTTCTATTGGGAGAGAAACTAAGGATATTGGATATGCAGTTGGAAATAAAATCAGTGAAATCTATAGAGGAACTCCAACCCTGGTTAAAGCTGGAACTTTGGTTGTTCTTGGTGCTGCTTTAGCTTTGGGAGGAAGATCCATATTGGAGAAGAAAGTAGAACCAGAAAAAATTTGTGTAAGCTATAAAGTAGAGAGAGCGCCAATTGCTAGTCCAGAACAAGTATTCGGATGTTATACTCTTGATGAGTTTAAAGAACTGAAAAGTGATCCATATGTTTTTGATTTAAAATAAGATTTTAATATTATTCTATGTTTAGCCATGTTTGAACTAATCTCCTTTTTCTTTCGACACTTTTATAAAACAGAGATAGATTTTATTCCACATCGCGCCACGGTGGCATACATAAAGGATGCGTCCTTTAGTCGCCACCTGCGCAAATACGCGCCACGGTGGCACAACCCGGTACTGCGCAAGCCTGGAACTACCAGAAAAGTACCATGGAGCTTGTTCCCGCAAGGGTATCCCCGTTCAAATGTGAAGCTGTATTCCAATAACGCAGTTTTGCTGATTGTCGGGGCCGTGGCGTTTTTTTCTTAATAATATTTAAAAATAAGAGTCAAACTTGAGCAGATATGACCGGTAAAGTAACACTTACTTTTAGAGATCGTGCATCGTACGAAGGACTCTTGCGGACGGTTGCCCGAAAGAAAAAAATGACCGTCTTCAGGCTGGAAGAAATTTTAAAAGCACATGATGGGCTCACCATCGATGAGGAAAAGAGTGCACCTGAGGATACTCTTCTTCAAAAGTTGGTCACAGATCAGATGAACGTGGTTTATTTCGGCAAAGGGCTTATTGACCACACCAAATTCAGCCAGTTTTCTCACGATCAGATACATGCAGCTGCCAGGAAATATTTTCTGCATCTTTTGGATAATAATTATCAAATGTTTTTCCACGATTATCCTCCTGAGCAGAACAGATCGGTGCAACTGGCGGTAGATCGAGCCATCTGTGCCTATGTGCCTTTTAATGAGTTTGGCCTGCATTTTTTGGAAAGAAAAGCAGATCCTGAAGTTGCCAAAAAATTACTTACAAAAGTAGAACAAAGTATATATACCAATGCAAAGATGGCCTATCGTGCTTTTACTGTCCTCGCTTGGTTCCATGTGCAAGGAATGCCTCAATTTCCAAAATTTAAAGATAAAATAATTAAAGAGGGGCATGAGCGTGATGCTGATGTATTGCAGTATGTGAACGGCGAATTGAAAAGGGATGTGCTTGAGCGGGCGCGCCAACTGCATCATTTGTAAAGAGGAAATAATGAAACTCATCTCCTGGAATGTCAATGGAATCCGTTCAGTTCTGAGCAAAGGTTTTCACAATTTTGTACAGCAGGAAAGCCCAGATATTCTTTCTATTCAAGAAATAAAAGCAAACCAACAACAAGTTAATCTAGAATTGTCTGCATATCCTTATCATTTCTGGAATTCAGCAGTCAAACCAGGATATTCTGGCACAGCCATCTTTAGCAAAATAAAACCTATTTCAGTCTCTCATGGGGATGCCATCATAGAAAACAACGAAGGGAGAGTTCTTACGGCAGAATTTCCAACATATTATCTGGTAAATGTCTATACTCCTAATGCGCAGCGGGAATTGACCAGGCTGGCCTATCGACAGGAATGGGACCGGAAATTTTTACAGTATCTTAAGAATTTGGAAAGTAAGAAGCCGGTTATTTTCTGCGGTGATTTGAATGTTGCCCATACTGAGATTGATCTGGCACATCCAAACACAAACATTGGAAATGCGGGATTTACTCCTGAAGAACGTGCAGGATTTTCCAAAATATTAGAGCATGGATTTGTGGATTCGTTTCGTGAATTCAATCCAAAACCTCATAATTATACCTGGTGGAGTTATATGTTCAATGCCCGGGCTAAAAATATCGGATGGCGCATTGATTATTTCTGTATATCCGGAATATTGCGGCCGCAATTGCAGGACGCGTTTATTTTACCCCACGTGCTAGGGTCGGATCATTGTCCGGTGGGGATAAGGCTAAAGTAGGGAGAACGGATGCAAAATTTTTCACAACTCAACTTTCGCAATGCTGATAAAAAATGTGTCCTTCCAAAATGAAAATGCTCTTCTGTTACCAATCCCTTTGCATAAACATAGTGATTCACAAAGACTTGGGCTGCATATGCATAGGTGATCGCCTGAAATAAATATCGTTTTTCAATTTTACTGAGCTTTCGAAACATTTCATACTTTTGGAGAAACCACTGCGCTTTTTTATAATCTAAACCTTTTTTTCCGGTACAGATCCAGATGATGGACATGGCCAGATCAAGAATATAGGGGCCGATCTGACAATTATCGAAGTCTACCACTCCGGTCAATGAATTTCCAATCACCAGGAGATTTTCTCTGCGCACATCCACGTGAATTGGTCCTTTAGGAATTGTTTCTGGCAGCTGATTATTTAATAGCATCGATTTCAAATATTGAATTTCCTCTTTGTAATCAGCTAATTTTCCATTCATATATTTTTCAAATTCATCTGCTCTCCTCTTGGTGAAATTATACCAGGCAAATCGTTGCTGAGCAATATTAAAATTTTTTGTCTGATTATGAAATTTGGCGAGAAAGGAAGCAATTTCATTCACAAGAGCAGGGGTTATTTCTGTAGGTATTTTGCCTTCCAGATACCGATAAATAGAATAGTGGTGTCCTTGAAATCGGTTAATATATTTTCCTGTGCTATCTTTAATATATCTTGGGACGGGCATCCCCTGTAGTGCGTTCAATAAATTTATTTCAAATGATAAATCTTTTTTTGTTTTAGTATTCTTGGCAATCCGGAGAATAAATTTGCCTTTATCTGTTTTTACGACAAACATGTAATTCATAAATCCTTGTTCTTTAATTCTTTCAAAACTGATAAGATTTCCAAGAGGATATCTATGTATTAATTCTTTGATTTGAATCTTATTTAAATGCATTTAGTAGATGGGGAATGGATAATATTTAAACCTGCCTTTCGTATTTCGTATGAAGATTGCCATTTTCTGTAAAATCATCCTAAATCTTTATATTATAAGCTATTTTCTCCAGAAAAAACGGTTTCTGCATCTTAAAATCATGAAACACTTCACTATCCTTAACCCTAAAGCAGGTAGTTATTCCGCCAGAGAACACCATAAAATATGCCAGGCACTCTCCGGGTTAGAAGGAAAAGTGATTGCTACTTCTGATTTAGCATCGTTAGATTCCCAATTACAACGGCATCAAGAATACCATCCCGATATCCTGGGCATTGGGGGAGGTGACGGAACCGTGTCACACACTTTAACCAAAGTGCAGGATCTATGGGGATACATTCCTCCACATCTGGCTGTCTATTCCATGGGCACGATGAATAATGTGGCAATCCCTTTGGGAGCTTATGATGGATTGTACGATACTATAAAACGAAATCTTGGTTTAGATACAAAATCGGTACGAGTTGCACAATATGTTGGCGAATCTTCTGCAAACCTGCATACTAAAAATCTTGCTCCAATGAACATCAATGGGCGTTTGGGATTTAACATCGGTTTTGGAACTGTGGCTAAAATGGTCTGGCTCTATTATGGCAAAACTAAAGAGCAATTTAATACCGGCGTTCAGGAATCTGACCAGCAAAAATCAGGCATGATGCAGGTGGCGGGACTTTTGATGGAAGCATTTCTTATGTTAGGTTATCCTTCCTCGGCAGCATCCCAATTTTTTAACCAGCCAATTGGTGCGCAGATTTATATTGATGGACAAAGAAGAGATCGTGCCACCGGAATTTATTTGGCTTCTTATGAACAGCAAAATACAGGCATTTTTAGGGCTGTTCCTTCGCCGGGAGCAAGAAGCAATCCCGGCCAGATGGAAGTGGTAATGTCGCATGGGCCTATTCAGGATGTTATTACCTCGTTGCCTGCAATCATGCGTGGAAAACCAGCCAAGAATACCCAATATCTTTATGCGTATGAACTGCGGCTTGAAAGCGATAGAGCAATTGTAGCACAAGTTGACGGCGAATTTATGTTTGGAAAGGAATTTGTGGTAAGGCCGGATGCGCCGCTCAGATTTGTTTCACTACGCAGCTAATTTCTGTGCATCTATAAATAGCGACAGAGCTGCAGAACCTGAGGGCACGAGTGATTTATCTTTGTCCGAAAGAAAATCAGATACTTGAGAAAGAGTATAACAAGAAACTGCATTATACTCATATCGTCCAGGTGCTTGTTCTGTCGTTGCTTCCATCAATTGCTGCTGGTTGGCAAGAACAGGAACACTACAAATCAATTCAGGTATTTGAGATACTCCTTGTCGAACAATGGCATGGAACTGAGGAGAACCAAATTGATCTTTTGCTAAACCTGTTTTTTCTTCCAACTGATTTATCAGATACTGTGCCAGATTCAAATTCCCAGAATATTCTTCAACTGAAATGAGTGTGCCAAAAACATGATACATGTCTGGGCAATGCATGACCCGATCACTGCGTTTTGTAATGGGAATGTATAAACTATCTTTTTCATTTGATTTTTCATACCCGTACAAAACGGCGCAGATAGCCAAAGGATTGGCAAAATAAGCAGCAGTATCATTAAAATCATGCTGGCCAGCATGGAGTAATCTATCTCTAAAAGTAAAATCACGAGCAGCCAATTCATTGATACCAATAACTTCTAAATATGAAATTGTATCCATTGCTAATTGTAAACGATTTCCTTCCAAAGCTATGTTCGTAAGCCTATATTTTGGTGTGAGTATTCTCATTTGTTTTTTCATTCTGGTTACTTGGGCTTCATCGTGACGTGCAAGAGCCAGAGCTAAATCGGGGGCTCGGGTAAGCGACACTCTGGCTGACTCTTGCTCCCAAAAAGCGCAGACTTCTGCATACAATTCCGGGTGGCGTTGCGCTAATAATAATGGTTTTCCCGGAGTTATGACGGTTTCTAATCCCACTAAAGGAACTGGTTGGGATGGTTGAATAAGTATTTCATAGGAATAGTTCATTTGACCAGCGTCAGGAGTATACCGCGAAGTAGAAATAGGGAGGGAGGAAATTGCCGGCAGGAAAAACAAAGTACTTCTGGTATCATTAATCTTCTGGCTCCAATAACTGATCATTTCATCTAACATTCCTTCAAAGGTATGCTCTGGTTTCCATCCTAAAGTTGTTCTCAATTTGGTGGAATCGCCTCGAAGGCGATGTAATTCTTCCGATCGATAGAGTTTAGGATCGATGTGTACAAAATCATGATAGTCCATTCCAAGGGTACTAAAGACATAGCTGCAAAGGTCACGAACGGTATGTGATTTTCCCGTGGCCACTACAAAATCATCAGGAACTGTGTGTTGAAGCATCATCCACATGGCTTGGACAAAATCTTTGGAATGTCCCCAATCACGTGCAGCATCCAGATTTCCTAATTTTAATTCAGAAGAAAAACCTTTCTTTATTCTTATGGCTTCGCGTACAACTTTATTAGTGACAAAATTGATTCCTCTTTGTGGAGATTCATGGTTAAATGAAATTCCCGTAGATAAAAATAAATCATGTGACCGCCTATAATGCTGAACTAATTTATGCGCATGGAGCTTCGCACAACCATAAGGGCTCACTGGTTCCATCGGTGTTGTTTCCCGCTGGAACCCATCAACATCCTGAGAATTTCCAAACATTTCCGAAGAACTTGCCTGAAAAAATCTGGTTGGGAAATGTAATCCTTTGATGAAATCAAGAAGAGTAAGGGTTCCTTGCACAATGGTGTTGGTGGTATGAAAAGGGGTGTCAAAACTTACCCGTACATCTGTTTGAGCACCTAAGTTATAAATCTCAGCAGGCCGATATTGTTGAAGAACACGAAAAAGAGAAAGCGGGTCGAGCAAATCTGCAGATTCTAGTTTTATCTTATCTACTATTCCTTCTAATCGCTGCGTGTCATGCTGACCGACGGAATAATCACGCTGCACCGTTCCTATTACTTCGTATCCTTTTTCAAGAAGAAAACGTGCTAAATAACTTCCGTCTTGTCCAGTGATACCGGTGATGAGGGCTGCGGGCATGTGAAACTTTTAGAAAATAAGCCTATATTTATAAACTTTACTAATAGGACTACTACTTAGTAGTTTAATAAAAGTTAACTGGATGTCGTTACATTTATTAAGTTCCGAAAAAAGCTTTATTCATGGATTTCCTCATTGCCCATCGCGAACTTGATAGAACCGATAAAATGGAATTAATATTATCATATATCCTGCAGTTGGTTCTGCTAGGTACGATGGTCTATTGGATCTATGATCAGCAATGGCTCAATGCTTTTGCAGTTTTTGGCATCCTTTTTCTGACTTTTTTTCCCAAGATGATCAGGCATAAGTTCCAAGTCCATCTTCCTATCGAATTTGATTTTATTGCCATCGTTTTTATTTTCATGGCTATATTCTTAGGAGAAGTTCATGGATACTATACCCGGTTCTGGTGGTGGGACATTGTGTTGCATAGCAGCTCCGGTTTTCTGCTGGGAATTGCCGGCTTTATATTAGTTTATGTTCTCAACGAAGAAAAACGCATGGTGCAGAAAATGAAGCCGGGATTCATCGCTTTATTTGGATTTGCCTTTGCTGTTGCGCTGGGAGCAGTCTGGGAGATCTTTGAATTTTCCATGGATACTATCTTTGGGGTGCAAATGCAAAAATCAGGACTCATTGACACTATGGGTGACCTTATCGTGGACACTTTGGGTGCAGCTGCCATTGCTGTGCTGGGCTATTTTTTTATCCGCAAGGGAAAATTATTCATTTTTGATAGGCTTATTCATCGGTTTGTGGAAAAAAATCCCCGGATATTCAACAAGAAAGCATAGTCTGTAATTCTTGAAATCTAGGAAAGTCTATCTTGTAGAGCAGTTCAAGATATTTTTTCCCCAGCACAATACTTTGCTCACAATCAGAACTGCAGGGAAAATGCGACAACAGCACTGCATCTTCCTTTCTTTTACTGATGTTGGTGTACTTGTTGGTGGGGGCTAATTCTAAGTTAGTATTTTTCTCATTGAAATTCTGGCAGAAAAAATCAACGCAGCACTGCGGGTAGCCTAGCAGCAATCCTAACTTATGATGATCGCTTATCAATTCGTAATAAGATGCTAGATATGCTTTGGTTTCATCTTTGGAGATATAGATGAAATACATACCTGGGCGGGGATCATAGTTAGGAATTCTTATTCCTTTATTGGTAAACTGGTGTTCATCATCGAGAATTATTTTAAATTTCGATCTGACCAGAAATAAAGAATTCTTAGCGCAAAATTCCTGCACCGGAGGTAATTCCTTTTCGTAAAATCCTTGGCGCACCACGTCTTTGATATCGTGAAGAAGAAGGACTATCTCCTGGGCTTTGGAACGGGAGGTGAAGAGGGGGGTGAGTGAATAGATCATGGTTTTTGTTCTTTGTGTTGCAAGTATTTTTTAAATAAAGGGTCGTTAAAGCGATATTCGCCATTCTTTTCCAGAAAGCCTTTGTCAACCAAGGCAGTGAACGATTTATGCAGAGCTTGATTGGAAGAGATCCCGTATTCCTGTTGCGTTCCCTGTGAAAAAATTCCTTCTTTTTTATGTAAAATCACCTGTAAGGCTTTTTGCTGGGCTGCGGGAAGCTTTTCATATAATTCATCGTAGAGATAGGAATTAGAATGGATTATTTGAGCGAGAAATTCGGCCAGAGACATCTCTTTCCCGTCTTTTTTATTCTGCCAATAATAATAACACAGATACTGCACATAGAAAGGAATTAATTCGGCTGCATCTAAAAGGCCAAAAATCTCTTCTTTAGTGATGGAAACTTTAGTCTGGACGAATTTATCATTGATGAATCTATGCCATTCCGATGCAGGAATTTTATCTAAAGGCAGAAGGGAGCCAAAATTATAGAAAGGACTGCGCTGATCAGAAAATAAATACAGTAGGAGATGCTTTTTACTGCCTAAAAAGAAGATACTTTGTGGTATGAACTGCAATATTGAGCGCAGCTTCTTCACCAGTTGTGGGTCAACCACAAAGAGCTCTTGAAATTCATCGAGCACCAGCAGGTATTTTTTGGCAATCTCTTCCAGAATCCCGCGCAGGGCATTTTCCTGATACTTGGTTATTTTGACGGTGATACCTTTGACAGTGAAAGAGCACTCTACCTGCACTATTTTGGAGAGATATTTTACTTTATCTAAAACATCCCCTTTGCGCAAAGAAGATAGGTAAGCCGAAGCTATCTTTTCCAGGAAGCTCTTTTCATCCTGCACTTCAAAGCAATCGACAAACAGGAAAGAGAGCTGATATTTCTCTAACGCATTTATGATCAGGGATGTTTTTCCATACCGGCGGGGAGAGACCAGAATAAGGCTATTTTTAGAACTGGCTGCCTGTTTGATCTTCTCCATCTCGGTAAGACGGTTGCAAAAGTTCTTGTCCCTCACTACTTTACCGAACAAGAAGGGGTTGCTGGACATGAACAATAGTGGAAGAGGCTCACTTATAAACTTTTTGGTTTACAACTTTTTAGTTTACAAATGAAATTAAGGAATTACTCTCTAGTGGTTAAATGCGGAAAGATTTATAAACAACGGCGCCAATCCATAGGAAAAAAAGGAAAAAGTAGAAAAGAGTAAATAATATTACAATTGTGTGAATACAAAGTTGGAGGACTTATAAAAATGGTTGATGATTCACGAAGAAGGGCATTGGGTTTTCTAGCGTTAGCCGGGATTTCAGGTGCAGCTGGAGCAGCAACTCCTTTGCGCAGAAAATTGGCTTTAACCTCGCCTGACGAAGTCGCTAAGTTACAGCATGAGGTGGAGCAATACTTAAAACCAGGAGTTTTTGTTGGTATAAAGTCACAGACAGATATTAACGGTTTCGGAAAACAAACGCGTTTATCTTCCTATGTTAACATTGAGGTTGACCTAGATACTGATTTTTTAAAAAGGACTGCTGTCGAAGTTCAGCTGGTACAGGATCAAATGGTAGAAATTGCTCAGAGGATCCCACAATTAGAACCCATCGATCGAATGAATGTTGCAGCGTTAGTTACAGCCGTTAAAGGCCCGTACACGTTGGTGGCTTTAGTTGGCTCCGCGGCAAGTGCGTCAGACAAGGCTCCTTCTGATATCGATATTTTAATTCTTAATGGCGGCAAAGAACCTTATCTTTCCCGCGGTGCTCTGTTTGATAACCAACATGACCGAGTGCATACCATATTCAGACCGGCACACGGATCAGAAGTGGTGGACATAGTGCGCCAATATAATCCTGCTAAAGCAAAAATAATGAAAGAGGACCTGGATTTGAAAGCCCAGGGTAAGCCGGGTCATTGGTATGGACCGCAGTTACACGCAGAATTTTTGCTGCCGGCAACTGTGCCGTACCCGGCCGGACCTGATTTTTTTATCTTGAATCGTACTAAAGATGTAGACGATCTTCCATCAGCTTTCTCTAAACCGATACATCTTCTCACACCGGCTGTAGGTCAATTGGAAGCAGTAGTGTACAATGCACACGGGTTGCAAAAAGCCCTCCATGAAGGCAAGGCAATGGTCTTGTACCAAGGAAGAGAGAACAAACTGATTTAGTGGCAGTGGTTAAATAGTCTATTTTTTTATTTTATTATTACGAAGCAATTGAGATAGTCCGCTGAATGAGTTCAGTATAAATAACATAAAATTCAGCGCCTTGCCGGCTTAATCTTTCTACAAATCCAAAAGCCACATTATGCAATCCATTCTCTGCCGGCCTTTCAGTTACGATGGCCTGTGCCAATCCCGCAATATTATGTTCTTTAATCGCCCTCATCCACACCAATGAAAAGGCATAGGCTTTGGCTTCTTCATCATGGGGATTGGCAAGTGTATGAGTAAGGACATGCCCTAATTCATGCCCCAGTGTCAGCATAACTCTTGCTAAAGTATCATTCAATACAAATATTTCTGAAATCAAGCCTTCTTTTCCTCGGTTGATGGACAACCCTATTGTTCCTGGATGCGGTGCTATTTTGCGGAATTCTTTCTCGTTACAGATGCTGATACATATATTGTTTGGAAACGGTGCCTGAAATATTTTTTCAAATGCATCCATGACGTACTCTTTAATTTCTTGCGCCTGGCCAATGAATTTTCCTTCTTTTCCTGGTTTAAGAAATTCACTGGGCTGAAAATGATATTCGGTATGTAAAGGGGTGATGGGGGAATAGGCTGTTGAGTTGGCCACATATCTGCGTGGCATTTGTTCCCCAGAATAATTAAATGGCAGTGAGGGAGCTACAGAATCAATGGGCTTATTATAAGATTGGAATGGAGAAAACGATTGAATAGAATAAGCAATGGTGGGCAGCTCACATTCAGCGTGCGCCATGGATTCTAGACGGCTGTATCCAGAACTATGAAAAGAAGAATTATTGTATACAATTGATGCAGCTTTATAATGGGACAGAGCATACATAAAGACATATAAAGAATTTGTAACATTTAAACATTATCAAAAGAAGTGGGACAAATAAATCAAACTGGTCCTGTATTATTCCACAATCACTTTCATCGTTTCGGTCGTATACATGCCATCAACTATGGTGCACGTGCCAGTCCTATTAAAAGACGCCCGGTATACTTCTCCAGGCCCAAAAATTCCACTTCGTACAAAGGAACACCACTGCGTTCCGAGTACCATTGCTCGTGGCTGCCTTCCTTCTCGTTCATTCTTCCAAGCGACAGTCTCACCTATCTTTATTCTCACTTCGGGAGCTTCAAATCCGCCTTCGATAAGAGAAACGTATACTGATTGAGGGCCAATTTCAACCGGCGAGGCTTGAGGGGAAGCTTCTTCCTCCAATGAATTATTTGTAACTGGTTCTGAAATGGATGGGGAGCCATTATCTACAATAGTTTCCTGAGTTTGATTTTGAGTAGGTATAGCTGCCGGGCTGACACAGCCTGCAATGGATATCAGGAGAACCAATATTATTGACAGATAAGTTCGCATGGAACTTAGGTAAAAAAAGAGGCTATAAAAAGCTTTGTGTATATAACTTTAATTGTTAACTACTATAGAATACTCATTGTACCATAAGCTTTATATAGTGGTATCTCTTTTAGAGTAGTAAACATCTATCACCTCTTTTTCCCCAGCGAGCTGCTTCGGTAGCTCGCAGGGGTTTTATTAACGGTTTATTTTGTGGTTTGCCCATATACTAAAAATATAAAAAGAAGCAGTTTTATGTATGCATATGAATTATTTTCGTACTATAGCCCTGTCTATAGCGGGACTGGTTGGATGTGGAGACGATATTTGTTTTTCTCGTAATGATTCAACCGTTGCGCTCAATAGGCCGGCTGATGGATACATTGCGTCGTGGGATGAATTATTAGTTGAGCCGTCTGAAAAGGTTATGACTGATGCAGTTATTGATTTTATCAATGAGACGCATGCTAGGACAAGTGAAAGATTGCCAACGGAAGTGACTGTAACCAAAGTTCCAAGTGATTGTGTTCTGGAAAGTCATGGTTATGTAAGACCACCAGATCCTGACATATTTGTAAAGTATCCGATTCATTTTGACCTGCGACGTTTAGTGAATCATGAAGTGGGCCATCTTCAACCCCATGGCCGGGGCAATGAAATCATTTCGACAATTAATCTGTTAGAGCAGGAATTAGCAGGATATGTATGCACCATTGATGCTCATTCAGTCATCGGCTACGCACATAGTTTTTCTAATCTTTTATCAGATCTTCCATCGGTTCTTACTGAAGATGCACACCTTGTCGATAGAGAATTTCCTTTTATCTATTTACGAATGTGCCAAGGCGTATCTTTTGAGTCTATGCGTGCTGAAGTTGGAAGACTTATCCAGATGCAGGAATTGGATCTGGCTGTCGCACGGAGCCTGGCGGAGTTTCGGGTTCTTTTTCCTCTCAGAAGATTTGGAAATAACGCAGCGGCGAGAGAGGCAGAGATTCTGCTGCACATAAAATCTTTTATGGCAAATGAGTTTTATTCGAGATATGGCGCTGAAAAAATGCAGGAGTATCTACGCGCCGAGTCTTTTTTTCCTTATCAAAGGAGCCAACAAGTTCTTACTTATGGTCTGGATGAAATGCTCTGCAGCAACGTGGAACGGCATACAGAAAAAGCACAGCCATGCCACGATTGCTTAATAAATGGGGCGCATACTCAAGAGCCGTTTACCGCAAGATTTTGCTGCATTGAACCGCAGGTTGGAGAGGAACACATGAGAAAGTACATGGTGGAAGCTTTGGGCATCAGATATGCTCCTGCAGAAAACGAGATGCTTGATGCTGAAGGATTCCGATGGCAACGTATTGATAATGTAACGGTTTCTACTCGCACCGAAATTAATCCCCCAGAGGTGTGTCGCTAACTTATTGGGAATATTTTTGTAAAAATAGTTTATTCCAATTAAAAATAACTTAAATTTAAATATTTGAAGCAAATGATTCTAGACGCGCTATCTTATATGGGGTTGTTTTTGGTGTTTATTATAATGGCTCAGGAAATGAACTGAAAGTTCAGGTTACTTCTTTGCATGGACACGAAATTCCTTTGCCGGTCAAATATGTTGAGAAATACCAAGCTTTTATATTATAGAAAGTTATTCAAAGTCCTTATAGCAACGAGACTTTACCATCGCTTTCTTTTGCGCTTTCGAAAGAGCATGAAACCAAGAGCCAGGCCGCCGGCAATCCCACCTACAAGTCCAAAGCCACCATACAGCCATTTTTTTTCTATTTGGACTTTTTTTTGCAAAAGATTCTTCTCTTCAGGAAAATAGATGCCCAGATCGCTCATCTCCAGTGCATATTCGAAATAGACCAGGACGGTAAAAGGATCTTGTGATTTAAGAGATTTGGCATACTGGTAGTAGGAATAGCCTAAAATAGGAAATACATCCTCCGCACTGTTTTCAGAAATTATCCGCTCTACTGCTTTCTGCTTGCTCTCTAAAAAAGGAGCAATATTGTCTTTATCTAATCCCAAAGAACTCAAAATGGCATTGGAATCAGCTTTGGCCTGTGCCGCTTCTATTAAACATAATTCATTCTCTTTTTTTTGGAATGATTGCTGCGCAGTATTTATTTTTTCCAAAACACCCCCTAAGGCTGTTTCATCTAAAAATAAATTTGTATACTGATAACGTTCTTCTGCTTCTGCGATTTTCTGTGAACAGGATACCTGCAGCTGCTCAGGACTAATGACAAACGTTTTCCCGTCCATGAAAAAAAACTGCATCCATGAAAGGGCCGAAAAGAATCGTTCTTCTGCGTATGCTATCAATGCTGCTTTTTCTTCAGATGAATCAGTTTCGTTGAGCTTGAGAATTTGCTCTTGTACATCATGCAGCCTTTCACGTACAATAATAAGGGTCTGCAGATCGGAAATAGTATTGATGTCTTCCTGCAGCAGCTCTTCTTCTAACAATAAAACTTTTTGCTGTACGGTATGAGTCAGTGATCCTATTTGTGAAGCAGTCAATTCCTCCTGCTTATAATAAAATGTTTTTAACTGCAAATTATTGCCAAAACAGAAACTTGCCGCTGAATAATAATCACCACTTATGCTGGCATTAAGAGCATTTTTCTGGCGATCCTCCACTGCTTTACTCGTTTCAGCATCCAATTGAATTCCCCTTTCTGCCATTTCCAAGGTTATTTTTTCTGTTCGCTGGCACAGGACGTCTTTTAATGATTGCATAATTTCCCTATAATTCTTATCTTCCGTAATTTCTATAGATTTATGATTTAAATCCAATCCGGTAAGGTGATACAATATCTCGTCGAGATCAACAACTTCAACAACTTCGATATTCAACTGTTCTTTTCCATAGGCAACAAGATCCACCGATTCATTATCTATAGCAAAATTAGCAGCACCGCTGGCGATAAGCACCTTTTTAATCTCAGCTTCTGCCGCAGCTTCTATCTTTTCTTTGATTCCTCCAACCGGGCCGATAATTCCACCGGAGTTGATAGTGCCGGTAATGGCAATATCCTCGCGATAATCCAGATCCAACACGGCAATAGTAGTTAATGCCGCCACTGCCGCTCCGGCGCTAGGGCCGCCGATGATATTGGAATCTGACTTAATAGTAAAAATAAAATCGTAATGGCTGCAGTCGAGCTTAAAGTGATTACAGGCAATCTCTTTGGCAAATCTGGTGCTAATTTGGGTATCCATTTTAGTTACCGGGGTCGTTTCCAGAAAAACCCTTCCCGATCCTTCTTTAAGTTCCAGAAATAAGTTTGCCTCGCTTCCTTGGTAGCCATCTGCTGTTTCTTGCACCGCTAATAGTTTGAGGTGATAAGGAGCGGATTGAGCAAATACGGGAATAAGCAGCACTAAAAATATAGTTAACCACACATAAGTTTTCTTCATACAATCCTAGAGAAAGTGGGGAAATATAAAGGTTGCTGTGATTCTTATAAAGATTTAGCTTCTTAAAAATATATTACTTAGCATATTACCCATTTACAGCAAATATTTTAATAGTAATAATGCCTTCAAGAAGAAGATGAAACCACTTGCAATCATCGGCTTGGATCCTGGAACAACTTCTGCCTATGCTATTCTTGATTTAGAGGGAAATATTCTCAAAGTTCATGCTGCCAAGGAATTAACCTTATCAGAGATGATTGTTCAGATAACCAATCTCTGTTTTCCGCTTATTGCCGGTACTGATAAAGCCAAAGTGCCTTCGTTCGTGGATGAATTTGCACGCAAAGTAGGAGCAGAGATAGCTGCACCGCCAGAGGATATGAAGCGTGAGGAAAAACGTATATTACTCGCATCTAAAGAGATACATTATAATGGTGCGCATGAACAAGATGCGGCCGCTGCTGCTCTGTCTGCCTATCATGCCTATGAGCCTAAATTAAGGAAAATTGAAAAGTTCATTGCAGAACATCATCTGGAAAATCACTCCTATGAATTTATTAGAATGGCCCTACGGGAAAAACTGCATTTCTGGATGATTAAAGAAATTCTTACCAGGTCTTCAATTGAAAGCACCGTCATGCAGAGAGCCGTACTGCACCATAAAATTACAAAGAAAGATTTTTTAGCCTTGTATGGCAAACTGAATCAGCTCAGGATGGAAAAGAAATCTTTAGAGAGAAAAATTCAGCAACTCCATGAGAAAATAGAGGAATTGATCAAAGAGAAAGGATCTTTATCACAGAAATCAACTGATTTCGATCGCCGAGTAGATTATATCATGCAATTTAAAGAAAAGCGGCTGCACCTGCAAACAAAAGAATTACAGCAGCAGCGGGATCTTATTTCGCAGTTGCAGCAAAAAATAAGAGAGTTATATTCTTTTATTACCCAAACCACGAAGCTGCAACTGGTCAAGAAACTTCCTACTTTGGGCTTTCAGGAATTTGAGGACCATAACATAATCAACATTGGAAGGGGAGACTTTGTGCTGGTACAAGATCCACAGGTCTATTCACAGAAAGTTCTGGAATTGCTCCAGGAACGGGGGGTAGTAATACTTTCGTTTCGAAAGCCAAGCAAAGTTATTAGTTCGACATTGGTTACTGCGCAGGTTGCTGCAGAAGATATTGCACTTGAGAACGATTATTTTTGCCTGATAAAGTTACCGGTGATACAACAAAAAACAGAGAAGAAAAATCTGGTTGATAAAGTGGTGCGAGAATACAAAGATGAGAGAAGATGACGGGTATCTGCTGTAATTACGAAATCTTTAAAAGCAGATGCCTTTTGAGATTAAAGTATGAATATTATAAAAGGGGGAATAGTAAGCCTCATCGTTCTTTTTTTCCTTTTTTATGTGGCAGCTGAGAATGAATCTCTGACTACTGAGAGTTCAAATACCACTGTCGAAAATATGGAAACATCAGAGCCACCTAGCCCTTCCGCAGAAACAATTCAAAATTCAACTGAGACTGAATCTCCAGTTACTCTTTCTGTCGTTGCTAATCCAGAACAAGGTATAACACCGCTTGAAGTTCAATTCACTGCCGTTGCCATTGGACAAAATCCGATTTCCTATTCATGGGACCTGAATGGGGACGGAATTGCTGACAGCAACCTGCAAAATCCATCGTTCACCTACAGTACTGCTGGAAATTATACGGCCAGTGTTACTGCAATAGATGCAGCAGGTGCAAAGGCTACTGAACATATTGTGATTCTAGCCAGCACTTATGATTCACAATTGGCTCTCGATTCTTATTTTCCTACTGAATTTAATAAAGGTGCTGCGCAAATTACATTTATCGTTGGCAATGAAGGAACTGCGCCAGTAAATAATATAGCAGCCAGAATTGTGGGAAATGGAATTGAATACCTAACATCATCCACCTTGGCTGTACTTAATCCTGGAGATAAAGATACCATTACAATCAAAGTAAATATTCTGAGAGCAGGAACTCTTGAAGCAACAGTTAAAATTCTGGATAAAAAATTTCCAATTGCGCTGAATGTAACGCAGCAGGTGGAATATAATAAACAGGAATTGGAAGTGCAGTTGACTAGCATCAGGCAAAAATTAGATGAGCAGGAAAAAGTATATTATGACAAGAAAGCAGAAGGTTATTTAGTAGCTGAAATGGCCGATCAGATCAAAGATCTTAAAGAGCATGTTTTGGAGGCGGAACAGAATTTATTTACGGAAAAACTGGAAGATGCCAGTGTTGGCCTGCATATTACCGGTTCGGCTATTACTGAACTTTCGAATGATCTTAATATGGCGACCAAACCGAAAGTAACGACGTTGATGTGGTTTAAAGAAAATGCAGTGGCTATTGCCGCGATTATTGCTGCTTTTGGCACCATTAGCGGATTATTGATCAAAGCGAAACATAAAGCGGCCAAAGCTGCCGAACAGGCTGGAAGATTCGGCAAGGAGATGGCGCAGAAAAAATGGTTCGGGAAGAAAGGTGAAGTTAAAGAGCAGCCTGCAGTATCTCCTCCTGTTAAAGAAGAGACGGAAAGGAATCTGTAGACGGATGAGGAGAAGAAATAAGATCTACTTTAAAACAAGGCTTCTTTATTTCCATGAATGGTCTGAAAATACTTATCCCAAAATAACCAGAAGCGAATAGTTTGGCTTTCTTTGTCTGCATCACTGGCAGAATATTTTTGCATTAATTTAGAAAATGTTTTTTGTGATTTTTCATAGGCTTCATTAACGGTATGCCCTTTCAATAAAGAGATTATTATCTCATTGGAAGCCTGTTTGAATGGCTGTGCAAATAGATCTTTGCCAGGGGTGCATTCTCTGCTCGGCTGATGGGCAAACCCAAAAGGACCACGATATCCAATAAAAGCAATTCCCCCTTCTTTAATAATGCTTTCACCTAATTGGGCAGCAGCATCACAGGCAACTGCATAGGTGATAGTGGATGTTAAGAGCTTTTCGTTTTCAGTTGCACATATAAGAACTTCATTTTTATGTCCAGCTATGCTTTTAGAGGAACCATGCCCATTAAATACGACCAAGGAAGGCTTTTGTTTGGCTAAAAACTTCTCTACTTCTTCTTTATTGGCTTTCTCTTTCTTGAAATCAGTATAAGGTACATTATTCTCTTGGGCAAAATAGATTATTTCTTCACTCCAGGCATAAAGATATGAAACGACTGAGTCATGATGCGGCCTGGTAATCAGAAATCTTTTCATCTTAAAATCCTGTTTTCATAGCTTGTAAATAACGTAACTGCATTTCAATAATAGTTTTACCCAGTGAATCTTCTCGTTTAACATGCTCTATCAAATCATACTTACTTAATTCCTTTCCTTCCGAGCCGATGGATACTCTGATAGTATCAGGCATAGTTTCCAGGCGAATTAACACCAGCTTTTTTATTTCTTCTGAATTGATCATTTTAAATTAACTCTAATTCTAGTATCTTTTTTAATATTTCTTTTCCCAGTTTAGTCTCTTTCTCTATCTCCTCGTAAGCTACATTCCAGGTGATGGGCTTATCCTCAATTAAAGTAATAATCTCCCTACGTAGATCAATGGATAGGTTTGCATACACTTTTAAGAATCTGCTTTTTTCTTCCATATCTTAGGTTAGGCTCCAATCTCTTATAAACATTTCGGGAAAGAAAATCTTATTCCACCCTATACGTTGGCTGCCCGATTTCATCTTTGCGATAGTCGATGCGATGGGCGAGACCAGACGTGGGCTCGGTATCCGTACAAATAGTCACTAACGATTCTCCGAATGCAACAAGATATCGAGAGAGTGGATCACATACAGTAGAGCGATGGCGAAGATTCTTATCCTTGACATATAAATGAAAAGGTGATAATTCGAGATGTGCGGAGAGGTCATGCTGCACTTGGATTCTTGATAAAGTATAGAGAGGAATTTTTTGAAAAGATGGCTGTTGGGGGTGCTCAACAAGAACTGGAATGGTTTTTCCTTGTGTTCTTTCCTCAACTAATCCCCCTTCACAGTGAAACTCTTGATTAAGATTATATCGAAGAAGGTCTAGTTGAGCATCACCATGCCCGTAAGGAAAGCAAAAAGCAGCATAAGAACTAACCGGATTAGTAGGATCAGTAATATACATAATGGTGCCACCGTCACACTCAACGCCGGTCGATAATTCCGTATGGATAAGTGTTCCTTTAACCACTTTTCCAGCGGGATACGAAACTTGCACTGCTGCAGGATTATTGGCAGAATCAGTAACTATCGAAGAATCATCTTCAGCTGGAGAAGCGCATTTTAATAATGTCACCAATCCCAATGTTGCTAATAATCTCTTCATTATGAACTTCTGTGCCTAACTTTTATTTAAACATTATCAAACTCCAAGCCACACTTCCACAACCTATAAAAAGCATCCTCATACCTACATAGCCGATGAACCTGGCCACCCTCTGCTACCTGCGTGATGAAAACAAAACACTCTTTCTTTACCGAAATGTGAAGAAGCATGACGTCAACGAAGGATTCCATATTGGCGTGGGGGGAAAAGTAGAAGCCGGAGAAACACTCGATGCCTGTATTCGAAGAGAATTTATAGCTGAAACCGGGCTTACCATCCACGATCCAACGATGAAAGGATTTTTAGAATTTGACAATGAAGGGGCAGAAAATTGGTTAGTTATGACCTATATCGCTACTCAATATTCTGGCACTCTGAAACAAAGCGATGAAGGTATTCTTCAATGGATCGATAACAGTAAAATAAATCAATTAAACTTATTGGAAGGAGATAGACTCTTTTTGCCCTATCTTTTTCAGCAAGGATTCTTTCATGGAGTATTTAAGTATAAGATGGAAGAGGGAAGGAGAAAATTGATAAGCCATACCTTCAAAACATATAAGACAAAATAAGGTCATATCTTCTTTATCTTCCCCATCTCTCTATACTTCACATGCAACTTTTTCCCGTTTTTTTGCTGTAAAATTATTTCACTTCCAAGAACAACAACCAAGCAGGGATCTCCTTTAAACTCAACCATATCTCCTTTCTTGAATGAGGCTTCCCTAAATAACACCGTCACCCGGTACACTTCCCTATCTTTCTTTACTCCATACAAACTGGCAGTGAGGACTAACTCGCCGCCGAATTTTTCCTGCAATCTTCTCCCCAGTGATCTTGTAAATTGACTGTCGGCGGCATAGAAATCCAGCCCATTTTTCACTTCCAGAGCTTGAGTTATGGGGATTTTTCCTCGCGAAAATTCACTTTCTACGAAATCGACCACTTCCTGTGACACGTCACGTAGCTGTAAGATGGCTTCAAAGTACGCTGGATGCTTGCCGGTAATGTCGCGGACCATGCTATAATAGAAAGCTGGAACTATATAATTCTTTCATTCAAAATCATCTGCATCGGGTATTGGGTCGTAACTATCATCATCTGGCAATTGGGCTGGTTGCAAAGGTTCAGCAACCGTGCTCAAGTAGGCAATATTTCCTTCAATACCATTTTTTTTATGCCGTTCTTTAAAACCAATAAGCAAATCAATACTATGTAGAACACCCCGCGCTGCGTCCATCACCATCTCTTCATATTTCTGGTACATGTTCGGCTGCTCTAATGGAAAAGCATACACCACTCCTGTTCCATGCTGTAAGCTGTAAATATCATTATGAAAACGAAGTTTGGCATCCCCACTCTGTAAATTCTTTCGAAGAAGACCTGCCTCTTTTTCATCAGCTCGTAAATGGGGGCTTTCCTGAAGGTGAAGCTCGTACATCCTCTCTTCCAGAAATTCCCGCAAAAAAGCTGACATTATCCCCCTTCCTGAATACAAATATAAAAAGATTATGCTCTTGTTTTCCTTATTCTTCCTTTCCCCCCTTTCTTATATGGAGAATACTTTCCTTTCTCTCGCTGGGTTACCCGCTCTTGATCTGCAAGATCTTCTTCTAATTCATCGTAATGGCAGATGCGGCATTGCAAGTAGGTGATTCCTTCATGTTCTAACGAAATGACGACATGCGAACCGCATTTGGGGCAATTTGGCATTTTAGGTATAACTTGTTATACTCTCTGCGTTTTTGCATATTCTTTCTTAAACTTCAATGCATCTTCTTCCAGATTAGGGCTTTCGCAGATAAGCACCCCTTTGACTTTAAATTCTTTGAGTGTTCGCAATACCTCTTGATAACGAAAAGGACATTCATTCACATTCAGATGATTACGTTCACCTATTTTGGTAAATTCAATCCCTTCCAGATGCATATGCATATTCTGTAAGGCTTCTTTTCCAAGGCCTTTCTCCATTTTCTGTAAAATTTCCGCAAATTGATCCTGCGTGTTCAGCTTCCCCAAACTGCGCGCGTAATGATGCGCCCAATCGATGCAAGGAAGTACTTGCTCAACGTCCTGGCTGAGCTTGATCAATTCGTCAATATCACCAA
>CAYOKQ010000019.1:0-23540 GCA_964404595.1 uncultured Methanosarcinales archaeon | reverse complement strand
ACTTCTTGGCCAAGCCCGTGCTTTTTGCAATATCACTCATTTTTTGGATAGTGCCTTCCACAAAATACTTATCGTTGGTAAAAAGTAAGCACATAATTGTGTGCAATATCAGAGGGAATACCCAGCAGCTCCATGCTTTGTACTATTTTCTGAGAGGATTCCCCTTTTTTGCAGGCACGCAGCACGTCGGATTTAATGGTGGCAATTTGCCGTCCTGAAAGTCCTTTCTTTTCCAACAGAGCATAAACCTGTACTCTCTGCAAAGCTGAATGAATAACCGTCGCGTCAATTCCGTGCGTAACCAATTGAGAATAGAGTTCATCGAGCCTATACCCTTGTGCAATCATAGAAGAGAGCCAATGTTCCAATGTGTCCACAAGAGAAGGTGGAACTAAGCTTTTCGAAATCATTCCAATGCTTGCCACTACAATAGCCGCCAAAGCCACAAAAGCAACTACAGAGGGAACATACCTTTCCAAATTGTGCATCACATTAGAGGCACTCCCTGCAAGAGCGTTATCTCTCTCGAAATTCTCTGTTCCAAATACTCTTTGTCCGTCCTGAACATCCGAGGTATCTTTCTGAGCAGGAGACTCTGGTTCTTGACGAGGGTGCCCACCACCTGGCAGCTCGCATCGCCTCACTAACTCAGGAGGATATCCACAGCCCCCACTACAGGTTCTGCGCTGCAGGAAATCCCTATCACATTCGCTCCACTCACTGCATTCCCACGTACCCCGACATGTGCCACCGCCTTGACTTCCCCCGCCGGAGGAAGAACCAGCGGATGCTTGCGTTGTATAATTGCTAAAAGAACTTATTGTTGCGGCAAGCACGCCAGTATTGCTGTTATAGTTAATAGTACACAAAGCCGAATCATCGCACCGCACGCCATTCTTAAGCAATTGCGGGGTTGAAGTATACGTTAAATTTTGTATCACCAGAGATGCAGTACTATTGAGATTCAAGCTGTGGACGGAATCAATAAGACCAACTTTATTTTGCTCAAGAAAAATGGTTATGCCAACGATCAAGGAAAGATTAGTGGTCAGATTACTTTTAGTCCAATTAATAAAGCCATATCCTCCTCGGTAAATAAGTGTATTTGTATCGCTCGCGGCACTATCATCTCGAACAGAAAAATCACTTACTGCAAAAATAGTGTTATTTTCTAAAATATTCCCTTGAAATCCTCCACCATTCACCTTAAAAAATCGTATACCTGCACCGGAATTATTTATGGTAATATTGTTATCCAATATAACATTAGCATGAGCCCCGTCGTATAAACCAACTCCTGCGGTCGTGGCCGATCCGCCATATGACTGGACTCGATTAAAATAGACCTTTGCATTGGAACTCTGCGTAATAGAAATGGCCAAGCCAGATCTTATCGTGAGAATATTTGCACTTACGTTGGTATTGTTTGATCTGATGCTAATTTTAATAGACGTAGGATCTGATCCTGTATTTAAGACGGTGTTGTTGAAGACGGTGCCATTTTGAGCATCATTGTCAAAGACAATTGCATGTTTGCTTGCGGTTGCACTTGTTCCTTCCTTAATCACGCAATTTTTAATGGTAACATTGTCAAATCCGGTATTGTTGAAAGCATATCCTAAAGTTCCAGATGTAGAATAATTAATCTCATAACCTTGGCAATCAAGAACTATATGGGAGGCGTTAACAGTAAAACAAGTTGCAGACGAACTCACGTTTTGTGCCATATGTACACTTTGATCCAATTCTCCGCACGTGAGCAGAGCAGTAAAATTAGAAGTCACGGAAGTATTATGCACATTCAAACTATCATTCGCTGAAAAAATAAAAGTGTACTTTCCATTTAAGCGGGGAATTTCCAAGCTCGCATTAAAGCGCCAAGGATGCCCCGAGCTGTTGGTAAGTGTAACTTGAAACTGAGAATTGTTAGGATAGGTGATATTGGCAACCACAACACTGGTAAAACTATCATCTGAAACATTAATGCCCAGTTCAATCAGCTGCGATGTATTAAAAATAGAATTAAGTGCCGGTGCTGCGCTCGTAACATTAGGCGCTGAATTTTCTTGGGTGGTATAATTACTAAATGAAGTTATATTTGCATTAAGCGTGCCGGTAGTTGTATTGTAGGTAACGTTGCACTTGATAGTACGGCTGCAAAGGATCCCGCCTCGCAGAAGTAAAGGCTCATTCGAATATCCCTGATTTTTAAAAATGATAGTTGCCGTTTTGTTCAATTCCAGCATATGGGTACTATCCAAAACACCCAACGTGTTATTTTCAACAAAAATAGATATGCCAGGCAGCAAAGAAAGGTTAGAACTGAGGTTTCCGGAAGTCCAATTAATGCTGCCATACGTGCTTTCGAATATAAGTGTATTATTATGTGCCGCATTGCTCTCATCCAAAATAGTAAAACCACTGGCAGCGAAAATAGTATTATTGTAAAGAATGTTTCTTTCAGTAATGTCACCATTTATCGTATCAAGCCTGATTCCGATTCCCCCACCTTCCAAAGTGATATTATTTGCTAAAACTATATTAGCGCTGGAGTTACTAAGGGCAATCCCGCGTATATTTTCTGATTCATTTGTACTACGAATGGCATTAAAGTATAAGAAATTGTCATTGCCAGACATTACGTTTATGCCAAAACTTACACCTCGAATAATGATGGTATTGCTGCTAACATTATTTGAACTGGAACCATCAGACAGGCGTAAAGCATTGGCTTGTCCAATAATAGTGATAGTATTGTTGATAATAGTTACATTATGGACAAAGTTTTGCAAAAAAATACCATGCTTAGCATCACCGACGCTCGTTCCTTCTTTAATGATGCAATTTTTCACGGTCACGTTATCAAAACCGGTGATATTTATGCCGTATCCCAACGTTCCACCACTGGAGTAATTAATTTCGAAACCTTGACAATCAATAACGATATTGCTTGCGTTCACCACAAAGCATGTGCCGGTGCTGTTCACATTCCGTGTGAGAGTAATACTTGCAGCGATTCCTCCGCATTGGCTTGCGTTGCCAGAATTAAGCGTTCCAATGAAAGCCCCGGTTACCCCCATTTCATTATAAGCAATAAAAAATAAAGCCAAGCCTATTAGAATTAATATAGTACCTAATACAAATGATCTCCCTCTTTTTTCTAATTCCATGACTTTTGTATAGAAAAAATCCAGATTTTTAAATATACCGAAAAAGAAAACTTATTGAAGTTTGCGCAGCTGGCCATCAAATACAAAAGAATAATCTGAGTGCGCCCTAGGAAGCGCAGTATCATACTCAACACCGTTAAAAACATGAGTTCTTAACCAATCATACTTTTGCTGTAAAATAGCATCACTCGCGGCTTTTTCCCTAAAAGTTTGCCCATCAGTCACATACACCGCGAAACTCTCAGCAAAATCCTCGACATAAATGATTTGAGAGATAGTTTGATAGCCTTCTTTGGTATGAATCCTTCTTTGAGCATGGCTCATAGCATAATTGTCAATAAAATTCACATTGGAACTGCCCTCTTTATAGCTTAGCTCCAGCCGATTATAGATAGGAAAAGCAGTTGTTTCCTCCAGGCCGTCAAAACTGATCATGTAAAAAGTATGCGTATCGATAGTTCCTCTGGTAGTGCCTTCCACAGGTGCATATACTGCACTATCGAGGTAATGTGCATATTCATGGATTAAACGAATAGTAGCATCAGAAAGTGATCGAAGATTGGCAGCTTCACTGCCGCGAGGTCCTAACAGAAAAAAATCATAGAAATAATAATCATTTTGAGGCCTGGAATGAAGTTCTTCAAAATTAGTGTGGTCACGAATAAAACTCGAAGCACCTGAGCTGGCAGCGCATTGCAACAGAGCACACGAAATAATATTTTGCTCACTAAAATCAACCAGAGAAGGCGGCAAAGCGCTTAAAGTATTTACCCAAAAGGAAGCGACGAAATCAATCGGCAAACCCCTGGGATGATCCGATATAATTTTATCTCGCAGAGGAAAAACAGCTGCGCTCATCATATAACCATTCTCCAATTCTACCATCTTTTGATCAAGAAGCAAAAGAGTTGTTTCATCCACACGTTCGCTTTCTTCGTAGGCATCTACATTTAAACCATTATCGCGCTTAAACTGTTCCACGGTCCGCACAAAGCGGGAAACTTTACTCGTATCCGTTTTATCTTGTGCAAAATTATATCCAAGCATCCTCAACGAATTTAAAATTACATAGGCTGGATCATCCTTGCTTGAAGGATTGCCGTTTTGGATGTTTAGACTATCTAAATCCACACCATTATTATTATTATTATTATTATTATTATTATTAAATTCACGTAAATATGCCGAAGTAAATTGTAATTCGCTCTGAGAACCTGCAGGATTTTCCGTTGCAAACTGGCAGCCTGCCGCAGCCATCATCACCAAAATTAATAGGAAATGTAATTTCATGCCTAACCCACGTAAGCAACTTTTTCTTCTTTAATTTGCTTTGCTCTTGCAGTAGTAAAATAATCCTGCAACTCTTTATATTTTTCTTCGATTTCTTTATCGACCGAGGGCTTTATCGTTTCCATCGCTCTCAGGAAATGCTCCCGGGTAATTTCTTTGGCTTTGATATCCTCACGAAGTGCAATCATGGCCGCTTCCCGGCAGATCCCTTCAATATCTGCCCCCACGTAACCATCGGCAAGCTGGGCTAATTCCTTTGCCTTTACATTAGCAGCGAGCGGCATTTTCTTCAGATAAATTTCAAAAATTTGCGCCCGTCCATCAGCATCGGGTACCGGAGTAAATATAATTCGGTCAAACCGCCCCGGACGCAGTAAAGCTGGATCAACAATGTCAGGTCGGTTAGTTGCACCGATGACCACGACATCTTGCAGAGTTTCCAAGCCATCCATTTCCGTCAATACCTGGTTAACCACGCGTTCAGAGGCACGGCCATCCTCGCCGCTTCCCCGCCGAGGAACCAGCGCATCAATCTCATCAAAGAATAAAATAGTAGGTGCAGTCTGCCGCGCTTTGCGGAATATCTCCCTGACTGCCTTCTCCGATTCTCCGACCCATTTACTTAACAAGCTAGGACCATTCACTAAAATAAAATTAGCTTCACTTTCCTTGGCAACTGCTTTTGCCAGCAAGGTCTTTCCAGTACCAGGAGGCCCGTATAATAAGATTCCACGTGGCGGCCGTATGCCCATGCGCTTGAATACTTCTGGTTTTTGCAAGGGCCATTCCACTGCTTCTTTTAATTTATCTTTAATCTCCGGCAGGCCCCCCACATCATCCCAGCCAACATCGGGAGTTTCCACCAGCACTTCGCGCATGGCGCTGGGGCGAACTACCTTCAATGCATCGAGGAAATCTTTCTGTGTAATCATTATTTTTTCTAAAATTTCCTGGGGAATGGGCTGATCTTCTTCAATGCCTTCAACTTTCAGATCGGGCAAAATTCGGCGTAATACGATCATCGCAGCTTCTTTAGCCAGCGCATTGAGATCAGCGCCTACAAAACCATGGGTTATTCTCGCAACATCTTTCAGATTAACATTTTTTGCCAGCGGCATATTCCTCGTATGGATTTTCAAGATTTCCAGCCGCCCTTCCTTGCTGGGAACTCCTATTTCAATCTCACGATCAAAGCGCCCGGGGCGGCGTAACGCCGGATCAAGTAACTGCGGCATGTTAGTAGCAGCAATGACAATGACTTTACCGCGATTTTTCAAGCCGTCCATCAAAGCCAGCATTTGCGCCACCACTCTTTTTTCCACGTCACCTCGCGCTTCCTCTCGCTTACTGGCGATAGCATCAATCTCATCAAAGAAAACAATCGAAGGTGCATTTTGTTCTGCTTCTTCAAATTTCTTACGCAAGTTTTGTTCTGATTCCCCATACCATTTGCTGATAACTTCCGGCCCATTAATTAAGATAAAATGAGAATTTGTTTCGCTCGCAACTGCTTTTGCCAGCAAAGTTTTGCCCGTGCCCGGAGGCCCATGAAGCAGAACTCCTTTAGGCGCTTCAATTCCTAATTTAGTGAAAATTTCTGGATGCTTGAGTGGCAGTTCCACCATCTCACGCACTTTTTTGATCTCTTCTCCCAAGCCGCCGATGTCTTCATAATTTATACCCAAGCCCAGGCCTTCTTCCTCTTTTAATTCCACTGCCTGCGGATTGAAATCAACTTCCGTCTCCTGAGTTACCACGACCGCTTGTTTTTTGGGAAAGGTATCGATGACCACGAATTTGAAATCTCCTAGTCCGAACCCGGCAAATTGCTCTTCCATCATCGCAAATATATCTCCGACATCGCGGTTTTGGTACGTTCTTCTGGCTCGGCCAAGTGATACGATATCTCCTTTCACCAGCGCCTTTCCCAGTAATCCCTGTTTAAACAGGTGCGGAGAGATTTTAATCATAACTCCTTTTGTCGCCGGCGCAATGGAAATTTTTTTGGCAACTTTCACGTCAGCTTTTGTAATGCTTACCATCTCCCCGATGGAGGTGCGGGCATTTCGGCGGATGTTTCCATCCATCCTGACGATATTAAGGCCTATGTCTCCTGGATAGGCACGATCGACGATTGCAGCAGTGCCCCTCTCTCCTTTAATTTCAACGATATCTCCTGGATTTACACCTATTTGTTTCATGAAATTAGAATCTATTTTAACGATGCCTTTATTGACATCATCCTGCACTGCTTCCATGACTTTAAGCTTAATCTCTTTGATCTCTTTAGGTGCTTCCATATAAAATCTACCAGAACCGCTTCTTTTTAAAACTTATGGTGTTAAAAGATTTCCATCCGGTCGTTTAATCCTTTGTTTGTCAAATATTGCCTTAATTTTTGAAGAGCTCGATCCTTGACCTTCCCTACCATCTGACGGGTAATGCCTTCCTCATCACCAATTTCCTGCATATTCCTTTCTATTTTTCCTTCTAATCCAAAATGGAGTTTAATATAACTTGCCTCCTGGGGGGTGAGCGTACTTAATGCCATGGATATTTCCTTTTTCATCTGATTTAAGTATATCTTGTCTATTGCTGACGTTCTATCTGATGCAACCGTGTCGACATGCAGATATTTATTTTCTGATCCCGCTTGCTCGTCTAGAATACTATCTGCCTGTATTTTACTGACGGTGCGTAATCTTTCCAGTTCATTTACAGAAATTTCCATGCTCTTGGCCACTTCCTCATCCGTTGGTTCCCGACCTAAAGTAAGAGTAAGACGGCTGTTGGTTTGTTCTAACTGGTGCAAACTGGCAATGACATGAACGGGCAGGCGAATGTTTTTTCCTTTATCAGCCAAAGCACGCTGGATACTTTGGCGAATCCACCATGAAGCATAGGTAGAAAAAGCATTTCCACGTTTATGATCGAATCTTTCTGCACCTTTTTCTAATCCAAAGTAACCCTCTTGGATTAATTCCATGAATTCTAATCCTCGGTGCTGATATTTCTTTGCGATAGAGACTACCAGAAGTAAATTTGCTTGAATAAAATCTTTCAAGGACTGGTTATATAAAGTTGATGCTTTCAAAATAGATTGCTGCATCTGCCTCAATTCTTGAGCATTGATTCCCCGCTTATACACAACGGCCTTAAGTTTATCAGAAGTAATAAGATCACAAATAGACTTCCAATCTCCCATAGGCAGCGACATTTCTTTGGCAATGTTTACACCTTCTTGAAGATAGCTTTCGAGCGTATTTCTTCGCCTTTGCGTCATTACAACGCCAAAATTGCTGATTTTACTGTCAAGTGATTTCAATTTTTTAATGGCAGCAGACACAGAATTTTTACTGAAAGCGTTAATTTCATCCTCTAAAGATGATTCGAAAAATTCTTTGGGACTATCAGCTTCCATTTTATAATCTACAAAACGAAATAGAGCCGGATATGCAAGTAAGTATGCATCATAAAAACAGGATCGGATGATTCCCTCCTTGGCGGCCTCTATTTTTTTAGACATTTCAAGGTGAGCAGATTTATCAATGTTGGATAAAGCCCCTGCCCTGCGCAGATAATCCGTAATGAGACTATCAGCCGGCTGCTTTATGCTATAAAGCGACTGTGTATCTGCAGCTGGCAGATATTCCTGCTCTGGCGCCTCTGGTTGGGTATATTGTAGCTGTGGCTCTTCGTTTGATCCTGAAAAATCATCCGAAATAAATTCAAAATCATCAACTCTATAATCTGGATCATCTTTAGATGGATATACCATAAAAATCGGCAGAAGATGCTTTATTTATAAGCATTACTTAAGCATTACTCAGAAATTTCCTGTCTGATCATGTAATGCCTCATCTTTTTCAAAGCTTTATTTTGGATTTGACGTACCCGTTCCCGACTAAGATGATACTTTTCCCCAATCTCTTTAAGCGTCATTTCCTCACCGCCTAAACCCAAAACGCTTTCTAACCCAAAGCGCTGCCGGAGGATATCTGCCTCGATAGGTTTGAGAATCTCCAATCCCCTATGTAAAACTTTATGAGTATCATCCGCTTCCACCTTTCCCGCAGCCAAGATACAGGTATCCTCGACAAAATCTACTGCCGTCCGATTATCGTGTTCTGAGACTGCTCGATCAAGTGATAGCGGCTCGATCAGACTAGCACGCTTAAGACTTCTTACTTTTTCTACAGAAACACCCATATTTTTAGACACCTCCTCTTCTGTTGGGAGTCGGCCTAACTTGCTCGTCAGGATACGTTGTGTTTTGCTTAACTCTCTGAAAGAATGAATCATATGCGCCGGCATCCTCACTGTCCTGACTTTGTCTGAAAGTGATCGTTGGACAGCATGTATGATCCACCACGTGGCATAGGTTGAAAATTTGTAACCCTTTTTGTAATCATATCGCTCAGCTCCTCGCAATAAGCCTAGGTTCCCTTCCGAAATCAAATCAGCAAGCGCCAAGCCCCGATTCTGATATCGCCGGGCAATAGAAATGGTTAAACGTAAGTTTGACTCGCAGAGGCGGTTACGATGTTTGATGTAATCAGAAAATGCTTGCCGTAAAAAAGGCTCTATTTTTTGGATTAAAGCCACTTCCTGCTCGGTGCGTCCATTGCGGCCCATCATTTTTTCTGCCAGATAATCCCATCCAGCCATGTACAGCGGGATTTGACTTGAAATTGATACACCTTGTTGTAAATAATGCTCTTTTACAGATTGTGCCGAGGCTGATTGTACCCGCCTTTCTAACTTTCGTAAATGAGCGAGGCTTCTATAAAATTTTTTCAAAGCTGCATGATTCTCCTGATCATTATTTTTTTTCCCCAGATCCAAAACTTTGGATGCAAAACCACTGTCAGCTTTTACACGGGCTTCCAGTGAGTTTATTGCACGATAACTTAATTGCTGCCCATCATGCATGCACACATAAATTATCTGTGCCCTCGCTTCCTGTATCCCTTTGGCCATCTCCACATGCGCTTCATGGCGAATGTTGTTGTACTTGGCAATAGCGCGAAAATACGCTCTGAGCGCCGTGTCTGCGCTTCCTTTATCTCGTGTGCTGCTATATTCAGGCAGAGCTTCGTCAGAACGTTTCATTAGGTGCTACGAAGAGCACAGGTTTATAAAAGTTACTTCTAAAATGTAGAAACAACCCTATTTTTTCTTTTCCCCTGCTTTTTCTGTTTTTTCTTCATTCTTTTCTTCTTTTACCTGTTGCCCGGAACCCGATCTTACTTTCGGCAGAGGCAGGGGGCTGGGCAGACTTACTTCCTCGCTAATCTTGATAGCCTGGATGTTTCCTTTGTGCAAAGAAGCATTGATGATCTGCTCCATCACATCCATGGGAATTTTCTTGTCTTTTTCCCAGTCTTTCTTGATTTCAGCAATTTTCTTTTCCTCATCAACATAAAATACCTGCCCTTCAACATCTATTTTTCCTAAGTTCGGCTCATAGATGCAATTAAAAGCAAAGGTAAATTTAAGGCCCCGTTTTCCTTCCACCCCAAAACCCATGTCTTCGACATCTTTCACCGAAACATTATTATTTATTTTTATCTGTCCGCCTTTTGAGTTCAGATTTCGCTCTGCATTCACTTTATGTAAATTTATTTTCACGATTGTCATAGTAAACCACCTTTTGACTTTAATAAGCACAGGCAAAGCAGGTGATTTATAAATTTTCCTTCTCTATCGTATAAAAGCATTGTAAAGGACATTTACTGCCAGGTGCCCTTGCTGCATATCCACTGCATACATGAAACAGCGTTTTCCAACTCCTTTTGACTCTGCGATAGTATCGATTGCATGGTCTGCTAGGATTACCCCTATATCTGCTGAAATTCGGCGATTTCTATACAGTTCTTTTCCAGCCACTGCTAAACAGCCTAAATTATCGGTAAAGGTTACCGTAGTGCCATTTTCACCTGCTGCCAGAGATAATTCTTTTTTGAGCGCATAAATTTTTGTTCTCACATGTTTCTGCTCTACAATAATAGAGATATCGTCGATGCCTGTTGCCGGGAACTCAATAGGGATTTTGGCTTTATGAAAAACCCCCAGCAGATCATAAATAACACCCATTATATCATTTAATCCCATTTTTTCTACCGTAAACGCACAAAAATCAGGCTTGTATGCAATTCCCACAATCGGCCGGGCAGGATCACTGACCCGATCTTCTATTACTCTTGTTCCTAAATCAGGATAATCTTCTGTTCTTCTCACCTGGAGAGTAATTCCTGTTCCAACCAGTGGAGCTGTTGCTTCCGGATGAAAGATAGAAAATCCTGAATATGATAGATCCCTCAATTCTTTAAAAGTCATCTCTAAAATCACTTTTGCATTGGAAACAATGTCCGGATGTGCTGCCCGGATAGAATTGTCAGAAAAGTTATCTAAGAAAGAGACATCCAGCCCCCGGGCAGCGACGGAGACTGATTGATTTGACCCCCCATAGCTGAAGGTGGCGATTTGACCTTCTGCAGTTGCTCCATAAAAACCTGATAAAATATATTTTCCACTGCGGGATTGAAACGAACCCAGCCTGGCATATGTTTCAGGAAGAACCCGTGCATGGCCATAATCATTGGTGAGCACAAATAGCTGCGCACTGTCTATAAATTCAAAGCCAAGTGCCTCGGCCAGCAATTGTCCTTGTAATTTTTCTCCAACTGCTGTGAGCGCTGCAATATAGGCTGGTTCAGGAAGTGTTGATTCACGATATCTTTCTCGTATCAAATCTCCGGCGCTGCCCCCCTTTCCCGGATATATCTTTTCATATTTTTCCACCAGAAAATCCATCATTTCATTGACCAGAGGCTTTTGTGTTTCATCGTCTTCTTTTCCCCGATACGCACAGAGGGCTTTTAAGCGCTGGGTCACCCGATTTTCTTTTTGTTTATCCCCTGGTGCAGAGACCACTGCATATTGACGCCGAGGATCATCAGACATGATTTTTCCAACACGGCCAACATGTTCCTGTTCCATCAATGACGTGCCGCCAACTTTAATAATGCTCACATCTCTCATTTTTTATCCTCGTTCTCCATCAATTGTTCTAAAGTCTGCCTTGCGCGTATTAATTCTAAAATCCCGTCTTTGCGCACTAATACCTCGGGAGCGGCCGGAAAAGAATTATATCCGCTCATACTCATGCCCGAGCAATATGCACCAGCTCCTCCTAAAATCAGCAGATCGCCGATTTCCGGAGCAGGCAATTCTCGTGGTAATAATAATCCTGGATCACTTTTATCAGGAGTCCATATATCACCACTCTCACAGCAGTGCCCTGCAACAACATACATGCTTTTTGCCCGTGGTTCGTTGCCAAATGGAATAAGTGTTATATGATGCTGCGCACCATACAGCGCTGGACGGGCATTTTCCGTCATGCCAGAATCTACCACCATAAAATGATATTTATCCGTCGACTTGACATCGATAACTTCTGCCACGATGATGCCGGCATTGGCAGTCATATATGTTCCCGGTTCGATTTCCAGGTGTAATTTTCGGCCAGTTCTTTGATAAAATTCAACAAATTTTTGTTTGACTTTAGAGCCGCATTCTTGCAGATTAGTTGGAATCTCATCAGGCATTCGTGCAACTTTAAATCCCCCGCCCAGATCCAAAGTTTTTACATCTGGAAAACACTCCACCAAAGTTAAGCTCATCTGAGCTACTTTTTCCCAATCGGCAGGATTGCTTCCTGAGCCGATGTGCGTGTGCAAAGTGGTTACCTGCAGGCCCTTTCTTTCAATAATTTCCCTGGCTTGATCAATTTGCTCATGCCAAATTCCAAAACTTGATAATGAGCCGCCCACATTGGTCTTATGGGAATGCCCAGAACCAAGACCAGGATTGATGCGGATGCCAATTTCATATGAATCTCGTCCAAGTACCGTCGCTAAAGTTTCCAGCTGATGCAATGAACAGGCAGTTACTTTCCCCCCCTCCTGCATGAACTTCTTTAATTCCCAATATTTGGAATGTAATTGCTGCGCAGTCAATTGAATTTTTGCTGCATCTATTCTTGCAGCTTGTGCCCGCTGAACTTCATAAAAAGAGGAAGCATCAAGATGCAGGCCAAGCCCATCGAACAATTGCAGAATTCTTCTGGTGGGCAGTGCCTTCATGGCATAGCGGACGGTAAGGCCGTATTCGCTGGGAAAAGCAAGCGCTTCCTGAGCAGCTTGTTCTAACGCAGACTCGCTGTAGATATAGATAGGTGTGCGATATTCTCTGGTAACATCAATAAGTTGCTGCTCTGTTATTTTGCCAAAACCAGTATCCATAAGAGCCTCAAAAAGGAGTATTATTTAAATGTTATTGATGTTACTACTTGAAAATATATAAGGATTGGCTGAAGAATTGACTGCCATAATCTTTATAAATTTAGCTTTTCCAGACAGGACATGACCTCTTTTTACATCGAAATCCAGGATATTTCTTGTTCGGCGGATTCCGAAGTGATGGCTGGCTTATTGCAGCATGCCAAATTTACACCTCAAGAAAAACTGGAAGAGGCCGACATCGTCATTCTCAATACAGGAAATGCCATGGGCCAAGCGATAGATGCAGTTCTGGCACGGCTTACCACCATCAAACAAGAATATCCCTATAAAATGATCCTGGTGGCCGGATCGCTGGCGCAATCCATGCCCGAGCGTTTCAAGAATTGCACTTTAGTAGGAAGCAGGCAATTTCATCATATCGTAGAAGCAGTCGAAGAAACCTTGCATAATAATAAGATCTAATTGCTCGATCTGAGCGAAATGCCTCCTTTAGATCTTCCTAAAATCAGAAAAAATAATATGCTGGAGATAATTCCCATCAGCAGAGAAAATATAAAAATTCCTGCTAAAAATAAACCAGAAATAAAAACTTTTGATTCATATTCAAAAGCGGACATTGTGAATGTGGCTGCAAAAGCAATCAAAGAAGGCGTACGGGAGATCAGGCTTACTTCTTCTGATTGTTCCGATTACGGAGTTGATCTGGGCACGAATCTCCCTGATTTAATACAAGAATTGATTGCTCTCCCCGGGAACTTTAAAATCAGCCTGGACAAATGCCAGCCAGCTTCCATACAAAAAATTAAAGCAGGATTGTTTCCTTTGTTTATGCACGATAAAATGTTCAAATCCATATATATTGCAATTCAGTCTGGAAGCAACAATATCCTTAAACAGATGCAACTGGGCATTACCAAAGAAGAATGCCTGCAGTTGATACAGGAATTACGGTTCATTGAACCGCAAATTACTTTAGCTGCAGATGTGGTAGTCGGATATCCTATGGAAACTGACGACGATCATTGGGAAACTCTCAATCTTCTTCGTGCAATCAATGCTGATATGATCCATGTTTCGCAGTTCTGGAAAAAAGCAAGTTTGGCCAGAGCAGTAACTGCGGAGATAGTGGCACGAAGAATTGCGGTCATCACTGATGTGGTTCGTAATATTTCCACGCTGCGAAATGAGCGCTGGAAAGGATGGGAAGGGAGCATTATCATTTATGAAAAAGGAACTCTGGCCAACCAATGGATGGGCCGGAACGCATATTACAAACCAATCATGGTAGAAGGAGAATATAGACCAGGTGATGTAATAAATGTTAAGATTACCAAAGCGGGAACCTTGGAATTGAAAGGAGAGAAAATAAGTTCAAATGAAGTATAAGAGATCAGTACAAAGATAACGAGATCTTACACATCCTTACCCATTACTGTCCTTCTGCCGTTCTCTTTTGCCCGGCGGGCAGCTTCCAAAATTAATTGCTTGACTTTTTCATCGATTTTATCCATAAAATCGCCAGCGATATTATCTACGCCGATATTGCTTTCTTTTAGAATATCACGGATTTGAGTACGAACAACAATCATAAAGGAATGGAGCACCAGGGCTATTTAAAGTTTACTCATTATCATTATGTTTTTATTTATGTTCTATTTTTATTATGATTAAGTAGTTAATAAAGAAACATTTATATACTCTTTTCGTAAAAATGACCTAAAAGATGGCAACTTTACTCTTTCCTGGCAGGCATCTGGCAAATACCAGATTTCAAGAGGAATACTTGTTTAACGTACTCAATAGGCCCATTGAAACCTTAGAATTGATAAGACCGGATAATATTCTTTCACCATCTGGAACCCTCGATCAGATTATTTTTGCCATCACTTCTTGCAATCAGCAGCATTCACGTTATAATCCGGTGCCCTTCCATGTGCGATCAGTAGGGGTGGATAGATTTGCACGGCCATTGCGTGAATCAATGCATATTGATTATCGCATTATCGGCATACCTCATTTTGGCCACAGCAATCATTTTGCCGAAAATACCTTGAAGGAGATTCAAGAACAAACTGAAGGAGAATTGGCTCTTGCACCCCAGAATACGATTGTCCTGTGTTCTACCCCTGCAGTAATTGAACGGTATTTACAACTTGGTTTTTCAGTATTGCCAGCCGAACTTCTTTCCAGGGTTCCTGAAAAATATAAAACAAAAACACCCCTTGATTTAGTGCGGCATCTGGCCAGCACTCCTCATTGGCAGCAAGATTCTTTACTTCGTACCTATCTTTCACCAGCTACGTTTAGTGTCTGGAGTGATTTCCCCCAAATACCTCGGCGGATCCAACGCTTATACCAAGACCCTTTATTAAATGAGGAAGGCAGCTTGACTGAAAGTAGGGATTATGGTGCATATGGATCGGCTATGAGTAATCCAGTAATTTTGAAAATAAAATATGAAGATATTAAGCAAGCTATCGTGCAGGGAAAAATTGTGGATGAAGGATGTGCTGATGGGGCTCTGCTTGTTCCTATTGCACATGATTTTCCCGATTCAGATTTAATCGGTATTGAAATTACAGGTGAATTCATGGCTCAATGTTCAGAACGACAGCGCAAGGGAGAGTTTAAAGGAACATATACCCATTTTCATCAGCGTAATTTGATGGAGACTATTTTTCATCCTGATTCGATTGATACGACCATTTGTAATTCCACCACTCATGAATTATGGTCTTATGGACAGCAAGAAGCCACCGTGCGAGATTATCTGCAAAAGAAATTTCAACAAACCAGGCGAGGCGGACGGTTAATTATTCGGGATGTTGTTGGTCCAGATAATAAAGAGCAGGAAGTATATATGTGGTGCAATGATCACGATGGCTCCAATGAAAATGTTTTTCAAGAATATGCTACGTCATCAGAACTTAAAGATCACCTTGATTCATTATCAACTAAAGCAAGATTATATCGGTTTGCCCAGGATTTTCTGGCGCAAGAGAGGGGAGATAGAAAAAGGGATGGGAGAACTGCCATCCAATTCACAGAAGAAACGGTGCAGGGCAGACAATATTTCGTGATGTCACTCAAAGATGCCGCCGAATTCATGAGTAAAAAAGATTATATTGATAATTGGAAAAGCGAACTGCATGAAGAATTCACTTTCTGGAGTTTTAAGGAGTGGAAAGATGCACTGCGCACCGCTGGATTTGAGATCATCGAGAATCCCAATAATCCAAAACAGGGTTCCAGAGCATATACTAACCCTTGGATCGTAGACCATCGGTGGAAGGGAAAGGTCGAATTATACGCCCGAAAAGAATCAGGATTAGAATTGATGAAATATCCCGTGACTAATGTGGTACTTGTTGGTGAGAAGAGATGAGCACACCTATTTTTTCCCGAGAACAAACCATCAAGTATGCCCAAACCAGATTATTTGGAAGAAATGTTACACCCGATGAAGTCTCAAGCATAAAACTTTACAATGGAATGCTGCCTTCAGAATTGGAAGCTCTGCTTCCTGGCTCTTCATCACGTGTCATCCAGGATAACGGCAGGGAACCGATATATTTTTCTTCCGGCACACTGTATATTCCACAGTATAGTGGATTTGGGCGGCGTAGGAGATACGAAGAGATGATTAGGGCTTATGCACGGGCACGTGAATCGCCTTTAGAATTCGAATCGCTCGAACGCGAAGGAAAGGCACACCAGACCGATATATTCTATGACAATCATGCCTATAATTTTGTCAAAGGCATGTTTTTATCAGAAAGGCAGGAGATAACTACCATTATTTTTGGTCCTCTGGACGCGGTAGCCGCGCAAAGTCGAGTTCGGGAAAGATTTCCACAAGAGTATGTAGATGCACAGGTAGTGCAGATAGCAGAAAAAGTAGCGTTAAACATCGGATATGTTTATGCTGATCAAGCAGGAATTATTATTGACAAAATGACCAGGCAGTTTGAAGCAAGGGCACGCGAGCAGGATACCCGTACACCTTTTTCCATCTATATGTTTGGCAGAGTAGGGGCACTTCATGATAATCTCGAGCGGCACACCGTAGTATTTCCCACCGCTATCATCGATGAAATCGATTTACACGATGGCAGAAATAACCAATATCCCATACATAATGTTCTTGCACGTGCCAGAAATAATTTTGGCTTGAATCTAAATGTACGCTCGGTGATAGGTGAAACCAAAGAACTTCTTGAATCAGCAAGGGGACATGGATGCATGTGCGTGGATATGGAAATACGAGAAGCAGTGGAATCCGTGAATAAAGCCAGAAGACGCTATGATCACCTCAAATTGCGCTTTGGCTTTGCTGGGTACGTTTCAGATATGCCGCTCAAAGGTGATACTTTAGCAGAAGAGCTCAAGTCAGATCGAGGTGAACAAGACGCTGTCAGGGTCATTGTTGAGGATGTCAAAATATCGGTCTGACGAGGCGGGCGGTAACATATTCTGCAATTGCCAAAGAAGAAGTCATCCCAGGCGAGTCCGCAATCACATGAATCAGGTGAGGATGCATTCTATCTCGCTCAAGTATAAAATCATCATACCCATTTAATTTTACCTGGATTCCTGCAAAGTCTGGAGTGAGATCATCTATGCGAAGGCCTGGAAAAAAAGTATGAACTTCATCATAAAATGCACGGGGCTCTTTTCTATCACCTGCATAATCATCCTTTTTTTCCGTAATTCTCCCCAGCGGCCCCACTAAATATGTTTTTCCGATGCCCATCGATTGATCTGCTCCTGCTGCAAAAGTAGGAGTTATATGAACACCAGCCATGGTCTTAAGATGTCCGAAGGAATCATAGATTCCAGGTATGGGTCGAGGGACAGGGTACACATTAGTATCATGCAATTCCAATTCCTGGCGGTTTACAGTGAATTTCATATATTCACCGCGTAAAGGCGTGATTGTATATGGAAATTCGGGATTTGCCATTCTAGCCACCTCATCGGCATATAAGCCAGCTGCATTAATTACTATCCCACATTCAAATTCAGACTGTTCTTGATGGTGTTGTATTTGGACCACAAATTTATTATTGCGAGGGCTGATAGCAGTAACTTTACTCTGAGTGAGAATATTCCCATCATGCTGGGTAACGAAATTTCTCAATACACGGGCATAACCAGCAACGTCTATCACTCCAGTCTCAGGGGTATATAATGCAGCCAGAGCGTCTAAATTTGGTTCTTTCTTTCGTATCGAAGTTCGATCAAGAAGTTCAATGCACGTCCCATTTTCCAGTGCTCGGTGATGATAGAAATCGAGCCTCTCTACTTCCTCGGGCGTTGTTGCCAGAATATATTTTCCTGTTCCTACATCGGCAATGCCGTGTTCTTGGGCAAATTGTCTTAACTTTTTATTTGCGCTGTGGCATAAGATTGATTTTAAAGTGCCTGCAAGATATTGATACCCCGAATGGCGCACCCCGGAATTTCTACCCGATTGCTCCTCTGCAAGATATTTATTTTTTTCCAGCACAAATATACTTTTTCCAGGATATTGCTGGACAAGCATGTAGGCTATCGCCAGCCCATTGACTCCTCCTCCGATGATGGCAATGTCGATGCTGTCCATATGTACCTCTTCATTATCACATTTGATCTATATTTGATCTCTTAATGCTCGTGGGATAGCTTCTACTTCATAAGTTTGCCTTTTAGTATTTATATCCCCGACGATTTGTACTGGTGAACCAACTTTGATAATGAGGCAGTCACCCAATGAAAAAAGACAATCAAGGTGGTCTCCATCCACAAATATTCTTCCTTCTCGTGTGAGCGATTGGACCTTTATTTCCCTTTCTGCATATTGAGGAGTTAAATTACGCACATCACGTTCTTTATACTGCATCTGGGTGGATGTTAAAGGCATAATTGTTCCTTGCAGATTATACATCCATGCGGTTGAACCACTTGCTGTGGCAATAACAATACCGCTGCTTCGCAGGCGCTCATTGTTGTCCTTATCAACGACTTTTTTTCCATCAACAGTAAGCATATATCGGGTGTATGCTGCCGGCGAGCTGTGTGCAATAAAAATATCATTTAGAACATAATAAGGCAGGGATTGCCCATTGAGTATCACTTCCAGCCGAGGAAGGGAGGTTTTAGGCTTGAACTTGAGATTATCAAGAAAATCAGCAAAATTGTCAGCAGTACAACAGGTATAAAATCCTACGCTGTGGGCAGGATCAGAATTAACTCCTATAATGGGAATATCAGCGGTAGGAACATAATGTGCAGTATCTAAAGTTGTTCCATCACCTCCTACGACCACGACAGCATTAAGCGAAGTGTCAATAGGCTGCAATTGGCTGCGATATCTCTTTTGGTACTCGATGGCCCGTGCATCAAGAGTTGCCAGCACCTGCTCTAGGCTAGCGGCATGAATACGATGGCTTTCTTGCAAAACGGCATCCTGAAGAGCAAAATCTCTTACAGATTGATCTGCTGAACTACGATACATTTCGAAACTACTTTTTTTGTAGACGACCAGAAATCTTTTCATGGATTACTGCCCTCCGATGAATGCTCTTCACCAGCCTTTAAAAAAGTTATGGATATTAGCATTTTATTTCACTCTCCGTTCATGATATTCAGCCATCGCGGACAATAAATTGAGTGCACTCAGGACTGATTCTCGTCGTAGACACACATCATCACCAAGCATGAGAGACTTGTATCCCATGCGCAAGAGACTATCGACATCGCCGATATCCTGGCAACTGGGTTCCAGGCCGGATGCAAAAGAAGGCAAGATGCGTGATGCGGCAATGGCAGAAGAATCTCGATGAATGATTGTTTCCATCGCTTCAATGAGGTGATGAGGCTTGTCTAATTCTACATACCAATCGCCTCGTGCGGCAACTAATCTTCCGCCGCCATTCCACTGATGCGCTGCATACTGTAATCCTTTCTTTGATTCAATTTTGTAGGCTGGTTTAGCCCAAGGATCAAGCACAAATAATTCTGTATTGTCAGTCGGCAACTCAGTAAATGACAACATATATTTGTGAATGCCTAGCGCCGATGCTGCCCGTACATATTCACGATCTTTATCTGTAAAATATCCTTCTACTTTCAGTGAAGGATGTGGAATATTTACCGATTCTCCCGGACCCACCACTCGTTGGGGGCCTTCTTGCATAATTAAACGATTGCCGTCAACTTCCACTACTTTTGCTGATTCTCGCCCGTCGCTAAAATAGGCCGTCACAGGTGTGTCAACAGTTATCGCATGGGTTAATTCTATCTCCGTAAAAGGGGGGACGCCAAAATTTTTTATTCGCAGCTGCCTGCACTTGAGATCTATCCACAAGTCTTTCTCACCTGTTTTATCCTCAAGCCTGGCGAGAGTGTCTTCGATCGTCCCCTTTAAAGGCATGACGGTGTTAAGCCGTATGCCGCTTACCAGAGGATGTTTCACTACTTCATCGATAAACGAGGCATAGGGAGGCATGGTGACGATGATATCAAACATACTATCAATCATAGTATTAATAGTCTTAATCATATCAGCCTCGCACTTTTTTTTCCGGCAATCTGGCTCGCAGATGCCAGCATACTTTTCATGTCTGTGGGCAGCAAAGGTGCACGTAAACAGAGGTATGCCACAGTATTGAGAGAACTATATGCCGCTTCCAATTCTGCAAGTGTTGCATCATCCATCTCTGCTGTCCGTTCAATCTTTATTTTCGCAAGGAAATCATCGAGTCCTGCTGATTTCTCTTTTCCTTTTTGTTTAGTTCTCTGCAATACAAAATGGCTGATGAAATGAAGAGCCTCACCCCGTCCTTGAGTAAATCCCACTGCAACATAAGGTTGCCCATACCTGGCTTCCATTTCTCGGCTGGTCAGAAGAGGAGTGACATTTTTTCCGATGCTGTACACATCACTGCTTCCTTCAAGCCACCATTGTGGGCTGCACTGGGCATAATTAAGCCCGATTAATTTCCGGGCGATATCCGTTTCGCACTGCACCTCCATGACATCATCGGTTGTTGATGTGGTCTTGTGCAATTTACCCGGGAAAACTCTCTCGGTCAAGCTCAGCGACCAGTCCGAGGTAATTAATCTGCCCCCGCTGCTTACTCGCTCTTTCACTGCATCTTTCATTGATGCCGAAATACCACCATATCGCCGGCAATTGACAAAGAAAACTCTTCCTCCATTGTATGTTGCCAGTTCATTGCTTTCAATCAAGGCATAGGGAACTTTAATAGTATCCAATAATTCTTCCACGCGGTCATGATCTCCTTTTATCACCACAATTTCGCCGCCAAGACTATCTAATTCTTCCCGCAATCCCGGTTGATGTAATTTGCTCACCTGATCAAAAATTGCTCCACTGGTTTTGTATGCGCTTTTCATGATTTCATTCCTCCACATACTTAAGAGACGCCATGACTGATGCCACTGCAGCGCCTTCTTGTCGTGCTTCCCGATTTTGCAGAAAATTATCTTCACATCCCCATTTCTTCGCCTGGATCCCCAGGGCGACGTCGATGACTTCAAATCGTCCATTATTGTACACCGGAATAATGCGTTGCGGTCCGAGTGCTTCCGTCCATTGCGCTTCAATCTTGTCATCAAGCCCTTGGCCATACTGTTTGCGAAGGTGGTAGATATCAAATCGCTGCCCTACATCTCTCCAGACCCCAAGCGAAGGCAATGGTGCAGGAAGAACATCTCCAAATATTTTCTTGACTTGCTCAGGATTAACGTCATCATAGAACATCTCATCACCGATGATGATGAGTGTGGGATGAACTCCTTCGGGAACCTGGATATGCTTTAATGCAAAATATGCACTAAGCTCGTAACTCTCACGATACCCTGGGCCGCCTTTCCCTTCGGCATACAATCCGTTGATGACCTTATCTAATTCCGGCCCATTGCCAGGATTGCCAATTTGGAAAGCCCATCTATCCCATCTGGCGTCACCGATAATTCCAAAACAGATTTTGGCTTGTTCCCGCCATCCACGAATTGTTTTCACATACAATGGCTCGCGATCATGCACTTCCTTGGGCCATTTTGCCATCGATGCCGTGCCGTCAAGCAGCATGACAATATCATCATCACTGGTTAAGGTAATATTTTTTCCTTTGGGATCCACCAGTTCTATATCAGGAGCAAATTTCCCGCTGGCATATGTTCGCGGCCCTTCTTTGGCAGCTGCTGCGGCAAAATCTTTCAGATAAGGCGCTTTGGCAGAATCAAATTCGCCTTTTATTTTTGCCGGATTTCTCCAGGCACTTTCATCATTATACCATCCGTACATTTTATTTTCCTCCCGCATTAAAGCTCCCGCTAGCTCAAATGCGTCTTATTTCCGTTTCAATTCTGTTTGCTTAGATCATGTGTCTGCGGCCAAAGGCAGCAGCGCGAGCATCAGATAATTTTTTGATGAGATCTTCTTTTTCCCAGCTGGCACGTTCCAAAGGATTGTGATGAGTGAGTGTCTTCACAAATTCCTGCATCGCTGTTGGAACATAATGGGGATTGGTCTGTGCAATGGGATCCCCGCCCCACGCATAGATCATGGTAAGGCCTAATGAATATATATCTGATTCAGGAAGAGGCGGTTTTGCCATGAGCACTTCCGGTGCAGAAAAGACTTTGGTATACCCTGCCGGTTTGGAAATACTCGTTGGTCTGATCGTGGATAAACCATAATCGACGAGGAATATATTATGTTCCTTGGGCTGGATCAGAATATTAGATGGCTTCACATCCCCATGGACGATCCCTTGGCGGTGAAGATAGTATAGAGCATCAAGCGCTCGCTCCGCAATCCATCCTACTTCTTCAGGATCTAATGCTGTATGTTTCGCAATAACTTTATCAAGAGATTTTCCATCGATATAACTCATTGCCAAGACCATGCTTTGATCAGGCAGGCGGTAGAGATCACGAAAAGCAGGCAGACTGCGGTGATGAACTCGTTCCAGTAATTCTGCTTCCCGAGTGAGAAGTTCAGCATTCTCATCAGAAATCTCTAAATTTTGTTTTAAGCAGGCCCGGATGCGGGAATTGAGAATATGCCTCCCTTCGTAGGTAATGCCAAAACCACCTTCGCCGATCACTCCTACAATCTCATAACTGCCTAATTTTTTCATGGTTCCCTCGCATGAAGAAGTTCTTCCACTGCTGTTTCTGATCTTCTGTACTCAGTCAGATCCGTTGAAGACTCAAGGATAGCTGCTCCAAATTGCTGCCGGAATCGCGAAATGATATCCTGTTGTTCTAGGTAGAAGACTACTTCTGGCGGCACTAAATTCTTCCATTCATTTCCACGGGCCATCTCCAGCCGAACTTCCGTTCCTCGCAGTTTGATCCACTTATCTGGAGGGATGAATTGGGCAGGATGAGCAACATGATAACTATCGTCTAACAATGTCTTCACGTAGAGATTTCCGGTAAAAAAATAATCAAGATGGCCAAACTTCGTTTTGACATATTCTTTCCATTGTTGTCCATCACGATATTGTGGATCTTGGGCAAAATCAGGAATATGCACAATCTTGTAATTGGCATACCCAGGTGATAAGAATGCATCCAACATTCTTTGTGATTCCTTCGCTGTAAAGGGATTACGCAGATTATATTTATTAGAGCTGCCAATGCCGATGGTAACGTGATCGGCAAGTTGGCATATCGTCTCGAGCATGAGAGCTCCACCATTATGGAGGGGTTTAAATCTGCCAATGACTGCCACTTTACCTAATGTCTTCATGGA
>CAYOKQ010000018.1:10590-25207 GCA_964404595.1 uncultured Methanosarcinales archaeon | reverse complement strand
GAAGCAATATAAATTCGAAAATCGTCCCACCGAGCCCACAAAAACAAAAAAAAACTTATCGGAGCATTCTGCTTTATATAAGAAAATGGTGGAAACTTTCGGCTCTGGTGAGAATTGCGAGAAAGAATTTGTTGCCACCGGGGCTATGAGAGGGATTGGATGGGTAATTATGGCCTATGATCCGGTAAGCGGAAAACTGATTCACACCTGGATCAATGAACATGATGTAGGACATTTAGCTACAACCGTACCTTTGCTTATCATGGACGTGTTTGAACATGCGTTCATGATTGATTATGGACTTAATCGTGCCGATTACATCAAGGCTTTTATCAATGCCATTGATTGGGATGTGGTGGAAGGAAGGTTTGAGATTGAGAAGGCTCTGAAGTAAATTCTTATTTTATAGTGATAAATTTTAAAAAGTGCCCCCTCTTTTAAGAATTTATGAATCTCTTACATAATGTGTATTTAAGGGGAGTATGCACACCAAGCATACTGGGTTACGATGGCAAAGGAGGCGAATCCTATGCCGTCCAGTATGAGCCGGTTCTGCCTTCGTATGAGCAGGATGGAGAGATAAATCGCATTCTCCATGGTCTGGTGAGCAGCGCGGACGCGCCCGAGAGCATTTTAGTAGCAACCAGACAGCATGCCCTCATTGCACATAAAGAGTTCTTTCAAGATGTTGGCAGGGGTGAACGCCTTTTGCGATTGTTAATTTATGATTCCAAAAATCCGCTCAGGGTGGGCGATTTTATGAACTTGATTACATATGCTTCAGGAAAGAATGTGGTAGATAAATTAGAAACTTTCCCATGGCAGGGATGCCGGCAGTGGCCTGAACTAGAATGGCTTAGCACTTACCCGCAAACATATGATGCAAAGAACTGGCCCAGAGATTGGTTTGACCAGCTTCCTTTACACCAATCTCTCGATGAGAAAGTATTTTGGATTTATCGTGCAGGAAAAAAGAAGGTAGATATGAAAGATATAATGAGCATCTCTTTGGTTCTCCACGAGAACTTACGACGGAATGATAAACAATACCTGGCGCTTGCTGTTGGCAGAAAAAGCCCAGACCACTTGAAAAAAGATTATTCTGGTATTTTTCATTATATTCAGGAGAGAGAATTAGCGTCAGTTCGAGAATGGTTTATGCTTGAACCATCTGCAGAAAAGATCGAAGATTATGGTTGGGAAAAATCCGGAGAAGCTTTGGATCAGAGGATTGCAGCTTGGGATCAGCAGGAAAAAATTGAATTAGATCGGACCAGAGGCAGAGCTCAGAAGAAACTCCAGAGAGAACTACGGGGTCGACAGAGAGTATGGGATGCCCAGCCATGGTACAAAAAATTATTAGGGCCAAGAAAGCCAACATATTAATTCTTTTCTTTTAAATCATATTTTAAACTGCTTTGGGATTTGAAATAAAATGCACCTTCACCACCACCGAGCCCAAACTAGGTGCCAGTGGTGCGCGGTATTGCTTCTTTAAAGATCCTGATGGCATTTCGCTGGAGCTGTACGAAGACAAAAACACGTAAGTCTTAAAAATAAGTGATGAAATGTTAAGCTTATGGTCAAACTATCCGCTCAAAAATGCGTTGCCTGCGAAGGGGGAGTCAAACCTCTTACCTCGAAAGAATTCCATCCTTTGCTCCAAGAAATTCCTCAATGGAAAGTCATCAACGGCAAACAGATCGAGCGAGAATTCCATTTTAAAGATTTTAAAACGGCTCTGGCCTTTGTCAACAGTATAAGCAAAATAGCCGAAAAAGAAGGACATCATCCAGATATTTTTCTTCACGGCTGGAATAAAGTTCGAATTACACTATATACTCATGCCATTGGCGGGTTGAGCAAGAATGATTTTATCGTGGCGGCGAAGATGGATATGTTGGTGAAGAAATAGATTATAGTTTCACCTTATAATTCCCAGCCCGTTCAATCTCCAATTTTATCTTTTTCAAATCTGCATTCTCATGCTCAATCACGGTTTTACCACTTTTAAAATCAACCGTGCACGATTTCACGCCAGCTATATCTTTACAGATATCCTCGATGAGCATCTTGCAAGAATTACAATGTGTTCCTAGTATTGTTAGTATTGTTTTCATTCTGTATCACCTGCGTGAATTTTATTCCATTGCTTGCCATCAAACATAAAGATTTCATTATCTCGTGTAAATCCCCACAGCTGTGTGGAATTATGTGGATTGACGGCCAGAAAAAGGAGCGGATTTTGCTCAGAATCGGGCAATCCCAGATTCATTTCTTCCCCCACGCCCCCCTCTATTGTTCTCAAAACACCTCTGGTAAACGTAGAGAGGTACATCGTTTCTTCGTTGAGGGGGTCGTCTGCTATTGCCAGAATAGTAAGATTTTGCAGGCGTTGATTCCAGGTTTGGCCATAATCTTGGGATACGAACAAGCCAAGTAATGTTCCTGCATACAGTATATTTTCTTGTTGATGATCAGCGGCAAGGCTGTAGAGGTCTGATTGAAAATCAGCATTAATTTCATTCCAAGTTTTTCCGCCATCTTTAGAGGCTACCAGCAATTCTTCAGGTGGAGTGCTCCAGGCATAGATCACCTTCGCATTGGCATAGGAAACCGCCATATCATGGAAATCAAGCCCTTCATACGCAAGAGTTTCCCAACTTTTTCCTTTATCACTGCTTTTTCGGATGCCGACGTTGGAAATCCTGGACGAGTGGCCCGAAGAATAAAATGTTCCATCTTTACTGATCACAAAACCCATATAATCTTCTCCATAAGGGCCGATTTTTATTATAGATTCGTCTTGATATTTTTCCAGAAAATAATGGGTGCCCAGATAGAGTGCTCCTGGCTCAGTCGCATCAAAAGCCAAGGTATGCAGGTGATTTTCTTCTGTTGGCTGGCAAGAGAGCAGGATCATGCTTAACAAGGTTAAAGATATTATTTTAGTATTCATGGTACAACCGTAAATTGTCCTGGGCCAGCCATACCCATGGTACAGCTAAATGGAATAACCCCTTCGCGAGCTGGCGTAAACGTAATTGTGGTAACTTGGGTCGGAGATAAACGCTGCGTAATTCCCAAATTAGGAGCACTGATTATTTTTGCACAGCCGCTTGCCTGCCGGCCGTCAATGTTCCATTGCACTGGTACGCCTTTTTTAATGGTGAATGATGCAGGATAATAATCTAGGCCGCGCACTTGTAAATTTACTATTTGCACTCCTTCTTGCACTTGAGCCATCGGTGTATTGTCGGCATCTAGTACTGCTGCTCCCATTAATGTTAGTCCTGATGGTATATTATAAAAACCTAAAATCAAAATCAATATTGCTGAAAATATGGTGATATAGCGTTTAAGTTCTCCTGTACTAAAGCTCGAGATTACTCCCAATCCAGCAAGAGACGGTAAAGTACCTAAAGAAAAAGCGAGCATGGTAAGTGCACCTACCATAAAATCACCCGTACCAAGCACGTACAATTGCAAGGCTTGGGTAAACCCGCAAGGCAAAAAGAAGGTAGCCGCGCCAAATGCAAAAGAGCGGGATGGACCGGGAGTGCCAGAATCGTCATACAGCTTGTGTGCGATAAATTTGGGCATTTTGATTTGAATCTTGTTTAACCAAGGGAATATATGCAGCAGCTGGATTCCCATGATAATCATCAATACGCTTGCTATAATAGTAATAATCCCCGTAACTTTAGGCGTGATCGCTAATGTTGATCCAAGCAGGCCTACTAATCCCCCCAGCAAAGTATATGATACTATTCTTCCCACATTAAATAAGATATGGGGTTTAAATTTCTGCCAACCTTGCAAGTGCGGGTATTTCTCATTATATTTTTGAGTAACTGCAAGAAGTAATCCTCCTGCAACTGCCAAACAGGTCGACATTGCTGCCACCAATCCCAGCACAAAAATAAAGCCATAACTCATATTGTCAGTAACGCCTAAATCAGGAATAAAATTCAATTGCTTGAATAATAAATACAAGCCCACTACAAGTAAAAATATTGCTCCTACTTCTACCAGATGATCTTTATTTGAATTGATAAAAGAAGTTTTTACCGGTAGATCCTGCAGCGAAAGCTGATATCCCTTATCTTTCACCGCGTCCTGCAGCTGGGTTAATTGGACCTCCTCAGCGCATTCTACTTCGGCCTGTTCTTGTGCTCGATTCACCGACACTTTTTCTACTCCCGGTATTTTTTTAAGACCCCGCTCTATCAGTACTTCACAGCTGGTGCAGGTCATACCTTTAACAGTGAGATTTAATTTTTTCATTTTATATGGTGATTGGGTGCAACAGTTTATTAAAGTTATGTGAAACTAGTTTCAATTACAGTATTGACGTCAAAAAAATTTAAGAAAAAGATTAATATTTCTCACAATGGGCTTTGCATTTTTGATATAGCCAGGTAAATAATAATCCTATGAGATATGCACTTATAACTGTCAACACTAATCCCAAAATTGCATCGCTCCATGTAACTGTTATACTGGTCGTCACTGGCCATCCAACCCCGTGGAACCACAAATTAAGCAAAAGCAAGGATTGCACTGGCCATAGCACGAATACAATAGTACATACTAGATATATAATCCCAGAAGTTAATGCCAGAGCCAAACCGGTCGGATGTATCGTCTGGAGAAATGACTTTGTCTTCATCATTTTGTACCAGTTACATTAAAGATTCCCGTAATGATGATCACCAGCGACAGCAAGGTAACTGCCCATCCGCCACCCATCATCGTTGTGCCAAAACCCATCATTCCCATCATGCCCACGCCTCCGCCGGGAAACAGTAAAGCTAATGCCCCGCCAACAATTTGAATCCAACCAATCATTTTTGTATCCATAGTATCACCTAATTAGGTTTGGGCTTTAATCTTTATTAATGTTCCTTTTTATAACAACTCTACTTCTATCTCCAGCTGATCGGCAGTAGGATATTCTTTAACGATTGCCGGCAGGAGATTCATCTTCTTGAAGATTTTTTTGTGTGCTTTTACTATTTTGGCAGCAAGGAGTATTCTTAATTTTGAGTTGTCCAGAGCATACTGCCCCTCTTGCAATTGCAGCTTTATCTTAATCGTGTTTATGAGAGGCATTAATTTAGCAAGAATATTCTCCTTATCGCATTTTTCCAATTTTGCCCGATAGCTAAACCCGGGCGCCATTTCAGGAAGATATAATGCTCCCCTGGTGAGCAATCCTTCTTTATTTACCAGATCAAATGGTCTTCGCACTTTGAAAGATTCTCGTTTTAATCTATTGGCAAGCTGCACGGCATCTTTCAATTTTGCAGTACATAGATGCACGGGGAAATGGAAATTATTGCCTTTGCAATATTCCATGACCTGAAAGCCAGCTTGCAATGATCCTTGCACCGCATAACTTCTGCTATCTTTCGTTTTAAAGCCCAATTCAGCCAGCTTGGAGGTCTGGTTGTCAGCCATTTCCAGCTCATTGAGATTAAGAAAATCAATTTTATCTTTGACGAACTCAAGAGCTTCCAGCATTTCTGTTTCTTTATGGGGCAGGGAAGGGATTTCAACACCTATGGCCCAAGAGAATTGGTGTGCCATTTCTATTTTTGGCCAAAATGTTTTCGTGTCTAAATCCATATGGAACCGTATTTCATCGAGTCCAGCTTCGTACAATTTCTGTAAATTATCCTGGGTAACCAAGTTGAGGGAGGTGTAGAGGTGAATATGGAACTGCTGGCCGTACGTAGCTTTCATTTGTTGAATATATTGCACCGTTCGGTTTATTTTCATCAAAGGGTCTCCACCGGTAATTCCAGCACCTTTGGCTCGCATAAGGTCAGCTTCCAGAAACAGATCTGCTTCTTGATTCACTTTGCGCTCGTTGGCGAAAGTCACATCCTTTCCATTTTTTTGGTCAGAAATTGGACAAAAGTAACATTTGCGCGGGCATAAACCAGTAGTAAAGAGAACTAGTTTTTCTCCACGAACACAAGATTGACAGCCCAATGGCAGTTGGCCAATATTGTAAGAGAAGTATTGGTTGGGTTTGATCACGGCTTCTCAAATCCGGGTTTATTTTTAAAGTATTCTAATCTTTCCTCTTTATCCCCAGCACTTGATGCAGCCAACAAAAGCCAATAAAACTTTCAATGAGTGCAATCCAGCCCACGACAAACAAGACCCAGTTGATCCAAGTATATGGGTATACTAAACTCCAAGGCCCTAACCACCAAAAAGCTAATAAAAATCGTAATACCCTATCTACGCTTCCTAAATTCTGTTGCATTATTTCCACCTCTTTTTGTCTGTGTTTATTTTAAAATCACAATATTGGTCATCCCGCGGCGTTTGCGTTCCAATATTCCTTTTCCTTCCATACTGTCTAATATCCGGCTCACTTTCACTTTACTCAGCTGCATCTGCTTAATAATGTCGCTTTGATACATGGATCCTTGACTTAATTTTATCAAATCATACATTTTATTCTCTTCTTCAGTAAGTCTGCTGGTATCTATTTTCATCAAAGGCTCCTCATGCTGCTCTTTTTTGACCGGGGAAAAAATCATGTAGATTCCGGCACTAAGCACTAAAAATGAAATTCCAAATGCTGCCAATAATAGCCAGGAAGTGCTGCTCTCATGTGCGGGACATTCCTCCATGGTAAGTGTAGGCGAGGTTTCTACCAATTGGCACAAAAAGGCCCCTTCCTTATCTGCATTTATTTTTACCACAATTAATAGCGCCAGCAAAACAATTGCCAAACCCATCAGAATAAAACCTATTTTTTTGTGATTCAGCAACATTTTTTTTATAGCCTCTTTCTTTTTAACAACAGCGAATTTGTCACCACGCTTACTGAACTGAGCGCCATTGCTCCTCCGGCGATGATGGGGCTCAGCAGCCATCCGGTCCAAGGATACAAAATTCCGGCGGCGATAGGGATCCCTAAGATGTTATATGCCAGTGCCCAAAACATATTCTGCTTGATTTTTTTCATGGTTAATTTGCTTAATTTTATGGCTGTAGGCACATCCATCAAACTATTTTTCATAAGCACGATATTGCCGGTCTCCATAGCCACATCTGTGCCAGAACCCATGGCAATGCCGATCTGTGCCTGTGCAATTGCCGGTGCATCATTGATACCATCTCCTACCATAGCTGTCTTTCCCTGCCTTTGTAGCTTTTTGACATAGTCCGCTTTTTGTTCTGGTAAAACCTCGGCAAAGAATTTATCGATGCCGGCTTTTTTGGCCACTGCTTGTGCAGTTCTGCTATTATCTCCGGTAATCATATACGGGATTATTCCCATCTTTTTGAGGCAGGCCACTGCCTGGGGAGAATCCTCTTTCATTTCATCAGCAACCGCAATTAAACCCAATATTTTTCTCTTTTCTGCCAAGATCATGACGGTTTTTCCTTCTTCTTCTAACTGTTCAAGCCTTGCAGTAAAGCCAGCAAGTGAAACTTTTTTTTCTTTCATCAATCTCGGATTTCCCAGATAATACTCTTTTCCAGCAATTTTTGCTTTTATTCCTCTTCCAACTAACGCTTGAAAATGAGTCACTTTATTCCAGGATATTTTTCTTGTTTTTCCTTCTGCCACTATGGCTTCGGCCAAGGGGTGTTCAGAACTTTTTTCCATGCTGGCGGCAATTTCCAATACTCTTTGTTCCGATACTTTTTGTATGGGCACGATTTCAGTAACTGCCGGCTTCCCTTTGGTAATGGTGCCAGTCTTATCAAAAATAACATATTTTAACTTATGAGCGCTCTCCAATGCATCTCCACCTTTGATCAGGATTCCATAAGATGCCCCTTTTCCGGTTCCCACCATGATAGCAGTAGGGGTAGCTAAACCTAAAGCACATGGACAGGCAATAACGACGACTGCTACTGCTGCTAACAGGGCAAATTCTGCTGTTGCTGAAAATATAAAATACCAGGCCAGGAAAGTTACGATGGCTATGCCGATTACCAGAGGAACAAAATATGCCGAAACCTCATCCGCAAAGCGCTGGATGGGGGCTTTTTTTGATTGCGCATCTTCAATTAGTTTTACTATTCTGGCTAAAACAGTTTCGCCGCCAACTTTAGTTGTTTTGAAAGTGAACGTTCCCACTTTATTGATAGTCGAGCCTATAACCGAATCTCCTTTTTTCTTTTCTACCGGAATACTCTCCCCAGTCACCATGCTTTCATCAACAGCAGAATGCCCTTCAACAATAAGGCCATCGACAGGTATTTTTTCTCCCGGCTTGACAACAATAAGGTCCCCCACAACTACTTGTTCAATCGGAACATTCATTTCTTTTCCTTTGCGAATAACGGTGGCGGTCTTAGCTCCCATTCTAAGTAATTTTGCAATGGCCTCACTGGTTCTGCTTTTTGCCCGCAATTCCAGGTATTTGCCCAGAAGGACAAAAGTGATTAATACTGCTGAGATTTCAAAGTATTGATGGCCGTTCTCAAAGAAAAGGATAACATACAAAGAGTAGAAATATGCAGCGCTGGTTCCGATGGCAATGAGGGAATCCATATTAGCCGACTTATTTTTGAGGGCTGTCCATGTTCCTTTATAAAATGGCCAGCCGATATAAAATTGCACCGGGGTAGACAGAGCCCATAAGATATATACTTTCAGTGGAAAATCCATCAGAAACATGCTGATGATTAAAGCAGGAGCGGCAAAAAGAGCGCTAATGATTACCTGCCATTTTAAAATATGCAATTCCTTTTTCTTATTCTTATCTTCCTTTCCAAAGTCGCGGTATATGTCCGCACCATATCCTTTGCTTTTGACTGCGGCAATCAGTGCATTTTCATCAACTTTTTTTTCATTGAATTCCACCGCTGCCTTTTCAGTAGAATAATTAACACTCGCCGATGATACCCCCTCTACTTTTTGCAGCGCTCTGGTTAAGATAGTTGAACAGCTGGCGCAATGCATTCCAGTTATGCGTAAAGTTGTTTTCATAGTGGTTATTCCTCTTTAGCGTTTTCCTTCCATAATCTTGCAGCAATACTCTTTCATATGCGCATCAATCAACTCTATAAGCGGCGCAATGGTTTTCTGATTCAAGCGGTAATACCTAAATTTTCCTTTCTTCTCTTTAAACACCATGCCATGGTATTCCAATTCTTTGAGATTGTGAGAAACGAGACTTTGCTCAAATCCGGTCTCTTGGCAAATCTGCGTGACATTCTGATGATGGTGGCGCAAGGTGTTGAGTATTTTCAATCTGCTATCATTAGCCAGGGTGCCAAAGAAGAGCTTGTACGCTCCCGATATGTCTTTACATGATGCCATATTCATATGAATATTGCTTCATATATATAAATATTGTGGTTTTTTATTTTTTAATTTCACAAGTCTTGGAAATAATTTTAGCAGATAAATAATGGATGGAAATGAGCAGCAAGACCACCCCAAGGATGGCAAACTCAAATCCTTTCAACGGAAGGAACGCAATAGCTCCACTTACGCCTAACAAGCCCAATAACCCTAAGGCGCAGCTGGGGCAGGCAGGCGCAAGAATGGCAATCAAAATACCAGGTGCTCCTATTGATGCCTGCATCGCCAATTGCCGGCGGATAAGGAAAATAGTCAAAGAGATTAATATCCCTCCTAGTAGGGAAATGGTGACTAGAAATATCAATGCAAGGGGAGTAAAAGTAGCTCTGAGTCCATAGATCAGCGAAAAAAGCAAGGAAAATGAAAAATGATCCACTAATAATTTATAATTTCGAAAGAGGACATTCAAGGACATCAGAACAAGTGCACCTATGAATGTAATCGCAAAATACCACCTAGAAGAATACACCTCTTTACTTGTCTGAATAATCGTATTGATATATTTCATCATCTGCATCTATCTACAAAAAAGAAAAAAGATAAAAAAAGACTTAATTCGCCAATTGCCCATCTATGATCTGCTGGAAGACTTCAAATGGCTGTGCTCCCGACACTTCTACCCCATTCACGTAAAAAGCAGGTGTTCCTTGAACGCCAATAGCTGCTCCATCGGCAGTGTCTTTTCTAATTTCTGACACCATTTTACCGCTATCCAAACATTCATTGAATTTCGCCGTGTTGAGGCCAATTTGTGATGCATATTGCTTAAAAGAGGCAACTCCTCCTGCCACTCCCGAGCTAAATAACAATTCATGCATTTCAAAATACTTGTCCTGCTCACCAGCACATTCTGCAGCTTCTGCTGCTTTTTGTGCTTGCGGATGGAAACTTAACGGGAAATCACGATAGACAAATTTTACCTTTCCGGTGTCAATGTATTCTGATTTTAATTGTCCAAAGGTTAGGGTATGGAACCTGGCACAAAAAGGGCATTCATAGTCGCTGAATTCAACAATGGTGACGGGTGCGTCATCGTCTCCTAAGACGTCATCGTCGTCTACTAATCCTTCCATATCTACGGTAGGAGAAGGTGCACTTCCTCCTGATGGGGCTCCTGCGGAAGGCAGGCCTACTGCTGCTCCCTGGATGGTTGCATTTCCAAGGCCATTGAGCTGGAAAACGATCACTAATAATAATACGATCTGGATTCCTGCAGCCCAGGCCGTCCATTTGTGTGCAGCTGAATTTGGTTTTTGTTCCGTTGGTGTTGTTGATGGTTCTGTCATAATATATTCCTCCTGTTTTGTGTATGTTGAAATGAACGCCTTCTATTTATAGATTATGGTATAAACACACATCGTTAGAATGGCTATAAGTGGAAAATTGTGAGGAAGGACTGTTTATGGGGGTTTTTAGGTGAAAGTATGGGCCTGTTTATTCATCATCAGGGCTAGAAATTTTAAGGGGAGAGGTAATTTGGAGATAATGATGTTATGTTCAATTGAGAACCAGAAAATTAGATAAAATTTAATTTAATTCCTGACAAAAATTCTTTGACTTTAATATCTTTTTCTTTAGTTTTTTCACCAAAGTAAATTTTTAATAAATAATCCCCATTTTCAATACCATCAATTGCTACTGTTCCTTCTTTACTACTTTCTCCGCTTTTGATAATCTTTCCTTCTTTAAGAACCTCATATTTTTTGTTCTTTACTTTGAATAACCAAAAGCGCTTTAAACTTATTCCTAAAATACAACCTAAAATATCTTTTTTAAAGAATTTTTCTACAAGATCATGGAATTCTTGAGTAAGTTTACCAATCTCTTCTTTTGGTTCAAAATTATAAACACATGTAAGAAATACATCCTGATACACTTTCTTTGCTTCTCTAATTTCATCGGATTTATTCTTACACTCTTTTAATCTTTCTCTAATACCACTACAAAAAAATGATAGTCTAACAATAAATTCATCAACTTCATCAACTCCAGAATATTCATAAGTTGGATAAACAAACATTCTTTCCATATACCAATAATGTTTTAGAACTTTTTTTCTTTCAGATTTATCAATAAGTTTTACTAATCTGTGGATTTGGGGGATTATTATCTCGACTAGCTTCTGTTCACTCATTTTATGCTAAATAAGTCAAAGAATTTTTTAAACTTATCCATTTCTGGTTCTCAACTTGCTCCGCTAACACTCGACCCCGACGTAAAGTCTGGTGAAGTTAACACCATTAACTCACATCCTTTCCTTCACATAAATCGCCAAACTCTTCCCTTGCGGCTCCCTTCGGATCAAATTCTTTTTCTCCAATCCTGACAGCACCTGGCTCAACTTCGCTTTGGACATATCCACCCGCAGTCGCAACGTATTTTGGGTGATGCCATCTTGCTCTCTCACTGCCATAAAAGCTTTCTTCTCGAATTCATCAAGACCTTTCAATAAGATAGATAATTTCTCTTCTCCTAATTTCCGTGTCGTGTCTTGCTCTAATCGCTGAACAATAGCGTCCTCTCCTTTACTGAAAAACAAAAGATAAAATCCCAACGCAAACAGGAAGCCAAAAGCACCAAAAGCGAAATGGGTGATGCTCAAGCTGGTTTCAATCTTCTGACAGCCGGCATTAGGATAACAACCAAGAGCCTCGATTTCCAGATTTAACGAACGAATGATGAAGAGAAAAATAAGTAATAAAATAATGGTGAGCACGACCAGCACGGCACCTACTTTTTTATTCTCCACGATTTGTCGATGGTGGGGTTATTTATTAACCTTGCCTCTTATCGGCACTATCCGTTTTGTGAGTGATATTGCAAAAACCACCACCGCCACTAAGCGAGCAAGGAACTGCCTTTGCTTGCACGTAATTATTGTCCGATTTCCTACAAGATAACCTATGGAAATCGGACTTGCTCGCGGCGTGGTGGTTTTTGAGCGCTGGCAGGCCGTTTCCGAAGCGGAAAATCGTATCTCACTTAGGAAGATTTTCCGTATCTAACTTAGATGCAAGCAGTAGCTTAGCTTCGGAAACATATTGGCCTTGCCAGCGCTCTACGCAATATCACTCACTTTTGGGATAGTGCCCTCTTATCGTACAGTCACCACACCAATCAGGCTTGGGTGCAGATGGTCATGGAAAGGCCAGTTTCCCTTCTCGGTAAAAGTGAAGGTAAACTCCTCATCTGGTGCCAGTTCCCCACAGGCATCAAAAATACTATTTCGTTCACTGCTTTGGCATTTTTCAATACCCGAGCCAGGATACGTGTTATGGACTGGATGCATATTAGATGCAGGCCAGTGCGGCTGTACATCTTTGTTAACAAATGAGACTGTCTCGCCAGAGTTTATAACTATCGTTTTTGGACTAAATCCCGAGGCAGTGATTTCGACAACGCGCTGCGCCGGCTCTTCTATACCCCCATTCTCAATATTATTTTCTGGAGCAGTCTCGGGATAATTTACCGATCTTTCCGGAGCCATCTGTGGTTCTTTTGGGCTACAGCCAAGGACTAACATGGTTGCTAATAAACCAATTAATATTATTATTATTTTTTTCATATAATTCACCAGAAAAAAGAAGAGATAGTTATTTTATAAAGATTTAGTGTATATACTAGATAGGAAGCAATTGCAGCCTATATAACGCCAGTCCTAACCACAAAATAAAGATTGCATACAAAAATCCCCAAGCCCGGCTTAAGGGGATATATTCTGATGCCCAGTGTGTCTGCAGTTTGTGAAAAGAAGTCCAGGCAAGAACATTGTACACGATTGCGTCCAGAAAAAATACATACCATAAAATAGATTCGATAAAGACCACGCTTCATCAAAAGAAACACAATGTTTATTAAGTTTTCTTATACCTTTTTAAAATATGCTCCCGGCCATTGCTCTTTCTCATCTCACTAAATCGTATTCTTCTGGAACCACGGCATTACGTGAAATAACTCTCACCGTAAAAGCAGGCGAATTCTTTGCTTTGCTGGGTCCAAATGGCGCGGGCAAGACCACCGCAATTAACATTTTGGCTGGACTGGTAAATCAATCAGCAGGAGAAGCTTTATTATTTGGCAAAGATGTGTGTACTGACTACGTGCAAGCACGATCGTACATCGGATTAGTGCCTCAGGAATTCAACTTTGATATTTTTGAGACGGTGTACAATGTTTTATTTTTTAATGCGGGATATTTTGGAATTGCCCGAAAAGATCGTCCAGCAAAAATCGAAAAAATACTGCGCGAACTTGATCTGTGGGACAAGCGCCAAGCGAAAGTAAAAGAACTCTCCGGGGGCATGAAAAGAAAATTAATGATTGCACGGGCATTGCTGCATGATCCCAAAATTCTAATACTCGATGAGCCTACCGCCGGTGTTGACGTAGAAACGAGAAAAGCGCTGTGGCTCTATTTTAAAAAATTAAATCAAGAAGGGATTACCATTTTACTCACTACCCATTACATTGAAGAAGCCGAAGAACTATGCCAGCGCATTGCCATTATCAATAAAGGGCAGATCATTGCGCTGGATAAGAAAGAAAATATGGTAGGGGCGCTTGAAAAAGAGACCGTGATCGTCACATTATCAGAAGAAATATCTGCCCTTCCCGCTTTACTGCATCCATTTAACCCTATTTTGACCAGCAGCACCTTGCAATTAGAATTTGATTCTCAAAAACAGGCTTATAGTACAATTTTAGAAGCATTACATAAAGCGCACATAAAAATAAAGAAATTGGAAACCAGAAGAACCACTTTGGAGGATGTATTTTTACATTTAACCAGAAAATGAATGTCATTGGACTTTTAACTTTAACGGAACGCGAATGCCGGCGCTTTTTGCGAGTCTGGCAGCAAACTATTGTACCTCCGATCATCACCTCTTTACTCTTCATCCTTATTTTCGGTTATTCGCTGGGCTCTCGCATTACTGACATCTCTGGCATTTCATATTTAGAATTTATTCTTCCCGGATTGCTGATGATGGGGGTGATCATGAGTGCATACATGAATACTTCCAGTTCTCTATATATTTCTAAATTTCAAGGGAATGTCCAGGAGTTGCTGGTAGCGCCGCTCTCTTACTGGGAAATTATTGCTTCGTTGACAGCAGCAGGCATATTGCGTGGAATTTTAGTGGGCTTAAGCATATTGGCAGTGAGTCTGTTATTCACCAGCATTCATATTTATAGTGTATTTGTTCTCGTATATTTTATGGTTATGGTCTCTTTACTCTTTTCTTTTGCAGGGATCGCCACGGGATT
>CAYOKQ010000018.1:0-10580 GCA_964404595.1 uncultured Methanosarcinales archaeon | reverse complement strand
AATTTTGATCAGATGAACGTGTTTGCAACGTTTGTCATTACTCCTTTAACCTATTTGGGGGGCGTGTTTTACTCTATTCATATGCTTCCCGCGCTGTGGCAGGACTTAGCCCGGTTTAATCCCATTTTGTATATGGTGGACGGGTTTCGATACGGTTTTCTAGGCACAAGCGATGTGCCGTTATGGTTATCTATGCTCTTGGTGCTTATACTCACTGCAGTATTCTTTGTGTGGTGCATATATTTGTTTAAGAAAGGGTATAAGTTAAGAAGTTGAGTTCCATCGATTAATCATTATCCACCCTCGGAGCTAAAATAAAACTCAGTAACAATCGGTCCACCACTTTATACTCTAACTTCAAAGGATAATCATTGTTAAAATATAATGTCACCCTATCGCTCAATTTCCCGCCGGCGATCATTTTCTTCAGGTATTCCAAAGAATATTTCGCTTTAAATTTGTCAGCAGAATCAGTTTTAATATGGGTTTCATCATCTGGCCGTATTTCAATGAAAGCTTTGGACAAATCTCCTTCCGCTTTGATGGAAAGCTGTGTTTTCTCACCTAAGAACGTAACGGACTCAGCAACTACACTTACATCCTCGATGGAACTGCTTAGCAACTGTGAATTCATATCCACGCGCATGGGAAATATCAATTCCGGCACGCGTTGTTCTTTCTCTTCCAGCTCTAAGGTGGGGATTGAAAATGATCTGGTAGTCGTTCCTTTTAACTGGATTTTAAGTTTATTATCGTCGGTTGTTTCTAAAGTTAGCATGTCGTCAGCATTTGCCCGGCGTAGTATTTGTTTTACGCTGGCAAGATTGACGGCTATTTCTTCCGGTTCTTGGACATTGTACTGGGTAAAGCAGCTGCTCAGGAGCTTGAAAATAACCATGGCCACATTGGCCGGATCCATGGCCACTACCTCCAGGCCTTCCTTTTGAACTCGTATCTTAACCTCGCTCACCAGCTCAGAAATGATGGAGATGCTGTCCTTAAAGTAACGAGGTTCTGCTAAAGCCAGTTTCATCTCTTCTCCAGAGGATAAAGGCTTTATAAGATTTATTGTTTTCTAGTAGTGTTGTGAGTAATTTATCGAATTTTGTGTAAATCCCCATTAAGAATGATAGGTTTAACTGCTTCAATTTCAGTCTTATAATAAGAGATATTTGGAATAGGATTTAAAAGAAATATTTTCTGGTTGAGAATGTGAGCAAACCCAATTTCCATGAAAGTATTGCCCCCAATATAATTTTGAATACCTTGTTTATCGTAATTGAGAACCAGAACCGCATCAGCCCCCTGCATCAATCTCCAGAACTCTCGGATAGCATCAAGATTATTTTTTTGATGAAGTTTAATAGTTTCTTTTTCTATATCTGACTTTCCTATAAAAGGTGTAGCTAAGGTAGTGAGAAAAGCATCGTGCCCTTGTTGAACAAGTTGGTCTCTTACTTCTAACATTTTTTCAGTGAACTGCATCGAACCAATTATCCCAATCCTCATAGATTTCTTAGAACCTTACCCTATTTTTAATCTTTTCCCATCCTGCATGATATGAGTACTCTTAAATCCTAATTGAGAAGCTAAATCGGCGAGCATCTGCGCTTTAGCATTCTCCGCATGAATTGGCATAATATGTGCAGGCTTAATCATTTCCAACAGGTCCCGATGGTCTTCGAGCGCTCCATGCCCCGAGACGTGCACATCCCGAAACATGCGCACATTCTTGGCAGATAGCGCCTGTTCTAAGGCAATGCGGTTGCTTTTATTTGGCTCCACCGGAATAACATTACAGCTAAACACCACAATATCTCCCGATTCAAATTGGAAGGGCAAATCTCCACGTACTAATCTGGAGAGCACTGATCGAGGCTCACCCTGATGTCCGGTACAAATAATTAAATATTTATCTTTTCCTTCGCGCTGTACTTTCTGTAATTCTTTGGCCACTTTATCTTTGTATCGTACTAAAGTAACATCCTGGGAAAACTCCACCAGTTGGATCCGTTCTGCTGCCTGGATGTATTTCTCTAATGATCGGCCAATACAAATGATTTTTCTATTTAATTTTTTGCCCAATTCAATGATGGTTTTGAGCCGGACTAAGTGTGAAGAGAATGTCGTTACAATTATTGCTTTGCCTTGGCTATTCACGCCCAGCATGACGTCTTTAAGCATCTCCCGTGCCACCGATTCAGAGGGGCATTTCTTATGTTCATGGGCATAGAGGCAATTGACGATCAATAATTGGATGCCTTCTTTTCCTAACTCACGCAGGCGCTCATAATTTGGTTTTTTTCCGATAAGAGGATGATCATCAAGTTTAAAATCGTTGACGTACATGATCTTTCCATAAGGGGTATGCAGCACAATGACTGCGGTATGCAAAATGGAATGGGTGATATGGACAAATTCGAGGGTAATTTTATCTGATAATTTATAGGAAGAATTGGGGTTGACGGGAATCAGGCGATTAGGCAGTTCCATCCTCTCATCACGCACGATACTTTTAATGATCTCGATAGTGTAAGGGGTGGAGATGACGGGTGCATCTTTGAATATGGGCGCGGCAAAAGGAACGGCGCCGATATGATCCAGATGGCCATGGCTCGGAACAATGGCAATAACTTTTTTCTTCCAGTCTTCAATATGGTCATAATCTGGAACAGCGTTGACTTTGAGTAATTCTTTGTAGGTTTTGGGGGTGATATCTTCACGATCTTCCGTGTAACGTACATAATCGCTCATGCTCAAACCCATATCGAGAATGACTACTTCCTCATCTACTTTGATGGCGACGGAGTTTCCTTCGGTCTTGCTAAAGCCGCTGATGCTGCATATTTCAATGGGCATGAAAGAAGAATTTTAAGCTGGTTTAAAAAGGTGTTGGAAAATTATCTTTGAGAATATAAATCGAAAGAATTAATAAGAACTTCTTGTTTAAACCATCTTAAGAGGTGTTATATGTCCAAATACGTTGCCTGGTTTAAAGACTTAGATGAAAATTCTCTCCCCGTAGCTGGTGGGAAAGGTATGAATTTAGGAATTATGTTTAAGTTACATCTTCCTGTCCCCAACGGATTTGCGGTGACGGCGCAGTGTTACCGTGAATTTACCAACCGAACTAAAATTACCGACAAGATTCAGTTGCTGCTGCAAGGACTCAACATTGAAGACACTGACACGCTGCAGCAGCGAGCCGATCAGATTCAAAAGTTAATTTCCTCAACTCCCGTTCCCGAAGATATCGCTGAAGAGATTATGATCAACTATGAATTGCTGGGTGCGGAAAAAGAAGTCACATCATTGGTTGAATCAAAAGAAGTTTTTGTGGCAGTGCGCAGTTCAGCAACGGCCGAGGATTTGCCAAGTGCCTCTTTTGCGGGCCAGCAGGCAACGTTCCTGAATGTGAAGGGAAAAGAACAAGTCGTCCGTGCAGTACGCGACTGCTGGGCTTCCTTGTTTACGGCACGGGCTATCTATTATCGAGAGAAGCAGAAGTTCGATCACAGCAAAGTCTTGATTTCAGCCATCGTGCAGAAAATGGTCAATGCTGACAAATCAGGGATTATGTTTACTGTCAATCCGGCCACCAACAAAGAAGATGAAATTATCATTGAGGCAATCTATGGGCTGGGAGAATTTATCGTCGGTGGCGAAGTGAACCCTGATATGTATATTGTAGGCAAAAAAAACCGTGACATTCAGAAAATAGAGATCCGGAAGAAAGAGAAAGGGCTGTTTCGCACATCTCTTGGAACAAACGAGACCAAAATAATTCCAAAAGAGATTCAAGAACGGCAGGTATTGACAGACAAAGAGATCCAGGAATTGTCCCGGCTGGGAAAAAGATTAGAAGAGCATTATGGCCGTCCCCAGGATATCGAGTGGGCAGTGGAAAAAGGGAACGTGTATATTGTGCAGACCAGAGCAGTAACCACGTTTAAAGAAAAGAAAGAAGAACGGCCGGCAATCCAAGAGGAATCAGGAAAAATATTATTAAAAGGTGAAACGGCGTCTGCGGGCGTTTTTACTGGTCCAGTTCGAATCATTAAAGATGCAACTGAGGTTGGCCGTATTCAAAAAGGTGATGTACTTGTCACCAAAATGACTATGCCTGACATGGTACCGGCAATGCAAAAAGCTGGAGCTATTATTACTGACGAAGGGGGTATGACATGTCACGCGGCAATTGTATCCCGGGAAATGGGCACTCCTTGCATTGTGGGAACGGAGCACGCCACCGGGCTGCTTAAAGAAGGAGAAATAGTAACAGTGCATGCAACCCGCGGTTTGGTGTATGAAGGAAAAATAGAAATCAAAGCTGCAGAAACAAAACCACTTATCGCTCAACCTACCGTAACTGAAGACTTGCTTACTGCAACCGAAATTAAATGCATTCTCGATCTTCCGGAAAAAGCAGGGCCAGCTGCAGCAACTGGCGCAGATGGTGTCGGTCTAGTGCGCCTGGAAATTATCATCGCTCAAGGCGGAGTGCATCCGGCAGATTACATCCGGCGGCAGAAAGAACAAGGATATGTCTTATTGCTCAAGAATGGAATTCGAAAAATAGCCCAGGCTTTTAAAGGAAAACCAGTGTGGGTGCGCTGCTCGGACATGCGCAGTGATGAATATCGCAATTTAAAAGGCGGCGATAAAGAGCCCAGTGAAAGTGATCCGATGATTGGCTGGCACGCCATACGTCGGTTATTAGACGAACCAAAAATACTCAAAGCCGAATTTCGCGCTATTAAAGAGTTGCATGATGAAGGATTTACTAATGTGGGAGTGATGCTGCCTTTTGTGATTCGTGTGGAAGAGATCCACAAAGCAAAGCAGATCATGCGGCACGCGGGATTAGAACCAGTGAAAGACATTCAATTCGGCATCATGGTAGAAACGCCGGCAGTATGCTGGATCATGGAAGAGGTGTGCAAGGAAGGCATTTCTTTTGTCTCGTTTGGCACCAATGATTTAACGCAGCTGACTTTAGGAATCGATAGAAACAACCAGAAAATAGCTAAACATTTTGACGAAATGCACCCGGCCGTTCTCGGAGAAATTGCCAAAGTCATTAAAGTATGTAAGAAATATAATGTTATAACTTCCATTTGCGGGCAGGCCGGTTCACGCCCGGAGATGGCGGAATTTTTAGTGCATCAAGGTGTTGATTCTATTTCTGCCAATGTGGATGCGGTGCAGGAGATTAGGAGAATTGTGGCAAGAGTGGAGAGGAAAGTGCTGCTGGAGAAGAGGTAAGATGCCGGTTATTCGAATAGACTTTGATGATGAAAAAGTTTCTCAGAAAGAAATAATCAATTTATCTAAATGCCAATAGTTCTCAAGTTAAGATTAAAGTCGCCCCTATTGAAATCTTCATCCAAATGAGTGCACACAAGATTAAAGATGTTAATGCGCTGGTTGAGTGTCATTCCGGAAGATCGAAAATATGGTCTGCCCACAAAAATATATGCAGATTTAGTCATTGATGGGCAAAAAAAGATGAATGAAATTATGACAATAATTCTTGCGAAATTATCGTGGAAAGAAGAAAAATAAGACAATGGTCAATAAGACTAGTGGCACGTATAGAGAAAGAATTCTTCGGTCTACGATTAACATTCCAATAGACTCTGCCAGCAAGATCCAAATTTCAACTATAGTTAAGGTCATTTTCCCACCCATCTTGATAACGCAAGCAATCCGATGCCGATAGATGCTAAGATACCTCCGATAATGGCAATAGGTTCTGATGCGGCAAAACGAGTTAACAAGGCACCACCTATAACAACGACAAACGCAATGATATCCAGCAATAATACTGTTGGTGAAACGGCAGCTCGTTTTTCCATAAAGTCTTATTTATTTTCTTCTTTAAATATTTTTCTCTCGAATTTTTCTGAAGTAAGCAGAATTCTATCAACGAAGAAGAAAATAAATTTATAGAATGGTCCCTTTTATTTCTTCGCCAGAAATGTTTTTATCTTTTTTTCCAAACCGGGGATATTTTTCAACGACGGTTCAATAATATCCATCGCCGCATCGCCACGCCAGCCAGTATCTCTCATAAATTTTCTCATGTGAGCAAATCCTCGATCATAAGTAACACTATAATAATTAATGGTGACACCCTCGGTTAAAGAAGGTCTATCCGATTTTTCAACTATGATTTTAAATAATTGATATAACTTTCTTTCATTACATTTAATCATTCTTACTGGGCAGGTAAGCAGAGGAATTCCACCATAATCCGCGTACATTCCTATGTAAGAGTCCGCTTCTCGACGAGCTTCCCGCAGCCTTTTTTCAGTCATGTTTTACAATCCACCCCAAATGATGGGTTTTTCTTGCTTTTTCGATAGAAATCTATCCAGCAGATCACCTACAATCACACTCCTCCAGCCCAGCTCTGTCGCTCTATCAAAACGATCGTAGGATCCATCGTGTTCTGGATCTACTGGTTTATCAATCTCCATCAACAATTTTCCCTCAGAATGTAATTCTAAAAAAGCCATTTCTACTTCATAGTATAAATAGACATCTCCTCTATAACCAGTGTACGTTCTTCTGGTTTTTTTCCGGCAGTCATACACTCTTGTCGACGTCCATAGTTTTGATTCTATATCCTCTTCAAATGTTTCGGAAGAGATGCCGCTCAATCCGTAAAGATTAACTACTTTGATTAAATTCTGGGCATCAGCGTTATTAAAATATTGAAGATACCGTTGGTCATTGTATCCCAGAAGATAAGCAGCCTGTTTTACGAGTTCTAAGGGAATGACTCGTTCTAATCCTCCGTTTTGCACTACGCGTCGTAAGCCCATAAGTTGGCCGATGCTTGGTTCAGGCAGTCCGCCTAACCGATGGAAATGCTCTCGAGCATCCCTTTCCAGCTTTTGGAGCGCATACGCCCGCTTGAGCAATTCCGGCTGTTCCAGCCGTTCTCTGTTAATTATTTTAGTGTTCATCATAGTGGCAACCTTTTGTTATTTGTAAGTAATAATATACAATTTATATAAAATATTCGCTTAATAATATTAACAGAATCGTAAAATTTAAATATAAAGTGCGACTAATATGTAAAATGGAATTAAATACTACAGATAGTCGAATCATTCAAGAATTATTCCGGGATGGGCGTGCCCCTTTGTCCCGAATAGCCAAAGCCGCCAGGATTTCCAAAGAAGTTGCTCATTACCACCTTAAGCGGATGCAGGAAAGACAACTGCTGCGGGGGATAATCCCAGTGGTTAATCCATTTAAAATTAGCTGGGAGGTGTATGTGGTGCGATTTAAACTGGAAAAAATAAGCACGGCCCGGGAAAAGGAAATAATTGAATCGCTGGTGAAATCAAAATCAACCATCCTCGTCTTATCCTGCATTGGCAATTGGGATATTTTCGTTGAATTTTATGCTCGTGATAATAAAGAATATGGTTCACTACTTGATACTTTCATGGCCATTATCGGAGAAAATTTGGCCGAATACTCTGTTGCTGCGGCTTTAGAATTAATTTCAGAGCCCCATGCCTATCTTTTCAAAGAGAAAGGGAAAAAAATCGAAATACAATCTATAGCGAGGAGTAAAGAAACGGTCAAATTTGATGAGGAAGATAAAAAGATTTTACAGATATTGAATACGGATGCCAGGATTCCTTCTTCCGAAGTTGCTCAAAAAATAGGGGTTTCTCTGGACACAGTTATTTATAGGATAAAAAGAATGATTAAACAAGGCATCGTTGAATCGTTTCGACCCAGTCTTAATATCTCCCTTTTAGGGTATGATTGGTATATCGTCAATCTTTGGCTCGAACCGAGTGGGGATAAAAGAAGAAAGGCTTTAATTTCCTTTTTAAGGGACAATGATGCTATTTTCTTTATTTGTCGGTTGGCTGAACCGAATCGGCTCCAATTTGAATTGATGGCAAAATCAGCCAAAGAATTCCGGCAGATTTTCATGGAAATTAGAGAACATTTCGGAGACATCATCAAGCAGCACGAAGCTCTATTGGTTTTTGAAGAGTACAAGTTTACCTATGTGCCTGAAAGTGTAGTATTAATGAAATAGTGGATGTAAATTTTACCGCACCGGAATTCTCATAAATTTCTTACACTCAAAGCAGGAAATGATAACTTTGCCCTGCCGTATCCGTGAACGCGAATTTACCCCGGGCTGAAGATAAGAATAGCAAAACTTACAGTATCGTCGCTTGAGATTGCCAGGCATGCGCAGCCGTAATTTCATGGCAATCTTGCGGGCAAGCTGCACGTAGCGGTTCGCCAGCGTTTTATCTTCATTAAAAATCCGCTCTGCCTGTGAAAACAAAATATCTATTCGCTGCTTGGCAATGGATTTTTGTTTATCTTTATCCATAGCTAAATAAAAACAAAAACCTTTATAACCTTTCTTCTTTTCTATTTTATTCATGAAAAGGGGAAGACCGACCAAAAGTATTATTCGCCAAAATGTTGTTGAAATATTGCATCATTTAGGCCAAGGGTATGGCTATGAAATCTCTAAGATTTATAACGAAGTTTTCTCCAAGGTAACCCAGCGCAGCATTTATTATCATTTACGAAAAGGGATTCAAACGCAGGAAATCGCCATCCATAAAGTCGAACAGGAAAAAGGTGATTTTTCGTGGGGAAGTTTAGTAGAGAAAACATATTATGCTTTGGGTCCGCAGGCGCAGGCGCAGGGCAATGGCCAGGTCAAAGATTTTCTACAGCAAAAATGGAAGAAGTAAGTTTTTTTGCACAAAAAGTATATTCTATATGCCGAAAGATTCCGAGAGGGAAAGTGACGACCTATGCTGAAATTGCGCGGCAGTTGAATACGAAGGGATATCAGGCCATCGGCCAGGCGCTGCGCTGTAATCCTTATGCTCCAAACGTACCTTGTCATAGAGTAGTAAAGAGTGATGGAAGTATTGGCGGGTTTAAAGGGAAGAAAGAAGGGAAAGAAATTGCTCAAAAGATGGGCTTGTTACAGCAGGAAAGAATTTTGATTGTGAATGGGAAAATAGCACTGGAAAAATATTCTCATAGATTTTGAATCATCCCATCCCCATCATTTCTTTCAATTCTTCAGAAGGCTGCCAAGGCGGGTCAAAAGTAACTTCTATCTCCACTTCTTTAGCTCTCTTATTAATAATCATCTCTTTCAGTTCCTCCACCATCTGCGGGCCATAGGGGCACAAAGGCGAGGTAAAAGTCAGCAGGATCTTTACTTTATCTTCTTCAAGTTCGACTTTATATACGAGCCCTAAAGTCCAGATATCAATTCCTATTTCAGGATCGACATATTTTTTGAATACTTCCTCAATTAATTCTTCTTTGGTGATCATGCCAATCCTCCAATTTTCTCAAACCCTTCTTTCTCAATTCTTTTCGCTAAGGATGCATCTCCCTGCGCTACTATTTTACCCGCGGACATGACGCTTACCTCATCCGGCATAAAATACTCCAAAAATCGATTGTAATGTGTAATCATAATAATACTCATCTTTTGTTCCTGATGAATCTTTTTAATTCCCTCAGCGACAACTTTCATCGCATCAATATCCAATCCTGAATCAGTTTCATCCAGAAAGGCATATTGGGGTTCTAGCAGCATCAACTGCAGGATCTCTGCCCTTTTTTTCTCCCCGCCAGAAAAACCGACATTTAAGTCTCTTTTGCCCAAGTTCGGGTCCATCTTCAATTCGGCCATTTTTTTCTTTAACAACCCATGGAATTCAACCACGGAATATGGTTTTTCTCTTTTGGAATTTACTGCTGTGCGTAAGAAATTGCTGATCGTAACTCCTTGTACCTCGGCCGGATATTGAAATGATAAAAATAATCCTTTCTTTGCTCTTATTTCTGGTTTAGCATGAGTGATATCCTCTTCTTCCAAAATTATTTTACCTTGAGTAATTTTATATTTGGGATGTCCTGCGATGGCCAGCATTAAAGTGGATTTTCCACTGCCGTTAGGACCCATCAGTACATGCACCTTGCCCGGATGAAACGTAAGTGAAACTCCTTTAATAATTTCTTTTCCTTCCACTTCTACGTGCAGATCGTTAATTTCTAGCATGTTCGGCTCCATTTTGAATTGTTTTTAACGCTAACAAGGCGCATTTGCTTCTGGTATGGCTGATGGGGATACCCAATAGGTTATACACATCCCACGGCCCCATTTTAGTGAGCTGTTCAATCGGTTTTCCTTTTATTTCTTCAGTAAGCAGGGATGCGGCGGCCTGGCTAATGGCACACCCTTGCCCGGTGAATGAAATGTCTTTGATAGCGGTATGGTTGAGCAGCACATAGCATTTAATTTCATCTCCGCACAAAGGATTGTGTTCCTGATGGGTAAAAGTATATTTTTCCAGCACTTTCTTGTTGCGCGGATGTTTATAATGATCAAGAATATTTTCTTTATACATCTCTTGCTCTTCGGTTAAAGGGGCATTCGATATCTCTAAAGGATCAATGGCGATTTGAGCAGCAGTGATTTGGACCAACGCTTTCAGCCATACATCTATTTCTTCTTTCGTATTATAAAAATAGAACGATGCTCTGGTTGAACC
>CAYOKQ010000017.1:2717-26294 GCA_964404595.1 uncultured Methanosarcinales archaeon | reverse complement strand
ATATTCATGGGTTGTTTACCTCTTTATCGCTTTCCACAAATACTCAAAATATTTCTGATACCCTTCGCGAATTTCTTTATCTTCAATGATGGTTACCAACGTATTTTCTCTCCAAATGATATTGGCAACTTTATCACCATAAAAGGCAATGACGTGAGGGCTGCTTAACTCCAGAGGCAGGATTTTGTATTGATAATATGGCACTTTCGTTAATTTCTGTCCGGGAAATAACTCTGATAGTCTGGTGGCATCGATGAGGTCATGCCACACTACTTTTTTCTTCACTCGTTCTTTATTATGTTCCTCCCAATACTGGGGAAAATATTTCTTGATCCCTCCGTTTCCACCGATGAAATAAACCTCTTTGTAATTGAGCATGTCATCAAAGACTGCCCGAACGCCAGCTTCTCCTTCAAACGAAACCATGCGCTGGTTCCACAGCAGTTCGAATTGCTGCCGATATGCCCTATTGAGATTCTTGTTTTCAATCACAATGATAAACGGTTCTTTATCCATCCAATTGGTAATTGCGACTTTTTCTCCGTATATCCAGAACACGCTTAACGTGCTAAATTCTTTGGTAAGAGTATATTTTGTCTGGATAAAAGGAAAGGTGGTTATCCTTCGCCCTTTTACTTCAGGATCAACAATGTTTCTAATCTTCAGTCCTCGCTGTATCGCTCGCTGCTCCCAATCATCGATATAACTTTTTGGTGCTTTGTCGACAAAATATCCTCGTGCTCCGATAAAGTCACATTCCCCGAACGCCAGAATATCTTCAAAGACAGTTTTTATCCCATCCATGCCGTGAAGAATTCTAATCTCTTGGTTCCACAGATGGTTAAAATGCTGTTTAAATGATTCGGCAATTTCTTTGTTTCGAATCGTAATGGTCACGGGCTCTTTTTTCTGCACGAGAAGGATGGTCCTTTCTTTGGCTACGAATATTTCCACCGGGGATTCAGATTCTAATGGGAGTGTCTTGTATTGCAGATCTTTGCTGTAGAGATTTTTCAACCCATACTTTTCAACAACGGTCAGGGCTCCCGGCCTAAAAAGAAGCCTGCTTTTGATCTTTCGTGCAATCCTGTTTTCATGTAATTTCTTAAAAAAATTGACAAATTGCGCTTCATTCTCAAGGATACCAAATGCAGCACCTAAAGCATCGTAACTCTCGCCGGGCATAAGTTCATCGAACAAAGAAGTCCATTCGCGCTCGAAGGCCTCAAATCCATATCCTACGGTCACCTCCTGGTTCCAGATGGATTCAAAATGTTTATGGAATGATTCCGTCACTTCTTTATTATTGATCGTAATGATGGTGGGCTCTTTCTCTTGGATAATTAACAAGGTGCGTTCCTTATAAGGATGTATAGCGACGGGAACCGGAGATTCTGTTTTATACGGTAAGAATTTAATCTCCCCTAAGGTATAATTCTGTTTATTTTTCTCTATTATTGGCATGCTTCCTTGTCGAAAGAGCCACCTTGCTTTAATCCCTTTTTGCAATCGGTATTGATGAAATTCGTGAAGGGCATGAGCCCATTGTTGTTCATTTCCTTTCACGCCAAAAGCAGTTCCCAAAGCATCAAAAGTATCTCCTGGTTTAATCTCATCAACAAATCTTTTCAGAGTATCGATCAATGCTTTCATGCCTTTGCTGACAATGGTGTCCTGGTCCCACAATCTCTCAAATTGTTCTAAAAAGGAATCGGCCAACTCTTTATTATCGATGACCACACATAGAACATCTTTTGATGTACCCATGCGTATGTTCACTTTATGCCCATAAATATTGATGGTGGCAGGAGACGTGGTGGTGCCAATCACTTTGCCTTCAAAAAGAGGAGTTGTTTTTCTCGACTCATAATATGGCCTTCCTGCTTCCGAAAAGATAGTTTTCGTCCTAATGCCTGCTTTTGCCCGCAGTTCATATTGCCGCTTGAAGAATTGGTTCATGCGTTCATCTAATTCTCCCACCACAAAAACATAATTGGTGTCTCCTTTTGTGAGAACTTGAAAAATATCTTTAAATGCCGTTTCCAGGCCTTTCATCCCTTTGTAGATAGTGGCTTCACTTTTATATTTGGATAATTTTCGTTTCAATTCAAGTTCTGGAAGTAATTCTTCTATTTTTCTTGTTTGGTCTTGAAGCTTTTTTTCTTTTTCCTGTACGTATTCTAAGATTCGCTGCGGCTCGGCTGCCTCAAAGTATTTGATACCGGATTTGATGATGTAGCTCACCAATCCCTTTTGAATCAGCTTTTCCAGAATCTCATAGATTTTAGAAGAAGAAGCGCCTGACTTGTCTACGATGGGGCCAGAGCTGGCCGAGCCTAGCTCTAATAAAGCCAGATATACTTTGATTTCCGATTTAGTTAAGCCTATTTCTTCTAATAGTTCTGTTTTAATGGCCATTACTCCCCCTTATGGGGTAGGTAATATTTAAATATTGTTTATTTTAATTGAGTATTAAAAAGTGACAACAAACCGACAAAAAAGGTGACACAAAATGATTAATTCAACCAAATATGATATTTTAGTCGTGGAAGATGATCCCAGACACATAGAGGCAGCTTATGTCTTGCTGGCCGGGCACAATCTTACCGTCGTCGCGGACTTTGCCTCCGCAGTAGATTCTTTGAGTGGGAAGAAGGTCCTGCTTACTGATTTGATGTTTCCATCAGCATTGGAACGACTCATCCAAAGCGAACGATAATAGAGGACAAAATGCAAGCAACTCCCGCCAAAGGTGATTTAAAATGAATAGAATAGATTGGTTTCGGGAATTGTACGGGGTCTTTAGCCAAATCGCTGGTCATCGAGAGAGATATGGCTGGGAGAGTGATACTTTAGGTATAGGTATAATTGTGTTCCCAGGGGTTTTTTCTCCAAAGTATTTCAGAGATAGTGAATGGTATGCCAGTAAAGTTGGGGAGATGGTCCGCGGGAGATCATTTCTTGAGGTTGGTTCCGGTACTGGTTTGGCGACCGTCTGGGCAGGTCTTAATGGTGCATCTAGCGTTACAGCAACCGACATCAACCCAGAAGCTGTTGCTAACACAAAAGAAAACTTGAAAAGACATAATTTAGAAGGAAGAGTTATTCAAGGAGATATTTATAGTGGTTTAGCTCAAGATGAGAGATTTGATATTATTCTCTGGAATCATCCATTTAATCTTGAATACAAACCAGAGGAGATTCTTTTACGAGCTGCATTTGATCCGGATTTTGAAGGCCTACAAAGATATGTTGCACAAGCAACAGACCATCTTACAGATAATGGAAGGCTTCTTTTGGGTTCAAGTAATTATGCACATCCAGAACGAATAAAAGAGATTGCTCAAAAAAATGGTTACAAGTTGGAAGCAGTTTGTCAACAGATACTTCCATTATCAGGATTAAATGATTTCCAAAATGAACTATTCTTGTATGAATTTACGGGAAGAGAACTACAATGAAAAATATCATTAAAAAAATAAAAGCTCGTTGGACAATTGATCCAATGATTGGAGAAAAAAAATGGTAAAAAAGAATGATCACTTTTTAGCACAACGAATTGCAGCAGCAATAGCCGGACTTACAGCCTTAGCCATATATGTCACCCCAGTTCACGCCGATAAAGTCAGCGTCGAAACTTTTGGCAGCCAGAAAGGCGTGCTTTTGGAAGTCAAAGCCGGCACGGGAATCGGTGACGAAGATCTCAATCTGCAATATTTCACCAGAGTACGGCGATTTCGCGGCTACGATGATAAGAATGCCTCGTTCATGCAAAATGAATTGAGCATCGGTGATCTGGCAGGATTTCGATTGGTGGGACAGGGACGATTGGCAGAAGATACACTGGTGCCGCAAGCAGGTGTATCATATTCAACGGCATTAGGAGCAGGTAAAGGATATGCTGCGTTAACTTCGAGCATAGAATCTCCGCGATTAGGAGAACTGCTACTGAATGCTTCACATCCACTTACCGCAAGAATTTCCGCAGAAGCCGAGCAAGTAGTGTGGGCAAATGAACAAGTGAGGAAAGGAAGCAGCCGCGCGCATCTGGGATTAAAAGTTGCTGACGGGTTTACTGTAGGCGCTGCCACTGAAGTTGATTATGGTAAAGGATTGCCAACACAATACAAAGCCGGAGTATTTGTGAGAATGGGCGGGAAATAAATTAGTTTTACTTTTTTACTTTATTTCTATCTTATAGTCCTTGCACCAGTTTTGCACCACTTCCCCAACATGTATCTCTACGCCTGGCCAATATGTTGGGGCAAATATTCTGTCTTGCGTATGTAAGTTCTTCTCCACTGCTTGCTCAAGTAGTTTCGCTATATCCGCTTGCACTTTTAAGCCGGTGTCCTTTACCACCCCGCGGGTGTTGTATGTTGCCTGTAATAATGTTTCGAGTAAGGTATTGTCACTGGCGAGCTTCGCAGTTGCTTTTTGTTGCTCTCTCTGATCAAAGTAGGCTCTGCACGCTGTCTCATCTAATAATAATGTTCGCTGTTGGGGATAAAACTCCTCCTTTGCTTTAGGTCTTTCTTTTATGGATAAAAGCCATATTAAGCTAAGCTCTTCAAAGAGTGCATCAACTGCTGGTGTACCCACGTGCAGCGTATAGTTATAGCAACTTGTGCTCGCACTTTCTCCGAAAAATCCCGATGGTCTTGCGCCAGTAATCGCTTCAATGCGAGCCTGCGCCATATCGGAAGTACGAAGGCCAACATACAGCCCTAGCAATAATGGAATATTCTTCTGGCGCTCTAAAGAAGGCTTTTGGCGAAGTACCAGAACAGGGTCATTGGCGTGCTCTTTTCCATCTCCACGAATGGTGAGTAAAGGATCAACACAAATTTCGGCATCGACATGTTTACCCAATATTTTTTCAACCCAGTTTGTAGTGTTATAGAATTTTAAACAAGGTTCTTGAACTCGGCCAACGAGGAGCTGAGATGGACTTCTGGAATGCCCGCCTCCAAAACACCCTTCATTCCCCCATGAAAAATGATAATCTTCTTGCAGAGCCACCAACTCGCCTTTATGTTCCCGTAAACTGGCATCTAAAGACCTGATTTTGTCTTCGGCACTTTTTCGTCCCTCAAATTCTAGAATTACAACATCGGTAATGGGATCACCAGTTGATTGGCCGCCTTTGATTTGTTCTTGGAGTGCCGCAAGGAGTTCCGAAACCGTATCCTCTGAGCCTTTTTTGTCGTGCTGCGCTGCTCGAAGTTCCGTTAAAGGATCCATTTTTTATATAGGAGTCCTGGTCTTTTTAATCTTTTATATACTCAAATAGATACTGTTTCCGCAAACATTTATATAATAAAGCTTCTTTATGGATTTATTAATGACCCCCATGAACTATTTCCTTTTTTGCCATGATTTCTAACTTTTTATATACTATAAAAATAATAAGTATAACTATTGGAGGTCTATCTACATGAATCAGCAACAACCACCCGTAAATGTGGGAGAAACATATGATGTGAGCATCAATGCTGTTGGCGGAAAAGGCGATGGCATTGCCAAAGTCAAAGGATTTGTCGTTTTTGTCCCAGGTGTACAGCAAGGGGATTATGTTAAAATTAGGATCACCAAAGTGCTGCCTAAAGTAGGGTTTGCTGAAATGGTGGAAAAAGTGGAGCGGCCAGCATACGAGCCAAAATATGCCAGCTTTAAGAAAGAAGAACTGCAGGAACCGGAAGAGCCGCAGCAGCAATATGAAGAGACCGATAGTTTTGGAGAATGAAAGCGTTACTATTGGTTGATTTTAAAGGAAATGCGGACGGCAGGACTCGAACCTGCGTAGGCACTAAGCCAATAGATGGCTCACGAGTATTTCATCGGCTAAAAACCTCTTCACTCAAACGACTTGAGTCTGGACTCATTTAGCACCCAATATGCCAAAGGAACTATCCCGTTTGGCCACTCCGGCACGTCCGCGTATTAATTAGTGTTTTTGGCAAGAATTTTATAAATGTTACGGGAAGATTTATAATCCTGCACTATCTCTTTCGCGATTATGGACATAGAACAACGCATTTCCCTCATCAAACAAGTTGGTGAAGAAATAATTACCGAAGAAGAATTAACGGAGCTTCTCGAAACAAAAAAACAGCTCATTGCCTACGATGGATTTGAACCTTCTGGAACCAATATTCATATCGCGCAAGGTCTTTTGCGTGCAATCAATATCAACAAGATGACCAAGGCGGGCTGTATCTTCAAAATGTTTGTGGCTGATTGGCATGCCTGGGCCAACAATAAAATGGGCGGCGATTTGGAGAAGATACAGAAAGTGGGAAAATACCTTATCGAAGTGTGGCGAGCGTGTGATTTAGATTTGAAGCATGTCGAATTTGTATGGGCCAGTGACCTGATGAAAGACACTGAATATTTGAAAATGGTGATGCAGGTGGCGCGACATTCAACGGTAAACAGAATTATGCGCTGCGCCCAGATCATGGGAAGAAAAGAAAGTGAAGCCCTGCAAGCGTCACAGATTCTCTACCCCTGCATGCAGGCAGCCGATATTTTTTATCTCAAAGCAGATATCTGCCAGCTGGGCATGGATCAACGCAAGGTCAATGTTTTGGCACGAGAATTAGCACCTAAATTAGGATTTGCCAAACCCATTATTATCAGCCATCACATGCTCATGGGCCTTGGCGAGCCGCCTAAAACCGACGATGCAGTCGAACGGGCTATGGCCATGAAGATGTCAAAGTCAAAACCAGAAACCGCTATTTTTATGACTGAACTTCCTGCTGATGCAACGAAAAAAATACAAAAAGCATATTGTCCGGAAGGCCTTATCGAAGAAAATCCTGTTTTGGAATATTGCAAATATATTTTATTTGAAAAATTTTCAACACTGAAGATAGAACGCCCGGCGAAATTTGGTGGAGATCTTGAGTTTAAATCTTACTCAGAGTTAGAAGCTGCTTTTGCTCAAAAGCGATTACATCCGATGGATCTCAAACAAAGTGTTTCCAAACATTTGAATCTACTCCTTGAACCGGTGCAAAAAAAATTGGCTGTCAATAAGACGGCACAGAAATTAGCTGCGGAAATTAAAACTTTTGAAGTAACCAGATAACTACTTAAATAAGTGATTTTCTGTACAAACATTTTAAAAGCCAGCGCGTCTCTGGAATGAGTATGGAAGATGAAATTATCGAAGAATCGGGAAGTCACAAAGATGAATTCTCTTATGAACTTAAAATCCCAGAGGAGCGCATTGCCGTACTCATCGGCATACAGGGCAAAGTCAAAGCCGAGATTGAAAAACAGACTAACAGTAAATTGGATATTAGCAAAGATGGCGATGTTATTATTACCGGTGAAGATGCGCTGGCTTTATTTGTTGCGAAAGAAATCGCCAGGGCCATTGGCAGGGGCACCAATCCGCAAACGGCCATGTTATTGCTCAAACCGGATTATATTCTGGAAGTTATCGACATGAAAGAAGTGGCCGGCAAAAATAAAAATACGCTCGAGAGGCTCAAAGGCCGGGTGATTGGCACTAGTGGCCGAGCTCGCGAGGAAATTGAACGGCTCACCGATACGCATATTGCGGTATATGGAAAAACCATTGCCATTGTCGGGGAAGTGACACAGGCTACCATTGCTAGGGAAGCGGTGGCGATGCTGCTCTCTGGTTCCATGCATAAAACGGTTTACCATTTCTTGGAGAAAAAGAAGAAGGAGATGTTGTTTGGATAGATAAAGTGTTCTTAGAGGAATTTTAAATATTATTTCTGACAATAGCGTGTTAATAATAGTTCTAACTTGTCGATAACTGCTATTTTTTCCATAGCATTTTCTCTAGTCTCAAAAACGGCATGAAGTTGGGTAACCAAGCTTTGATAGGTACTTTGAAGTGTCGGGGCTAAATCTTTCTCTGATATTTTCTCTTTTAGTGTGATGAGTGCTGCACCAATTCCGGTTATTTCTGAAGTTTGGTTTTCATTTATCGGTACCATATTTTCTTTTAAAATATCAGCCAAGTTTTTTATCAAATAAGAATGCATGGCAAAGGAATACTCTTTATTATAATTCCCCATGGTTCTGGCAATAGAAAAAACAAAATCGGGCCTTTTTTCCGATGGAAGATTATGATATTGAAAAGCTATTTCTCTACACAGAACTCCATATAATGGATGCAGAGTTTCTTCCATCAAACCACCGGAATAAATTCTCTCGTATTTTTCATTAGCTATTTTTATTTTCTGTAAATTCGTAATCTGCAGCAAGGTACATAGATCCGTGACGGGAATCCCCAAAACATGAGCTATCGAAGCAATTTTACCAGCGGCTGGCCTGTATTTCCCATGTAACAACATACTCAAACTTTGCTCAGAGTACCCTATTTTTGCAGCCAGTTCCCTTCTGGTTTTTATGCCGCGAGCAACCATTAAATTACTGATTCTTTCTTCTAATACCGTGGTCATTTTACTTCTCTTACCGGTTCTTGTTCTAATTTCCTTTCATAGTGTCGTATCAGCCACCCCATTTGTTCTATAAAATTAATTTTGCCGGTCAAAGTCAACTGCCCATAGATTTTATCAATGTTTGATTTTGATTGCTCGTAGTTTAACTTTGATTGCTCATCGGCATCGTGGAGCACTCTTTCCAGATATTTTTCAGAAGTAATTCTGCCAAGAGTATCAAGAGTAATCTGCAGGTGGTTTTTGGATGGCACCATGATGGCAGGTAAAATTCTTTCCAGCGCGGATATTGCAAACGTGCCACGAAGAATTTCAGTTAAATCACTGGCAAGTGCGGCGTATTCGTTTGGAATATTTTCATATCTCCTAACCACTTCACTAAGCTGCAGCAGTATTTCTTGCTGCTTTTCAGATGCAGACTGAGAGTACCGCAGAGATATTCCTTGGCAGAGCAATTCATAGACAGAATAAAAGGTCTTCTGTGCCTGCGTTGAACCCCTCTCCTGATACAATTGCTGAGCTTCTGTGCGCCGCCATTCTTCTTTTACATCGAGCATGGTGCAAACTTCTTCCGAAGTGATGCCCAGAATATGGCCCATCAACGAAATCTTTTCTGGCGTTGGCTTGAATTGTTTATTGATTATTCCATACAGTGCCGGAGAAGAAAAGCCCAGCAGTCGGGCCAATTGGGCATGGGTTTGTATGCCTCTTTGCCCCATTAATTTTTTTACTTTTGATTGTGCAGCGCTTTCTTTTCCTATTCTTTTAGCCATAGTATTCTATTAATTACAGCCAGAACCTCTTCTTCTTCTTCTTCTTTAGATAAATCTGGATAAAATAATGAAGATATAAATTATCATCCTCCTCAACAGGAGTATAAAAGATAAAATTTAAAAAGTAATGCCCTTATTATACCCCTATGCAAATTCAGATGGCCTTTAAACTACTAGGACTTACTTCCAATGAAGGTAAAGTATATCTTGCATTATTGGAAAAGGGGGGCGCCACGGCCACGCCATTGGCGCGAACCTCTAAATTACACAGTTCCAGGGTGTATGAAGCTTTACGCGGGTTGTCGTCGAAGGGATTAGTTCATTACACCATGATGGGGCCTCGCAAAAAATATTACCCTTTAGAGCCCAAGCGGTTAATTGATATAATTCACCAACATGAACAACAGATCAACGAAGCCATCCCCCTTCTTCAATCTCTCGTAAAGAAGGTAGAGCCAGAACAACAAGCAGAAATCCATGAGGGGGTTAAAGGGATCAAATCAGTTTTAGATCTAGTTTTACAAGTATTAAACCCAGGTGAAACCTATTATATTCTTGGTGCTCCTAAAATTGCCAATGAAAAATTAGAGGGATTCCTGTTAGACACACATACGCGCCGAATAAAGAAAAAAGTCAAGATGAGAATAATTTATCACCGAGATGCCCGAGAATTTGGCCAAATGAGAAAAAAAATGAAATATACTGAAGTTCGTTATATTGATGCCAAGCAGGTTCCGAGCTGGATTGAAATATTTGGGGATTATGTTGCAACATATTTATTATCGGAAAATCCTCTCGTGTTTGTAGTAAAAAATAAAGACATAGCGAAAAGTTACCAGAATTTCTTTGAGATAATCTGGAAAAGGTCTAAACCATAACCCTTATAAACATTTTCCTTTTCCTAGAACCCATGGCCGAAGTAAAAATAAAAACAGCTGAAGATCTTGCCAAGAAGCAACGGGAAATCTCTATCGCGGAATTCTTTGAAAAAAATCGCCATCTACTTGGCTTTGACAATCCGCGCAAAGCTCTCCTTACCACGGTCAAAGAAGCAGTGGATAACTCTCTGGACGCCTGTGAAGAAGCGCGCCTTATGCCGGAAATAAACGTTGAAATAATTAAACTGGAAGGAAAGCGCTTTCGCATCATCATTGAAGACAACGGGCCAGGGGTAGTCAAAAAGCAAATACCCAAGATTTTTGCCAAGTTATTGTACGGCAGCAAATTCTTTAAACTTTCACAAAGCAGGGGGCAGCAGGGCATTGGCATTTCTGCTGCGGTTCTCTATGGACAATTAACCACAGGAAAACCTGCAACTATTCTCTCCAAAGTAGGCAAAGGGGAGAAAGCTCATTTATTCAAACTCAAAATAGATACCCATACCAATAATCCCGATATTATCGATGAGCAGGAACAAGAGTGGGAACACAAGGAACATGGCGTGCGTATAGAATTGGATTTAGATGGAGAATATCTCAAAGGCCGTCAGTCGGTTGATGAATATCTTAAACAAACCGCCATTATCAACCCTCATGCAACTATTATTTATACTAATCCTGACGCGCAGCAAGTCATTTATTCCAGGGTAGCCAAAGAATTACCTGCTGAAACCAAAGAAATTCAGCCTCATCCCTATGGCGTAGAGATTGGCAGGCTCATCAAAATGCTGGAAGCAACCGAATCTAGAACCTTGCAAGCATTTCTTACCACTGAATTTTCCCGTGTAGGTCTCGGAGGCGGCCAAGAAATTTGTGAAAATGCTAAATTATTGCCCAATACCAAGCCGGTGGATATGAGCCGGGAAATGGCTGAAGCATTATATCAGGGAATCCAGCAGACCAAAATTATTGCACCCCCCACGGATTGCTTAAGCCCCATTGGCGCAGATCTGATTGAAAAAAGCTTGAAAAAGGAAATTAATGCGGAATTTTACTGCGCTGTAACCAGGCCTCCAGAAGTCTACCGGGGGAATCCTTTTCAAGTAGAAGTTGGTATAGCCTATGGTGGAGAACAGTCCAAAGAAGAATTGATCGCTTTATTACGGTTTGCCAATAGGGTTCCGCTCCTGTATCAACCTGGGGCATGCGCTTTTACTAAATCCGTAGTAGGGACAAATTGGAAACCGTATGGGCTGCAACAAAGCAATGGGTCGCTGCCTTCTGGGCCCGTTACTATGTTGCTGCACATCGCCTCGGTATGGGTGCCTTTTACATCGGAGTCAAAAGAAGCGTTGGCCCATTACCCGGAAATTATCAAAGAGATTAAACTTGCACTGCAGGAAGCTGGCAGGAAATTACAAGCATACGTGAACAAAAAAGTGCGAGTACAAAATCAATTAGAACGAGCGAATTTGTTTGAACGTTATATTCCTGAAGTGGCGGATGCCTTGGCTAGGTTAACTGGGGAGCCGAAAGAAACTTTGATGAAAAAGTTACAAGAAATGATCAAGAAGGATTCCATCCAGCAGATGATCCATCAAATGGAATCACTTAAAGGAGAAGTCGAGGAAGACACTAAATTAGCTATCAAGAATGAAGATGAGGATTAAGAGAAAATCATGGCCAAAGAACAACAACAAAAATTACCTGAAGGAAAAAACCAATCGCCGGATAAGAATCCAACTGCTGGTGCCAGACATGAACTCATTGCGCTGGGCACTAATTTAGTAAAAGATATTAACAAAGGCCAGAATCCCAAGATTGAGGTAGCAGTACGTGGCCTGAGCAATGTTCAGTATGACAAGGAATCAAGAACGCTGCAGATGGGGGATAAAATCTCGGAACGCTTTTTCTTTAATGTTGCGCACGCCAAGAAATTTTTACAGACGGTGGAAGTTGCCGCTATTTGTAAGAATTTATTAGATGTCTCTAAGCATGCCAGCTTACGGGATGTTTTTTATATGGCCAAACGCACTATTCCCAATACAAAAACTAATGTCGTTGATGATCAGAAAGAATCAGATAAAGCTATCGAGGATTTGGAGCTTATTACCGGCTATGCGCGGGAACAATTGCATGTTAATGCCAATAAGATGGGTTCAGTAGCCGGAAAAGTAGTTGTTGAAGATGTCGGCGATATGATCGACTGGTCCAAGCTCGGCTCGGGCGGTTGGAGCATTCCCAGTAACGTTGAAGATATTAAATTCAAAAAAGTGGATGCAAAATATGTGGTCTACATGGAAAAAGCTGCCGTATGGGAACGTTTGCATGAGGATCGTTTCTGGGAAAAGCAAAATTGTATCATCATGAGTTCACAAGGGCAAACCACCCGGGGCATCAGGCGATTATTGCAAAGGCTCAGTAATGAGCATAAGCTGCCGATACTGGTGCTCACTGACTTTGACTCCTGGGGACATTATATTTATTCCGTCATCAAATTTGGGTCAATAAGTTTGGCGCATATGGCGGAAGAGATGGCCATCCCTAACGCCAAATTCCTGGGTATTAGGGCTCACGACATTGAAAAATATGGCTTGCAGCGGCATTTTATTAAATTAAATGATCAAGACATTTCCAGACTAAAGCAACTTTCGGAATATGAGTGGTTCAAGAACAACAAGCCTTGGCAGCAGGAGTTTAAGATGATGAAACAGTTTGGGGCCAAAGCGGAAATTCAGGCGTTGTCTGCCCGAGGGGTTAGTTTTATTTCAGAAAAATATTTACCGGAAAAAATCCAGAATAAAGACTGGATCGAATGAGCTGCTTTATTTTTTTTCCTTTATCCCCATCTTCATCTCTTTATACATACTGAGCTCTTTTGGCACATTTATTTTTTGCAAAGAAACATTCTGAAATCCCGAATCGCTGATTAAAATGCCGCCTGGATTGAGCTTCTCCACGACAATCTGCTCATAATTTGCATGTCCATCTTTCATGATGCGAAAAGCCCGCTCAAAATAAATATCAAATGCAGGGAGGGAACCAACAATCCTGAAAATATCTTCAACTATAAATGAAATGGTGACAAAAATGCCTTTCCAATAAAATGATATCTCTTTTTTCTTTCGTGAAAAGGGCATTTCAATATCATCAAGCAGCGTTTCGATTAATCCTTGATTATCTTGGATGTCTATAAACGTGCAGTAAACATTGGTAAGCTGGGGGAATAATCGTTCTAGATATAATAAAGGAAAAAGTATGTCGGCTCCGCAGCCAGGATAAAGCAAGGCGGCCCGGGTATGTGAAAAAGGGGCAATGGCCGACAATAATTGCAACGCGTTATATTCATCCTCAAACAGAAAATCTTTAATCTTTTTTCTATTCGGAAGAATGCCTTTAATTGCGCGTTGGGGCTTTATTTCCCGCTCATGATATATGATCAGATTTTCCACATCCCCCTCATAATATAGAAATATTTAAAAGTTATCTCATCTTTTGCCCTCAAATGAAAAAGCAGGGTTTATTCTTATTCGCAGCGGCATTCTTATTCATAATCTCTTGTTCCCGCGATGAGCTTACCGGCGGGTCGGTGAGCGATGTTAGTACCTTAACAATCATTGTCCGAAACGAAAATGGATCGTTGATGTATGGTGCACAGGTGTATGTAAATGATGAATTTAAAGGAAAGACCAACAAATACGGTGAATTACGTGGCACTAAAGAAATAGTGCTGCCTCCTGGTGAGAATCAAATTCGGGTTGAAGCGGCCGGGTATCTTAGTTCTGAGCCGGCGTTGATTAGTGCTGCCGGAACCGGACAGCGGCTTACTTTTATTTTACATAAACCAAAAACCGATCTTATCTTGTTAGTTTATGATGAAGAAGGGGCATTGGAAGAGGTCAAAGTCAGCTTATCTCATGCTTCATGGCAAGATACTACATTTACAAATGAAGATGGAGAAGCGCGGTTTTCACAGCTTGAGGATGGAGAATACATTGTAAAACTGCAGAAAGGGCAGCATGCTTCAGAAGAGTTTGGAATTAATGTTAGCAGGAGTGAGAGCGGCGGGATATATTCATCCGCAGTAACGCTGGAACAAGATGCAGAACTGGCGGTCGATATTGCTGGCGAGGAAGGAACTCCTCTTCCTGAAGCACAAGTTTCATTATATTACAAAGATGAATATAATTCTCCCAATGCGTATCCGTTTGCCGCCAAATTTACCAAAGATGAAGGAAGCGTCTATTTTAGAAACGTGGAATATGGCCAAATATACGTGATTGAGGTACGAAGGGAAGGGTTTGAGGCGCAGCAGCAAACGATAGAATTTAGACCAGGGCATGATACGGTCTCTTTTGAATTAGCGGTGGATGAAGATTAGTTCTGCTCATGTTGTTTTTGACCAACGACGCCCACCCATAGTGGATCCGCTTTAATAACCCTCAACTCATGTATTCCTGCTTGTGTATGGTAATCGAATAATTTTGATATGGAAATCCTACTAAATGTCCCTTTCGAAGTGATTGCTCTTTCTGAATTTAGATCATGGAGCTCGATCCCAATACCAGAGTAATATTCTTGTAAAAATCTTGTAGTGGTTTCATCATCTTTCCAGGTTAAGTTTACAATTTTTCCTCTAGAAATCCTACCCATCTCTTTAATCAACAACACTCTTTGTTCTTCTGGCAAGGAGCCGATTAAATTATAAGTTGCATACGCTAAGTCAAATGACTCGTTTGCAAAAGGCATGGTGTGGGCATTTGCGTGTACAAAGCTGGCATTCTGTACGCCAAAACATCGCTTCCTTGCGTAGTGCAGCATGTCTTTATCATAATCTATTCCTATTATTGATCTAACTTTCGAGGCTAATTCCTTTGTCGGTCTTCCAGCTCCGCAACCAATATCGAGAACATCACTGGAAGCCTTAGTGAGACCATATAATAATTGCAATTCTTGTTGAAACGTTTCTCTCAATTGAGGCAAGGGGTTTTCGATTGCCAAAAGATAATTATCAATATAATTAGTCATTATTAGCAAGTGTTTTGTCCATTTAAAAATCTTTGGAGTATATTTTTAAACAAGGGGCTTTTTCCATACAGCAATGAAACCACGCATCCTCACCCATGGCGGCTGCATTGATGGCTTTTGCAGTGCTTTTGTGTTTAAGAAATATTTCTCTCATTTACTTAGCGATGCGAATGTCGAAATAATCCAACTCCAGCCTAAAGATATGCAATTGGGTGAATTTGCAGTCCAACCAGGCGATATTGTTTTGGATTTGCCCCAACCTCGAGAAAAAGTGTTTTTCTGGTGTGATCATCATCTGAGTGCTAAACCAAAAAATCAGCTCCCAGCAAATTATTATTGGAAGCTTGCACCCAGCTGCTCGGGATATTTGCTTGAGCTGGCTTTTGCCGCAGGGCCTGAACCGGCACCGCAGATCAAGGCATTTAAAGAAGCTCTCGACATCATTGATGACGCACAATACACGCCAGAGCAAATCCAGGAATGTTTTTATCCGCAAATTTCTGCTGGTGCATCTTCCCTAGTGAAAATGCATCAGATTGCTGCCATGTTCCATTCTAAAGATATAAATTTGAACGAGGAAATTTTCAAAACCTTACTCTCTTTGGAATTAGCAGAAACTCCGCTGGAAAGCAAAGGGATTTGGCAGCTAAAACCAGATATGTTTTTCCGATCTTTATTAAAGAGTTATGCCCAGTGGAGGGAATGGGTAGATGCCTATCTTTATGTTGATTCTGGCTGTGTCATACAAGATGACCGCAAGGTTAAATTCAGCAAAGGGGTGGCTGATCGTTTTTATGCTTACATGAAATATCCATTGGCAAGTTATGGGCTGTCGATTAAAATTGTTGATGAAAAGGAAGCTCGTATAGGTCTGGGCAGCAATATATTCCACAAAGAGCGATGCTTGGTTGATATTGGTAAGCTGTGTAAAATGGCGGCGCAGAGATTTGGCACTGGTGCGGGAGGAGGGCATTATTATGTGGGTGGTGCGACGATTTTGGCAGAGAATGTTGATGAGGCGATACAATTTATTTTAGCAGAATTAAAGAAGGCAGGCCATTAGTTTTATAAATCTTTATCATTTTTGTACAAAAAAAAGGGGAGGCACAAAACTTTTCACATAAATCTTTCCCTGATGAAAAAGCTAGTATTACAATACCAGACTGCATGACAAACCAGTTAGCTGAATTTATAGGAATAATGATAGGCGATGGGCATGTTGGCCAGGAGGGTTACCACCGGTCACTAAGAATAGCGGGTAATATCAATGATATCATATATTACGAAACGTATGTTCAAGATTTAATTAAGGATTTATTCAATATCCATTTTACTCTTTTTACACAAAAGAACAAAAATGTCGAATTTATGTAAATGGTTTTGACCGTGTTGCAAAATTTATAGAAAGGGTAGGCTTTGGAAACCAAAATAAACATGCCAAGTACGCCAAATTAATAAAACGGGCCTGATGGGATTCGAACCCACGACCTCCTGCTTGCTTTAGGTAAACACCAGTAGAAGGCAGATGCGCTATCCAGGCTGCGCTACAGGCCCTTGCGCAGACCTTTGTTTGTTCATTTTATAAATGTTACATTTTTATATGGTCTCACAATTTGTATCTTCATGGTGCTCATAACTAAAGCAAAACCATCGGACTCCGACGCTATTCGAAATCTGGAGAAAGAAGCTCACGGTGAAGAAGTCACTAGCAGGTACGATGCAGCGTTGATTGCTCGTTTTGGGTATGCCTATGTGGCAACAGAAAATGGAAAAATTATTGGTGCCATCACTGCCTGGCAAACGCGGCATGGTGAGGTCAAAATAAACGATTGGGTGGTGCATCCAGAGTATAGAAGAAAAGGCATTGGTAAAGATTTATATGTGAAATTAATACAAGAGACCAAGGGAAAAGCTATTCTCTCATTGGTCGATATTAAAAATACTGCATCTATGGATGCTCATCAGAAAATGGGATTTAAAGTTGTGGATACGATAGCGGATGCATATCAATTAGGGAAAGGGGGGGAGCAGGTGTTGTGGCAGTTGGAGAATAAGAAATAAATCTCCCAAAATTATATAAATGGCTTAATTTCTAAACAAACCTATTGCGTCAGTGGCCAAGCGGCTAAGGCGGCTCCCTGCAGAGGAGCAGATCGGGGGTTCAAGTCCCTCCTGGCGCTTATATTTTTTCTAAACTTATATAAATACACAAGAAAGCTTCATTCCATGCCTAAAAAATCAATCTCTTCCCTGGAACTGGCAGCTTTAGTTAGCGAATTGCAATTTTTAGTAAAAGGCAAGCTCACTAATATCTACCATCCGCAGGAAAAAGAATTGCTGTTTCAGATTCATGTGCCAAATCTAGGTAAACAACTGCTGAAAGTGATACCTGGAAAATGGCTGTGCTTGACCCAGCGCAAGGAAACAACTATCAAGCCATCTGGTTTCTGCATGCAATTGCGCAAGTATATCGATAATGCGTCCATTAAATCCCTAGTGCAGAAAGATTCCGAAAGGATTGTTGTATTTGAACTGGAAAAAGAGAAGAAATTTTTTTTGATCATTGAACTTTTTTCCAAAGGCAACGTGATTTTAACCGATGGAAAAAATACTATTATTGGTGTTCTGGAGCAACAAGTGTGGAAAGATAGAGCAGTCAAGCCGGGAGAACAATATCTATTTCCTCCTATTGCGGTATATTGGGAATCCCTGACAGAGCAGCAATTGTTTGAAATTCTTCATAAAAGTGAAAAAAGAAATTTGGCCACAGCTTTGGCTACCGATATTGGCCTGGGAGGAGTCTATGCCGAAGAATTATGTGCGCGGGCAGGGATTTCTAAAGATATTTTACCGTATGAAGTTAGTCTCTCTGATGCCCGAAAACTGACCGAGTCATTTCAGGAAATGCTTGACTTATCGCGCACACCCAAAGGGTATGTGTATGCCGAGCAGGTAACTCCTTTTCCTCTGCATCATGCTACTGCATTAAAAATGATGGAAACATATAATGAAGCGATCGATGCATTAATCCCTTTTGTCATCTCTTCCCCCTATGAGAAGAAAATCAAAGCACTCGAGATGACCATCGCCAGCCAGGAAGAATCATTGCAGGAATTTGGACAGCAGGCAGCGGAAAATACCTCCAAAGGCGAATTGATATATGAAAAATATGCGTCATTACAGAAGCTGCTCGACATTGTGCGCGAGTTGAAGAAAAAGAAGAATTGGCAGGAAATCGCGGTGGACTTGAAGAAGGAGAAGAAAATCAAAGAAATTAATTTAAAAGAGAAGAAGATTGTAATCGATTTATAGAAAAGTATTTAATGATCTTATATTTTTTAAATTGGTGATTCGCCATTCCTTTGTATTTCTGGAAAAAATAAGTAAAGCCAAAGAGAAATCGCTGTGGGCCGATGGCATTACCAATTGGCAATTTTTTCTTAAGACGGAAAAAATAAAAAGAATTCCTCCTCTCAAAAAGTTCTATTATGATCGACAGATTCAGCAAGCGCAGTACGCATTGCTTGCGGGAGATTCTCGGTTTTTTATAGGAAAACTCGCATCAAAATATATGTGGCGGCTGTATGATCATTTCAAAGAGGAATGCGGCTTTCTGGACATTGAGACGGATTCGTATGGCAAGATTGTAGTAGTGGGAATTTCCAACTATTTTTCCACTAATTTTTTTGTGAAAGGTGCGAATCTGGAGAAAGGAATTCTAGAGAAAGAATTGAAAAAATATAAATTGCTGGTGACGTTTAACGGTTCATCGTTTGATCTGCCACGATTACGGAAGCAGTTTGGCCTGTCTGTTTCCATCCCACATGTCGATTTAAAGCCGCTGTGTGTGAATTTGGGAATGAAGGGGGGATTGAAAGAGATCGAGAAACAATTGAATTTAAAGAGGCCGCCGCACCTGTATGGCAACCCAGTTGATTTATGGAAAGCATTTCATGCTTCGGGTGATAGGGAATATTTGGAATTATTGCTCGAGTATAATCGGGAAGATTGCGAGAATTTGAGGGCAGTGATGGAGGTGATGTATCAGAAGTTGAAATCTGCGTTCATCCCCACTTTGCAAATATCTGCTCAAAGGTTTCCAAGAGCTTAGTGTAACAAAAGGAAACTATTGGTTGATAGTGTGATTGGTCATTTTTGAGCAAACCTGCTTTATGGCCAGCAGAAAGGACTGCATAATACTCTTTACGATCCTTATTTTTGATGATGAGCGGCGGATATCCAGCCCGAAGCAATATGAGATTCAATATCATCCTTCCCGTCCTGCCGTTGCCATCGTAAAAAGGATGGATGCGCTCAAATTTCTCATGGAAGAGAGAGGTTAAAACAAGCGGGTGTAGTATTCTTTTATGTTGCTGATACCATTTCAGGAGCAAATTCATATCGGTAAGTACATATTCTGTCATTGTTGGTGTAAATTCTGCTCCAATTACTCGCACATTATGCCGGCGAAATCCAACTCGTGTGTCAATATTTTTGAGTAGGCGGGCATGGATATCAATAATCAATGGTGGGGATAATCGTGGTTTTTTTTTGAGAATGAAATCAAATGTTTCTTTTTCATTTAAATGGTCATATACCTCGCGCAAATCTTTTCCTTCTGGCGTTTTATTTTCGTTGAGCAATAGGTTTGTTTCTTCTAGCGTAAGAGTATTTCCCTCGATGGCATTGGTGTTATAAATATAATATGTCTTAAAATCTCGAAACATATCTTTCAGGAGTTTTTCATCCAGTAGTTTCAATTTCTGGGTGAATTTCGTTTTGATTTGTTGGAGTTTCTGGTGCTGCTGCGGGGATAAGAATTGAGAATTTATATCTGCGTAAGGGGTACTTTCTTCCATCACCTTGAATTTCTTTATTTTTTGAGTGAGTTCTGCTTTTTTCATTGGTGCTTTCCCTAAGTAGGCAATAGTTTTGGTCTTTACTTTCTGCCCTTCTCGCACTGATTTTCGTAGGTACAAGTAAGTATTTCCTTTAATCTTCTTCTTTTCAATGAACATAACTTAATTAGGGGTTACAACTATTTAAATTTTGTGGTTAGGGGTTACTGGTTAGACCTTGAAGGCGTCGCAACGGTTATTTTTTGAGGCCGAAATTTTTGCAGGAGATACTCTAGCCGCTGCGGTCCAGCTAAGTCCCAATGCATGGTGCCGATGAGGATCATGATCCACTTCCAGAAAAATTTTTTTTAAATTCATACGAAATGATGGCGGGGGCATAAAAACTAACGTCGGCAATTATTTTCCCTGTAATCACCCCTATTTCTTTGCCCAATAATCTTGCTCCCAATCCCATTGTCGCAGGACGGATGAGAAGTGAATCTAAAACTTCTGCAGGCCCGAATTCGACGAAAAGTTTTCCCACTGTTTTCAATATTAAATTCGGACTATAGGGTTGACCATCGGCTTTGGCTTGGTGGACATCTTTGATAATCTCTCTGGCCATCATTGTACTATAAAAGCCCGTATTTTCTCCCACAGCGCCGGCATATGCAGCTGCAATATCATTATCGGTCGCTTTTTGGATCAGAAAGAAACTGGCATAGGCAGCAACAGTCCCCACTACCTCTGCCGGACCGTATCAATACAGCCATTCTTTTACTTTTGCAAAGCGGATTGGTGGCACTATACTTTTCAATTTACCTTCTAAATCTTTTTGGTCCATTTTAATTCTTGGACTTTCCACTTTTTGGCCCAAATTCTCTGAGAGCATCTAAAGCAGCAAAATATTCTGTGGATCCTTTTTTTATTTTCGCTTCTAGGCCGGTTAATTTCTCCGCATTTATTTGTCTCGTGTGCTCTAATGAGTCAGCGAAGTCTGAGTATTGATCTTCTAAATCATTTAAGCAGGATGGAGCAAGGTAATTTTGAATTTTTGGTGTGAGTGTCATTTTCTAACGATATAACTCTCTGTTGCATTCTACAGGTCTGACAAATAATCTTGGTCGGTAAGTCTCGATCCCGGGTAATTTTAAACTGCACCGCCATTCCTCCATATGAATCATGCGGGCAATTTTTTCTCCTGCTTCTGAAATGGGTACAGCAATGACTTCCTTCGATATTCTTAATAGCTGACCAACCGTACTTCCAACGATTAAAGCTCGTTCACGATAGTTTGCATCTGCGCTTGCTGCTATTGATGCCAAATAATAGCCGTCTGGAGATGTTTCACTGATGTCATCCAAGGTAATTTCATCTTCCCATATTCTTCCTTCCTTAAGGGCTTCAAAGGCGTTTTTTATAAGTGGAATAACTAACCCGTATCCTAGAACAGTCTCTCCACGACGCAAAAGAGTGTACAGCCATGGCTTTTGCTCTGCCCATGCCAAGGCAGCAGGGAAAGGATCTTGTTCATAGTTCGCTCTGTCCAATTCTATTACTTGGTCTACATATTTTCGTTCCAATCTAGCATCAAGTTCAATTGGTATGGGGCGCATGAATCAATTTCCTCTATTCTTTTTGGTGGAAAGAGCATTTTTAAGAACTCCCTCCACGCAATATCTAATATCTTTTATATCAACCAATACTGAGGAACTGCGTATCCCATGAATCATTGACAATGCTGCGACAAAAGGGGCGCTATACATTCCCATATTACGGATAACATCCGGTGTGAAACTAGGCTCATGTGTACGTAATGTTGTTTCAACAAAGAGATATATTAACCCCGCCGCAACTCCGCTAAATCCTAATGCGGTATGTTTAACATATTTTTTTTCTAATGTATCTATTTTCTGCTCCAATTGAGGCATATTTTCAACAGCTCTGTTAATTCGTGACTGGGGTATTCCTCCCAGTTCGTACATTCTCTCCATCAATTGTTGTATTCTTTTTGGAAGAGGATACATGTTAGTGGGAATGAGTGTTTCATGAAATTCGGCATAATCGTGGAATAGCTGTCCTACTTCGGGAGGTTTGCGGTAATTTTGAATAATTTCAAGTAACTTGGCCAATTTATTCTTCCCCCAGCTGCAAATATTCCCTATATTTGTGTCTTAACGCTACATCTGAGATGGTTGTAGATTGCTCTTCAAAATATTGTAACGGTACCTGGTGCTTTTCTGTCAATACCCGTTTAATCCTTCTTCCAACAACTTTAAAATCAATATCGGGTCTATTTTCTGCTAAGGCTTGAATAAACACAGTAACTGCGTTGGTGTTACCTAGTTCGGCATATAGTCTGAGCATATAGGCATCTCCTACTTTATGCTCGTTCAAAAAATGTGCAAATTGTAACAATTCACGAGGATGTTTTTCGGTATATCCCATCATGCCACGTATAGCCGAGCTCACTGGCACATCATAGGGCAGTGCCTTTGGATGTGCGAGATGTTCTTGAAGTATATGATATGAACTTTTCTGCACACTGCCATACATTTCTTCTGGTCTAATGAAGTCTGCTATATTAAACGCAGTGTAAATAGGAGTGTGCGCGGCAAAGAGTCCGTGAGGGCCAGTTCGTGTACGCAATTCTGCTGCCGGCATTGCAGCCGCCTCGGCCAAAATTCTATTTCCTTGCTTCAATATTTCTCTGACAACTTCATGTTCAGCTGGCAGACCTCTCAAACAGTCAGTCAGTCCTGTGCAGCCGCTTTTGTCTTCGTACCTGTATTCAAATCCATATCTAAGAATGCTTTCTGCATCTCCTTCGGGTGTAAATAAAGTAGTTATCCTTTCTTCTAATTCTTTTTGAGAATTATATGCAAGCAGGCTATCAAGAACTTTTTGCTGGGCTGGGTTTCTTTCTATAGTTAGATTGCTAGGAATCATAATTGTGGTAAAGCACGATTTGTATTTAAACTTTACTATATAATAGTGGTACTTCAAATTACAGATACCTTTATAAATAACCCGCCTTCCTTATCAAAAAATCAGCTTCAATCACACTGATGAGCCAACTCATTAAATGATTCAAGCAACATTGGCCTGAAAAGGTGTACCATCACTAAGCATGTTTGCTTCTTGGATGGGAACCAGATATAGGCTGTTGACATCATTAAAATCAGCCGAAAGCAGATTTTCAGGATGCCAAAAATGTCGTCAAACATTTTTGTGCACAACAGTTTAAAAGTCCTGAACAACCAAATAATATAGATATATTAAATACCATGGGAAATATACGACATCCTCGTCGAGGAAGTATGCAGTTTTGGCCTCGCAGCCGAGCTAAACATGCCATAGCACGAGTGAGATATTGGCCTGCTGAATCAAAAGTTAAACCTTTAGGATTTATCGCATTTAAAGCAGGTATGACTCATCTGATGGTGAATGATAATCGCCCAAAATCTTTAACTAAAGGCGAATCGATTATGATCCCTTCCACCATCTTGGAATGCCCTCCTTTAGTCGTTATGGGTATCGCTTTCTATAAACTTTCGATGAATGGATGGCAAAAAGTTGCTTCAATTGTAGCACCAAAATTAGACAAAGAATT
>CAYOKQ010000017.1:1216-2707 GCA_964404595.1 uncultured Methanosarcinales archaeon | reverse complement strand
TACCCAAAAAACCAGTAAAATCATTTTCTGATATTAAGGAGTTTGATGATGTGCGCTTGCTGGTGCACACCAATCCTAAATCTACTTCTATCGGTTCCAAAAAGCCAAAATTACTTGAACTGGCATTAGGCGGAACTAAAGAAGATAAAATCAAATATGCTCAAGAAAAATTAGGGGGAGAAATTTATATCAATGAGGTATTTGATGCTGGCAATCAGATCAATATCCATGGGATTACCAAAGGAAAAGGGATGCAGGGAACCGTAAAACGATTTGGTGTCCCTGTAAGACAGCATAAAGCAGAAAAAACCAAGCGGGGCATTGGTACTTTGGGTTCATGGCACCCCAATCGGGTGGAATACACTGTTGCACAATCAGGAAAGATGGGGTTCCACCTACGCACGGAATATAATAAACAAATTGTCAAAATAGGCAAGAATGGCAAAGAATTGGCGGTCAAAGGCGGCCTGGTGCGGTATGGCTTTCTTGATAACGCATATGCCCTTATACGAGGATCGGTAGTGGGCCCTAAGAAAGGATCAGTCGTATTAACACATGCAACTCGTCCTAACCATCATTTTGTGAAAGAAGCACCTGAAGTTACTTATGTTTCATTGGAGAATTAACATGAAATTACCAATCTTAAGCACAGACAAGAACAAAACCGGCGAGAAGCAAATTCCTGCTCAGTTTACGGAGCATTATCGTCCGGATTTAATCCGCCGGGCAGTTTTGGCACTTCAAAGTGCGGCTCGTCAAATTTATGGGTCTGATCAAGAAGCAGGGTTGCGGCATTCTTCGAATTTGAGTAAAAGACGGCGTAATTATCGTGGAAGCTATGGTATTGGCATTGGCCGAGTTAATCGTAAAATTCATTCTCGACGAGGAACACGCTTTGGATGGGTTGGAGCTTTTTCACCCCAAACAGTAGGGGGCCATCGTTCGCATCCTCCTAAAGCAGTCAAAATATGGGAGCAGAAAATTAATGCCAAGGAAAATCGTAAAGCAATTCGTTCGGCCATGGGAGCTACTTTAAGCAAAGAATTAGTGGCACTGCGCGGGCACCGCGTCCCAATGCATTACCCATTTGTCGTCGCAGCAGCATTTGAGTCGGTTGCCAAAACGCATGAAGTTGAGAAAGTATTATTATCGCTGGGATTTGAAGCGGAATTAGAACGCTCTTCACAAAAAAAGTGAGGGCCGGAAAAGGGAAATTCAGGGGAAGAAGATATCAGAAGAAAAAAGGGATTTTAATAGTGGTGAGCGGTCCTTGCTCTTTACTTCAAGCTGGCCGAAATGTGGCGGGAGTAGATGTAGTGGAAGCACGATCACTCAATGCACGATTGCTAGCACCGGGAGCATTGCCAGGCCGGGTTACTTTATGGACCGAGAAAGCACTGGAAGTTATTGATAAAGAAAAATTATTTGTGTAACATGAAAGGAAAAATCAAAAAAATTGAAAGTAAAACTGTTGGTACTACCGTAATTCAT
>CAYOKQ010000017.1:0-1206 GCA_964404595.1 uncultured Methanosarcinales archaeon | reverse complement strand
ATACCAGTACAGGATGAATCAGATTTTGACCCTTATAGTGTTCTTAAATTTCTAAAAAAAAAAAAAAAAAGCATCCGCCAGATAGAATTTGAAAATAAATTAATCTTTGTTGTCGATCAAAAAGCAACTAAACCTACAGTTAAAAAAGCAGTGGAAGAATTATTTAAAGTCAAAGTGGCGGCAGTTAACATTCACAATTCATTTCAGGGACAAAAAAGAGCTTACGTTAAGTTAGGGCCAGGAAGCGTGGCCGCTGACGTGAGCGCCGACTTAGGGCTGATTTAGAATGGGGAAAAACTTAATTTCACAACGCCGGGGACGCGGATCGGGAACGTATCGTTCTGCCAGCCACCGCTTTCAAGGTGAAGTTAAGCATCCTGCTCTGAATACTGCCGGCACGGTGGTCGATATTCTTCATTGCGCTGGCCATAGTGCCCCTTTGTTGGAAGTCTCTACTCTCTCTGGTGAAACTGCACTTTCCATCGCTCCCGAAGGAGTTAAAGTGGGTGATCAAATTGCATTTGGAGCCGGCAATGTTATTCGAGAAGGAAATGTTCTTCCTCTTGCTGATATTCCTGAAGGCACTTTAATCCATAATATTGAAATCCATCCTGGAGATGGGGGAAAATTAGTACGCTCTTCGGGAGTTTTTGCCAGGATTATTGCCAAGACGGAGCATGATGTTCGTGTTAAGCTCCCTTCCAAAAAAGAAAAATTACTTCATCCTGGGTGCCGGGCTGCAATTGGCATGGTCGCCGGTGCGGGACGAGAAGAGAAACCAATCTTAAAGGCAGGTGTGATGTATCATCGCATGGCTGCCCGCAATAAGTTATATCCGCGAGTATGTGGCATCTCCATGAACGCGGTTGATCATCCCTTTGGCGGGAAAGGATCCCATACCAAAGGGCGTCCGACACAATCGCCTCGAAATGCACCGCCGGGACGAAAAGTCGGAAAGATTGCACCAAGAAGGACGGGAAGGAAAAAGTTGTAAAATGGCAAATATAAAATCGATTGGTTTAGCAGGACTGGTATCATTACTTGTCGCCTGCACACAGCAAGTTAAACAAAAAACCGTTGATAATTATGATACTCAATGTAAGAGAGTTCCTTTTGAAGAGGGAGATTATTTTACAGAAACAACCAACATAAGCACCAGTACTTCTTTCGTTGGTATTCCTATGAGTTCGAAGCATATTAGGACAG
>CAYOKQ010000016.1:15069-28166 GCA_964404595.1 uncultured Methanosarcinales archaeon | reverse complement strand
ATTATTACCTTTTCAATCCTCACGTCAGCAATTCGCTTTTTCAAAAATTAGAATTAAAGATGGAAGATGTTATCGTCATCGTGGACGAAGGCCATAATCTGCCCTCGCGCATTGCCGAAATGATGAGCAGCAACCTCACTACTTTTATGATTCGCAATGCCATCATCGAAGCCAGAAAATTTAATTACTCAGGATTAATTGGCTGGCTGCAGGAATTAAATAGTATCATTAACACGCTCGCTCAATTCAAAGATACCAACGAAACTGAAAGATTGGTTTCAAAAGAAAAGTTTATGTCCTTGCTGGGACAAGTCGTCAATTACGATCAGTTGATCAATGAGCTGGAAGTGGCTGCCGATGAGGTGCGAAAAAAACAGCAAAAAAGTTATGTAGGAGGGATTGCTGGCTTTCTCAATGCCTGGAAAGGGGAGGATAAAGGCTACACCCGAATTATCGCCGAAAAAACCGGAAAAGCAGGCCCCTACTTGTCGTTAAGTTACATCTGTCTGGATGCGGCCATGATCACCACCGGAATTTTTAATCAGGTTCATGCCGGCGTTATCATGAGCGGTACTTTAAAACCAGCTTTTATGTACAAAGACGTGCTGGGGATCGAGAAAGGTGTAGAGAAAGAATATAGTTCCCCTTTTCCTGCCGAAAATAAATTAAGCATCATTGTGCCAGAAACCAGCACCAAGTATGCCTTGCGCGGCGATGCCATGTATGCAAAAATTGCCCAGAAATGCTCAGAGATGGCTTCATTAATTCCTGGCAATGTCGCTTTCTTTTTTCCATCCTATCAACTACGGGATCTTATCAGTAATTATCTTAATGTATACAAAAAATTATTTTGGGAAAAGCCCCAATGGAGCAAAGAAGAAAAGGAATTATTTTTAGCAGATTTCAAAGCCATCAGTAAAACCGGAGGCATTTTACTGGGAGTAAGTGGAGGAAGTTTTGCCGAAGGCATTGATTATCCAGGGGATCTGCTCAATGGCGTCATTGTTGTAGGACTTCCACTGGCACGACCAGATTTGCATACGCAGGAGATTATCAAATATTACGACCAGAAATTTGGCAAAGGATGGGATTATGGCTATATTTACCCTGCGATTAACAAATGTTTACAAAGTTCCGGTAGATGTATTCGCTCGGAAACGGATAGGGGAGCGATTATTTATTTGGATGAGCGATTTGCCTGGCAAAACTACTTTATTTGCTTTCCCAGAGAAGGATTGATTGTAAGTAAGGAATACGAGAAAATGCTGAAGAAATTTTTTAGCATCTAAGATGAATTATATTGATAAATTCGTTTCGCTTCTTTCGTAAGGAACATTCTTCTGCTTGAAAAAATCTTCAAAAACATCCAAGATTCTTGTGCCAATAACTTCTCTTTGCGGTCGATGAGTATTAATCCTTACAAGATATAACCCCCCATCCAAACCCACATCAATATCTAAATCTAAATTCTGATTCAATGAATTCCCACGAAACTTGATTTCATCAGAATTTCCCATTCTTTCTTCCACAAGATATAGTCCTTGTTGTTTTTGTCCCAAATATAGCTCTCCAGTGAAAGCTGAAACTCTCCCCAATTTTTTTAGTAATGGGACTCTAGAGCAAACATAGAAAAACTTAACTAGTGTCAATCGCGAGTCAATTAAAACTTCCATTCTTTGAGACAATGGTACATACGATTTTTTATGATTTCTTCTAACAAAATCAACAAAACCCTCGCCATTTTGTGGAAGTGCCATCGCATAATACTGATTTACGTTTTCTGCGAGATCTGTTCCTTCAAATGCCTGTATAACTCCCGGAGTAGTTTGAACCAGAACATCTTGATATGCTTCCCAATCTTTTGCAATATATGCTGTAAAATGTTTTTCCATAAATGAAAATAATCCTCCAAGTATTTAAATCTTTTGATAAGTTACCATTTAGGAGGGATTAAAATAAAAAAGACGGAAATTGAAAATCTTTACTTTTTTTGTCTTTATTCCACACCACCCCTTCATTTCCAGTGGAACTTTCCACCACCAGTATACTAAAACGTAACATTTATATACTTGTAGATTATTTCTTCCTTCTGGAGAAAAAGAGGTGATAGTTTCTATCACTTAATCTATGGGGCTCCCTCGTAGAATAATTTTCTACCGCAAAAGGCATCGCCTTTTGTGCAGAAAGATACAAATCTTTCTTGCACCCTCACCCCCTCTAAGGAGCCCCATTTTCTCTTTTAACCCATGACGATCGTAAATGCCATCACCGATGTATTAGTCGGTATGATGCTGATAATTCTGGCATTGTGGTTCAAGTGGGTTATAGGAGGAAAATCGTAAAAACATAGATTTATTTTATTAAAGAGGTTTATGTATATGCCTTATATATTCTTTATGTGAAAAGTATATATAACCAACTATAAATTCTAATTTTGCCAAAAGCGGAGGTTATCATGTACGGGGCACCTTTTCACCGATGTGTTGAATGTGATGAAATTATTACCAATCCAATTTGTCCTGATTGTCTTTCGCTTAAAATGAGGGCCGTAGTTAAAGAATCAGACCCAGAGCTGGCAAAGAAAATCAATGGCATAGCAATAGACGGAGATACCGCCTGCATCAAATGCGGAAAACATATGGGACTTTGTGCACATTGTTTTAGCAAAGATGTTCACGACTTCTTAGAGCAAGAAAACCCGGTTCTGGCCAAGGAATTTGCCAGCAGATTTGACTTTGATCTAAGGCAGAATTTGGCTGATTTTGCTTAAGAACACAACTCATTGACCTCTTCAATTTTCAGGCTAAACGTAAAGTCCGGTAAAAAAGGATGCACAATTATTGCACTCGCTTCCCCTTTATGCAAGGTGATTACTTCTTCACTTAAGATCTTGCCAGGTGCTTTTTTGATTATGCTCACTGGAATTACCGTTGGTTCTCCATTACAATGTGATGGTGCTTCCATAATTTTCCACTCCAGAGCGCCTGCAGCAGTATAACTTCCTCGCTTAGGCCTGACATTATAAGTTTCTCCATCACTGGTGAGTACACGAAGAGCATAATAATTACATTGCTTATCGCAGATCTCGCTGCCATGATATAAATCTTGGAAAGTACCGCACACACCATTAATGCAGAGTTTTCCTGAACCGCACTCAAGATTATCCGCACAGTTTCCCGTTGAAAATACTACTTCTCGCTCGGCGGTGTCACATTGGCTATTATTATTAGCATCAGTACAACAGGCATCTTTATCAGGAGTTAGAATTTGCGGAGGAGTACAACTCACTACATCTCTCACTTCGCCGCTTGATGAATTGATAAAACGTTCTACAAATACGGCTTTTCCCACCGTTCCACTGAGCAAGAAGAATATTCCAATGAGCAGAAAAATGGTTACCGCAACAATGCTGACCATTTTATTTTTATCTTTCCCAAGAGAAGGTGCGCCTGATTGATCGAGAGTGCCTGTCTTTAAAGGTAGAGCGGTTGATGCAGAGAACGATACTGGAGAAGAGGCCATACTTTTTCGCCGTAAATACGATTGATAATTCTTCTTCATCGTTTCTTTATAGGCCCAGGTAATTTCCTCATCATTCCATCCTGCTTTCAATAATTCACGCTTAATCTCCGGATATTTGGTCCCTCGTCTGATGTGCTTTGTGATGTAATCAATAATTTCCGGATCTAATGTTCGTAAGCGCATTAAGTAATAGATAACACCCAATGCCACGGCAACTGCCAATAACACAAAGAAAGTATAAGTTAAAAAAGTGGTAAAAGCTCGTTCCTTCGCTAAACTTTGCTCCACCTGATTTAAAGTAGTTTGTGTTTCATTAAGATCATTTTGAAGCGCTACAAAACCTGCTAACGCTTGATTCACTTGGGGACTAAGTTCAGTATTAAGTATCGAGACTTCCTCAGATAATGCACTAATGTCATTTGATATTTGAGCTATCTGGCGTTGCAAGCCGTTGATATCCGCCCGCAAAGTGCCAATATCGCGGGTATCAAGATCAATGGCTGCAATATCATTACGTACTGTTGTGAGGCTGGCTTCCAGAACTGCGATTCGTTGATCCAAACTAGAGGCAGTAATAGTTGGAATTGGAACAGGAGTAGGCGCAGCCGCAGCCGAAGTATTCCCTAAAACTTCAGTAAAGAAACAGGTAGCCGTTGCAGAGTTACAATAATATTCAGGTCCTAAATCTTCTTCACAAGAAAGAGTATCGGCGCAAGGCCAGCCGGTGTCAGTATCGGCCAAGGAAAGCAAAGCTAAACATAGGACAAACACACCCAAAAGTACTGCAAACCTGCTTTTTTCCATAATTCCTCTTTAATAGAAGCAAAGAGTTATTTTTACATTTATATATGTTTCCATGAAGAAGAATTTGAGAGGTAAATGATTTAGGAGATAAGTTTTATATAACCCACTAAACTCCTTCTTTCAATGCTAGACATTAACTTTATTCGCCAGCATCCAGACGCCGTTAAATCCTCGGAAAAGAAGCGGCATCATGATCCTGCTTTAGTAGACCAGATACTGCAGCTCGATGAAGATTGGAAGAAAAAGAAAAAAGAAATGGAAGAGTTCAAGCATCTGCGCAATGTCGTTTCAGAAGAAATTAACGCAGCTAAAAAAGCCAAAGATTCCGTAGTCGCAGATAAAAAAATCAAACAAATGCGTCAGGTAGCTGAAGATATTAAAACCGGCGAAGCCTACACAGAGGAATTGCTCCATCATCGCAATTTGTTAATTAAAAACATCGGCAATATTCTTGATAAAAGCGTTCCTGAAGGCAAGGACGAAACTGAAAACAAAGAAATAAAGAAAGAAGGAAAAATTCCAAATTTTGCCTTTCCAATTAAGGACCATATTGAATTAGCTTTGGAATTAGACTTAATAGATTTAGAAACAGCAGCCGCCAATTCCGGAGCACGGTTTTACTATCTTAAGAATGAGGCCGTCTTACTCAGCCAGGCATTGCAGCGATTTGCTATGGATCGATTGATGAAGAAAGGATACACTTTAATCCAAACCCCCTACATGCTCAATCGAAGCGCGCTCGAAGGAGGAGTCAATTTATCCGAATTTGAAGAAACATTATATAAGATTGAAAATGAGGATTTATATTTAATTGCGACTTCAGAGCACCCTTTAGTGGCCTTAAAAAAAGACCAAGTATTGGAAGAGAAAGAACTGCCGCTCAAGATCTGCGGCATAAGCGCCTGTTTCCGTAAAGAATTAGGTGCGCATGGGCGGGATACTAAAGGAATTTTCCGCGTGCATCAGTTTCATAAGGTAGAACAAATTATTTATTGCAAGCCTGAAGATTCTTCCAAACTGTTTAAGGAAATGCAGCGCAACGCGGAAGAATTGTTTGAGGAGCTGGGTATTCCTTTTCGGGTAGTTGCCATTTGCAGTGGGGATATAGGAAATAAGCAGGCCTTGCAGTACGACATTGAAGCGTGGCTCCCCGGACAGAATGAAAAAAAAGGGGCTTATCGTGAAGTAACATCCTGCAGCAATTGCACCAATTATCAATCGGTAACACTCAATACGAAAGTTATGCGTAAAGATGGCAGTAAAGAGTATGTGCATATACTCAACAATACGGCACTTACAGACACGCGGCCCATCATAGCCATTTTGGAGAATTTCCAAACCAAAGAAGGGACCATCAAGATTCCGAAAGTATTGTGGCCGTACATGAGTGGGATTAAAGAAATTAAGAGGAAGAAATGATGGATGCCAAAAAATTTATTAAGAAAGCAGTGCTTCAGAGTAAGATGGTATTAAATGAATATAGTTCTATTATGATTCCAGCTTTTATAACTTTAGGGAGCGCTGGGATTCTGTACCCTTATTTTGTAGAGGGATTTCTCATTTTTAATACGGTCTTATTTGTCACTTTATTTTTACTGGGTAAATTTTTTGAGCGAATAAAGCTAAAAGGGTATTATGATATTCTTCTTGCTTCTATCTCAGTAATACTTGCTTTTACTTATTTTCAAAAGTTAACTTTCTTATTTGTTGCTAGTGGAATATTAGTGTTAGGATTTGCCATATTTACTATATTCTGGAGCACGATGGAAATAAAATGCGCTTCCTAAAGATTATATCACATCTTAATCGAGAACTTCCTAAGACCGCCAGATTTATTATTGGATTAGTATTATTAAACATTCCTCCAATTACTTATTTAAGTATCATTGGTTCTGGAATTGCTCCAATCTATACTGCAGTTGTTTTCTTGTTGATCAATCTTGCGGCCCTCATTGGCTACTTTAAACTTAAAGAGGTAGAAGTTGATAGCAGTGGATTTAAGATTAGAAAATAGGAATTAACCGCAATAAACTTTATATACCAAAAGCATTTGCCAAGAGTTATGGGAATATTCAACGTATTCAAAAAAGAGGAAAAGCCATCACTCAAGATGCCTTCTACCTTAGCTGTCTCAATTGCCACCTTAACCGCTACGCATCAAAATGCTGCGCGAGATATTGTCTCAAAAAAAGAGCAAAGTACTGCCCAACAAGCCGGCTTAAAATTATCTGAGGCTCGAAAAAGCCTCCATGCAATCCTTCATGCTTTACAGATTCGCGACCAGGAATATGCCATGCATCTGGTCAATGAGACTAAAAAAGATTTGCAGGAATATTGCACCTTGACAGCGCAGATCGTCAAGTTGGAAGTAGTGCGCAAAGAAGTCGATACGCTGCAGAAAAAAATTGTGGATTTGGAGAATCAGGTCATGATTGATAGGATTTGATTATGAATTCACAAGCCATTGCTCTCAATGCCATTATCCAAAAACACAACCCGGTTATTTTCGATCTTCTTTCAACTAAAGGCAAATCAATATACTTTCCTAGCCAAGGAATTTTGGCTCAAGCTGCGCAAGCTGCTAAAGCCACTCTCAATGCTACTATCGGCATTGCACTTGAAGATAATAAAGAGCCTATGCGCTTATCGCTGGCAACGTCTCTCCCTGCACAAAACGTCTATCCATATGCTCCTGCAGCCGGAATTCCTTCCTTAAGGAAAAAATGGCAGGAAGAAATGAAACAGAAAAATCCTTCCCTTCCTACTACTATCACCATGCCGATTGCCACCGCCGGCATTACCCATGCTTTATCTATCGCGGGGTATCTCTTTTGTGATGCACACGAAACAATAATTATTCCTTCTCCTTATTGGGAAAACTATTCGCTCATATTTGGTGAAGTATATAACACAAAAATAGACTTTTTCAATCTATTTGAAGAAAAAATATTCAATACTATTCATTTACAACAAAAATTGCATACAAAAAGCAAACAGACAATACTTTTTAATTTCCCCCATAATCCGACAGGATATTCTCCCGGCAAAGCAGAAGCAGAAGAGATCATTGCCATTCTCACCAAAGCAGCCGAAAAAGGAAGCAAAATAGTAGTGCTGTGCGACGATGCCTATTTTGGGTTGTACTATACCCAAGATGCACATCCAGAATCCTTATTTGCACGGTTATCCTCGCTGCACCAAAATATCCTGACGGTAAAAATCGACGGAGCCAGTAAAGAACAGTATGCCTGGGGACTGCGCGTTGGTTTTATCACTATTGGCAGTAAAGGATTGCATCCAGAAACTGCCCAAGCACTGGAAGAAAAAATTGCCGGAGTGATACGAGCCACTGTCTCTAATACTTCAAACCTGTCACAAAATCTGATACTCCAAGCTATGAATTCGCCAACGTATGAAAAAGAAAAAGCAAGGAATTATCATCTATTAAAACAACGCTTTGAGACCATGAATACTATTCTTCAAGATCAAAAATACCAGCATTATTTCCGGCCACTTCCTTTTAATTCCGGATATTTCTGCTGCCTGCAATTGCGACCTGGGCTTGATGCCGAAAAAATAAGAAAAACACTGCTAGAGAAATATGGCAATGGAATTATTGCCTCTGATAATCTGCTGCGAATTGCTTTTTCCAGTGTGCAGGAGAAAGAATTAAAGATGTTGGTGGAGAATGTGTGGAAAGCTTGTAAAGAAATGAAATAGTAAATTCTTTTTTTCTAGTCTTAACCACATGGCCATGATGCAGTAATTTGCATCACATTGTCTTTCATTTCATAAAAGTATGAAGTTAGTTTCTCAGTGTGATTATCGTTTGATTAAAACTCACCATAACAATGAGGAATTGCCCAATGAAAGCCAAAGAATTATTACCTCAAAAGAGAAATCCCACACAAATAAAATTGCTATAATATATCCCCCACCCTCGCAAATAATATAAAGCCAAGGTTGTTTTTGACGCCTATGACCCTCTTCAAAGATATGCTCCATAGCGGTGAAACCCTGTTTCGCGATACTGTCGTTCTCGACTACGACTTCCAGCCGAAGCTTCTTCCCTTCCGGGAAAACGAGCAAACACGATTTGCTGCCGTTATCCGCCCTTTATTACAAGGCCATAACGGGCGCAATCTCTTTGTTTACGGCTCTCCGGGAGTTGGCAAAACCACCGCCTGCAAACATGTGCTGCGTGAACTGGAAGAAGAAACCAGCGAAGTTATTCCACTCTATGTCAATTGCTGGAAGGAAAACACTACTTTTAAAATTTTCTACAAGCTCTGCGAAGACCTTGGGCATAAGTTTATTCAAAGTAAAAAAACCAGTGAGTTATTAGCTTTAATCCGAGGCACTCTTAATAAAAAAAGTGCAGTGTTTGTATTTGATGAAGTTGACAAAGTAGAGGATACTGATTTCTTATATGCCATGCTTGAGGATATTTACCGTAAATCAATTATTCTGATCACCAATTATCGAGACAGCTATGGTAATATGGACGAACGTATTCGCAGCAGGTTCGCCCCAGAATTTTTATGTTTTCGTGCATATAATGAACAAGAGATTGCCGGCATCCTTAAGCAGCGCCGTGATTATGCTTTTGTTCAACACAGCTGGGATGAGGAAGCTTTCAAAGAAATTGTCGAAAAATGCTGCGAAATACAGGATGTGCGCATCGGATTATATTTAATGCGCGAGTCGGGCAATATCGCCCAAGAGAGAGGAGTCCGAAAAATAGGATTAGCTCAGGTAGGAGAGGCAGTCAAGAAAGTCAATGATTTTCATATCAAGCCCAAGGACGGTCTTGAACCAGAATTACAGCAGATATTAGAGCTGGTCCGTAGCAACAATGGGAGAAAGATAGGAGATATCTATACCACGTATGCCGACCAAGGGGGAGAAATGAGTTATAAGAGTTTCCACCGCCGGATTGCAAAGTTAGAAGAAGGACGATTTATTTCGACTGAGAAAACCCTCACCAGGGACGGCGGAAGCACCATTGTCAATTATGCCGGGGACAAGAAGCTGACGGAGTTTTGAGCTATATATTAAAAAGAAATGCGTATTCTGCCTAAAGATTGTGCATGTAAAGCATCGATAGCTTGATATAAACATTTTTCAGCATATGTCGCTTGATTCATTAATTCTTCACGTCTAACTCTATTACCAGAAACGAGGGTACCAAAATAAGAATTTCCAAAAACCGCTAATTTTTGCCAATCATAAATTGTTATTACTTCTGCCCTTGGATCATAATCAATCCGGCGAAGCTGAAGTAATCCCTGAATAACATGTTGCGGCTCAACACCAAAACCTAACCCGCCTGGACATGACCATAGCAAGTCTTCTAAATCAGCTCTCTTTTGTGCCCCGCCGTGAGTACGCAAGAATTCCATCACCATTTCTGCTCCACTTGATTGTGCTTGAGGCATATTTTTTTTCTCAGGAGTGAAGTATTTAAAGATTGTTGCAGTGAATTGTATATATTTAGATTTCCAAGAAGAAAGCTTATATATAAATTTAGCACTATGAAGAAATAGATGGCCCCCCATACTGAATTTATTAATGCGATTTTTGACAAAAATGAACAATTTATCCAAAGGCTATTGAAAACTCCTCAGGGAAAGGAAAAATTAATAGAATTATATCGCATTAAGAACAAAAAAGGATATTCCTGGATTTAATAATGAGCCTTCAAAAAATCCGCACTTTTTACCAGCTCAAGACCATCGAACGAGCCAATTCTGTAGGCAAGCGTAAAGAAAGCCCTGCCGAGCACAGTTGGAGCTGTTTGATTCTGGCGGATTATTTTCTAAGCATTATGAAAGATAAAACCCTCAATCGTCTGAAAGTATATGAATTACTCATGTATCATGATGTAGTGGAGATAGAAGCAGGCGACATTAATATATTAGAAGACCATAAAAGAAAAGATAAGAAGGAAAAAGAGATACAGGCAGCAAAAATACTCCAGAAACAATTGCCCAAAGCTCTTTCACAAAAGTTTATTGATCTTTTTAATGAGTACGAAGAAGGAAAAACCACCGAGGCAAAATTTGCCCGGGCTATTGATGCCCTCGATGCCGAGATCCATGAGTTAGATTACAAAGATGATTGGAAGGGCTGGACTGAAGAGTTCCTGCGCAAGAAAAAAGAGCATCTGTTTATAGATTTTCCAGAATTGAAAGCATTGTTTGAGGAAAGTGTAGCATTTTGCAGAAAGGAAGGATATTTTGAGCAATAATATTAAGAATGAGGCAATCCAATATCCACCACAACGGTTTTCTGAGCATAGGAATGCAAGGCAGGCTTCATATCGTGAAAAGTAACAATCAAGTCAACTTCACATCGCTTCTCACTCTCACCGGTATCCGCATTAAGGCCAGAAGGAACATCCACCGCTACTTTAAACCCAGATAGAGAATTGAAATAATCAATGGCAAAAGAAAGCGGATCCCGAAGAGGTCCTTTTCCTCCCACTCCCTGCAAAGCATCAATTAATACCAGGCTATGATTTGATTGAACATGAAACTTTTCTAGTTCTGTTCTGTCTCGGATGTATATCACATTGACTTTTTTCTTGATGGCATCATAATTCTTTTGTGTTTCGCTGGAAAATTTTTCTTTGTCTCCGAATAACAAGACTATCACGGGATATTTCATTGCAAAATACCGTGCTGCCACGAGTCCGTCTCCGCCATTATTGCCCGTGCCGCAGAAGATGATGATATGGCTTCCCTCTAATCCATATCTTTTTTTAGTGGTGAGGAAAACCTGGCGTCCGGCATTTTCCATCAATTCTTCTGCAGGCAGGCCTTGTTCAATGGCATTTTCTTCCAGTTCACGCAGTTGCGCACAGGTCATCATATTACGTGGAGAATAAATTAAGTTTAAATAATTTTAGGTGATGAAAAAGAGATTTATTTCCTGACTTGGAATACACTCCTGGTTCCCCACCAAATACTGCCATCAATTTTGTATTCATCGGTTCCCCTTAATGGTGTAAGATAGAGGGTTGCATTTCCATCATACTCTAAGCGAAGATCTAATTTTTTCCGTTTATTTTTAGTTATTTGAATAATACGAGATGCTTTGCTATTGTGTGCATTTCCACACCTAATCCTATACCCTTCCTCTTGAAAGCTGTTAATATAGTCACCGGTAGAGAGCATTTTACTACCGTCATAAATAACAAATCGTGGCGTTTCCATATTCCATCTCATGAAATCGGGAAAATTTTCTTTAGGTCTACTATCAATATGGATAAAAGCTTGTCCCTTCAATTTGAGCACTCGCCACATTTCCTCTAACAATTTAGCTTTATTACCAACATAGGGAAAAGCGACTTGTGATTAAAAATTATTCTTTCCCAATAACCGCCGCATACATAAAATTATCAGAATCAATAAATCCTACAACCAATAATGCACACCCACAGCAACCACGAGTCCCAATACCGCCCCCACCAATACCTGCATCGGCGTGTGGCCCAGTGCATAGTGCATCTCTGTTTTCATTTTAATCTTCTTGAGAATCTTGTCTATGACCATTCCCTCCTCACCCACACTTCGGCGTACATTAAAAGCATCGATGATGACGATGAAGGCCAACATTAAACAGACGGCAAAGACGGTGGATGTTCCTTCCTCCAGATAAATGATAGCCGTAAGCGAAATGACAAATGCAGAATGCGAGGAAGGCATACCCCCGGTCACGATTATATCATGCCAGCTCAGACGCTTATGCCTGAACCAAAACACAATAACTTTAAGCAACTGCGCTCCAAATCCTGCTAGGAGCATGGCAAGGATTATTTTGTTCATATGTTAGATATAATTTTAGTATTTATATAGCTTGCTTTTCCGAGTAATACTTCAGCATTCTGAAGCAGAAGCAGCACCCTAAAGTCAAAATTCTTTCAGAATATCATCGGGAGCGTTGCGGGGGGAAGTCCCTCACGGGGACGCAGCTCATTCGAAATTGACCTAGAGAATTTTGAAGGTGCTGCCTCTGCTTCTGGTGAAGTGCTACTATCTTCTCGCTTTTTTCGTGTAAAATAATTTATCGACGTTCCCCGCAGGGGCATTCCCCCTTGTCGATTCAATGTTGAAGTCGATAAAGCTCGACCTTATGATAGTAGCACTTCACTTTGCTGAAGTATTACTTTTCCGAAAAACAGAAAGATTTTATAACCACTGCTTATTCCCAATACTTGTGAAATTTAAACCAGGTGCAAAAGGATATGTTGCTCTCCTATTCCTTGTGTTATTCTTTTCATTGCTGTTAGGATATTTTCCGCAAATTCGTCAATGGGCATCACCTGAATTTATCCGTGAGTATTTACTCGAACTGGGCCCGTGGGGCTACTTTATGTACATCCTTATTTTCCTGCTCAGTATCCCCTTGCCCATCCCCAGTACTCCTATTGCCATCGCCGGCGGCTATGTGTATGGTATTATTCTGGGAACCATTCTCACCATGATTGCCGCCATCATTGGTGCAAGCATCGCCTTCTGGCTGGTGCGAAAATATGGTGAACCTTTACTTGAAAAAATGGTAAGTCGAAAACACATTGAGCACTTTAATCATATTTTTAAGCGAAGAGGCGTTAATGGCGCCATCTTGGCTTATGCTATTCCGGTTTTTCCCAGCGATTCCATTAATTTTATATTAGGCTTATCCAGGATGAGGTATCATACTTTTCTCGTTATCGCTATTTTGGGAAACATTCCTCGTTACATCCTTATTAATGCTTTTGGACAAGG
>CAYOKQ010000016.1:0-15059 GCA_964404595.1 uncultured Methanosarcinales archaeon | reverse complement strand
CGGTTTCTCCATAAAAACGATCATCGTGCCCGTGGTGGTTGGACTCTATTTGCTCATGGCCATTTTCCGCGAGAAGGTTAAGCATCTGGTCTTTAAAGAGTTGCGTGAATTAGAACATGAAGCAAAAGTGCTGGAAAAAGATGTAGAAAAAGAAGTAGAGTGGATGGAAGAGGAAGTGGGGATGAAGAAAAAGAGTGTAATCGGAAAAAGACCTAGAAAGAGTAGATTAAAAAATAAAAAGAGTTAGAAAAAGATGTGGATTGCCAGCTTAATAATAAAGCACGATTGCTATATCGGAAACAAGTGTGAAAAATACCAAGTATCCACTATTTCTGTTCCATTTAACATTTCTATAGAAAAAGGAACCACCTATTCGCCGGAATTTCATACTTTGTGGGGAACAGACCAAAATATGAAAAGATTTATTTCTGCCTTACGAAAAGACAAAAATGTGCAGGATATTGAAGTTGATGGAAACAAAGTATTCCTGGTAGAGGTTACTTCCCGAAAATTACCAGTGACCATTAAAGCTAATTTACAACAGAAAGTAATTTGGATCAAACCGGTTCACATCAATACTAAAGGAGAAGAATTTTGGGAAATAGCGTCTTGGGATAAAAAATACTTAATGCAATTCATAGCGGAAACAAAAAAGATTTCAACATATATTCACCTCAAATCTATGCGAAAAACAAAACTTCGAGACATTTATTATACTCGTCTCCTCCCCCAACTTTCTGACAAACAAAGGCAGGCCATCCTGTTGGCGTTTCAGGAAGGATATTATACTTGGCCAAAAAAAACTGATTTTCAGAAATTAGCGCCCAAAATGAACGTGTCCGTGGCAACCTTCAGAGAGCATCTGAAGAAAGCTGAGAAAAAACTTCTTCCAGATCTTATTAAGCAAATTTAATTATGGACTGACTGCAATTGTGCAAAAACACCACACATATGAGGGTTAAAAAAGTTATATTTGAACCTTCTATGAAGTAGTTACCATGAATAATATTAAACTCAAAACACCTGTATTTCAACGAGATTTAGGAACATTAGTGGCAATTACTTCATTCACACTGGTACAGAACATCCAAACAAGAGAAATAACTGCAAATACCACGTGTCAAATATACGGCTCGGAAACGGCAAAACTCTTTACCCGACATTATGGATACCATAATATTAATATCGTTGGGAATGTAAATCATGCTTATGATTATAGCCATGAAGATCTTATTGCCATAGAAACCCCGCAGCGATTATGGAACATGCCAGCAGAAGAATTAGAAAATTTGACTTTACGCTATGAATATAAATTTATGGAAAAAAAAGTTGGAGACCTGGTAGGCGAGAGTAGATGTAAGTTGACGGTTATTGACTATTTTCCACAACTGCCTTTTTATCTGCAAGCAGTTCAAGGATATGCCGCATTAGTTGGTGATGATAGCTGGGCAAATGCGAAAGCTTGCCAAAAAGCACAAGAAGGATTTGATAGGTTATATTGCTGGCTTCTTCCTTATTTTGAAGAGGTAGTGGCAAAAAAAGAACGCAAGGTTGTAGCAAAATCAATATTTATTGATTACCCTGAAACTGCTGCCTTGCATCTGCTCAAGGTGTATAGCATTGATGTAAATGACAGATTAAAAGAGTTACATGAGATATATCAAAAAGGGGTAGAAGATGGGACGATTATGACGGAATATCCAAAGGAAAAGAAAAGTGGAAATTCTATGAAAAAATCCCTATTATAACCCCAGAAGAATTTCTCAAACTCATCTAATTCATTTCCTTACCTCAAACTCGATCATCAGTGGCAGATGATCCGAAAAATTGAATTTTAAAATTGAATATTTCCTTACTTTAATCTTAGCAGAAGTCAGGATATAATCCAATCTTCTGGTAGGATGCCATGCCGGCTCTGTAAAATGAGCATCTTTTTTATCTAAGCTTATTTTATCCCTCAAATGTGTTTTTCGAAGTAAAGCACGTATCTCAGCTTCCCCATGAAAAGTATTGAAATCACCCATAAGAATAACCGGATTCTTAATCGAATTCACGATACTTATCAATTCCTCAATTTGCCGAGCGCGCGCCCGTGTACCCAACGCTAAATGTGCCACCAGCAGCGTTACTGGTTTTGGGCAATGAATAGTTGCTTCTATCACCATACGCTTGGTGCCTTCATGGAAGACGTGATACTTCACTGTACTGATTTTATATCGGGACACCAGTGCATTGGCTTGCTTGTCAAGAATCGGAACATGATGGAATAATTTGAGCCAACCGGTGAGAGGATATTTTACTTTTTCCACAAAATCATGAAGCTTAAGCTTATGCTCCAGAAAACGTACCTCATCTCTTCCCCTAGCCCGCAGGGAGCCAATATCAACTTCAATCAAAGCTAATACGTCCGGCTTGATCTCCTTAAGCGCTTTCACGATGCGCTGGTCCAGCTTTTTAGGAGGGAAAAAGGTTTTCCAGAATTTCAGATAATCGAACCATCTTCCAACCAGCCCTTCACAATATTCAATGTTATACGTGATGAGTTTGACCATTTATGTGTAAGACCTCTCTTTTCTAAGGCTAAGATTCCTTGTTTGTATCGCTGATCCTTTTTCTTTTTTTCTTTTCTGGTTCAGAGAGATAATTATCTTTTGATATAATTGGACTTCCCAACTCTTTTTCTGTTTCTCTTCGGGCACTGCCAGCTGCTCTCCCGCCCCTCTTGGCAGCACCTTCAACTTGCACATATCCTTGAGCATCTTCTTTTCTGGTAATTTCTGTTGAAACCTTTTCCCCAAGCATGGTAAAAATCAGTTCAAGGTCATTCATGTGGTCGCGCAGATTCTGATTTGGTTTTGTCAATCCTTTAAATTTCTTGTATTCACTGGGAGTCATACCAAAAGTAGCTTTTAAAATCTCCGCGGTTAAAATTGCATACTCCTGTTCTGTTCCCACATCTCTCTTTTTCCACTCATCTGTTAGTTCATCTCTAACTGCAATCCCTCGTATTCTTTTCTCAATCCAATCATCAGAATACCCTTTTCCTTTGTAGAGCTCTTTCATACGTTTTTGGGCAAGCTCAGGATTTTGAATCTCTTCAACACGATCATATCCTACCTGAGCTAACCACTGTTTAAACGGCTCCGCTTTTTGGGAAGGGATAGATTGAATAAGCCTAAATGCCCCTTTGACAGAAACGCAGTTCAAATTTTGCTTTCCTCCGGCAGTGTCTATAGGAAGGGGGGTGGCAATTTGCCCCCATCCTTGAGCAAAGCCTTCATCACGTCTTCTCATATCTTTAAGATAGCCACTAGGATCTTTAGAATCTGTCAATGTTTCAATGATATCTATAGCAACAAACCACCATTCATCATTAAACCATGTTCTTCTTATTTTTCTATCTTGGAAGACAACCAGCCCTTTTTGTGATTCTATCACCATTTAAAGTAAAAAAGAAGTAGGGTTTAAATAACTTTCTTGAAGTCAATATACATTGGTTTCATTTTTTCTTCATTTCCTCTATCCTCGCTTCCAGCAAAACTTTCGCCAGATACAGAGATTTTTCGCTAGTCTGTAAATGGCTGGAACAATCGAGCAATGCAACCAACGGATCCAGTTTTGTCTGAGATACTATTTCTGACATCTCTTTTTCAGCCTCCCAAATAGTGTGGAACGCAGTTCTTCGCAGGCGATAATCAGCAAATTCTGGTCCCACTTCCCCCCTATTATTTCGGTCTGATTCTATACGATCAACACACCGGCGTACTTCTTTTTCAATGTCGCGTTGGGGAAGGTGGGTGGTCCTGCCAAAAAATGCTAAAAGATGGGATGATGTATATGTTGCATTTTCAAAATTATAAATTGCTCCCTGCCCATAATCAAATTTATAATCTGTGCCCGGATCGTAACCACCAAGAACCATTTCCTCAAATTGAGGGATCACTATTCCTTTTAAATGGAGAGATAATTGTTCAATACCTCCCATTAGCAGGCTGATGGCTGGGGCATCATCGACTTTCTGGAAATATTCCTTTATTTTGGTATAGTCAAGTTCCATTTTTTATGTTTCGTGTCTCCTTTTTATTGCCTCATTAATTAGTTCTAGATGTTTCCTGAGAAACTATTCTTTCAGCAGCTTCAAATAAAGTATCATTATTCTTTTCAGTTTCTTTAATTATTTGCTGAAGTCTTGCCGGGATAATTTCTCCTAATTTATCGATAACAAACTCAAACGTTTTACCCTGTATCTCACACATTGATAAAAACACACCGCCAAAGTTAATGACATAATCTGGTGTGTAAATGATTCCTCTTTCATTCATTTGCATCACTGAACGTAAATCCTCGGCCAGTGGATTATTAGCCGCACCAATGACCAGCTTACAGTTCAGTTTCTTAATGTTCTCTCCGGTCAATATTCCACCACAAGCATTAGGAGAAAAAATATCACATTTAACGGCATAAATCTCTTCTGGACTTACTGTCTCCACATTAAACTCTTCTTTAACAGACTGGAGTAGCTCAGAATTAACATCAGTTACAATAACCTCTGCTCCTTCTTTAACAAGTCGTTTCACTAAATCTTTGCCTACACTCCCAACACCCTGCACCGCCACAACTTTGCCGTTCAAACTATCACTTCCATATTGCCACTTGCATAATTCTTTCATTGCGAGCAAAACCCCATAAGCGGTAGGAATTGCCGTATCCCCCAAACCTTCTTCCAGCCCATCAATAAAATCTGATTCTTCCGCCATATACCCAATATCGTTTAAGTTAATGTTCATATCTGTCCCAGTCTGGAATCTGCCATTCAGAATTTGGACAAAAGCACCAAATCTTCTGAGCATTTCTGGAGATTTTTGCTTCGCCTGATCGCCAACGATAACTCCTTTTCCTCCGCTATAACCACCATTATATTTTTTCCCAATTACCACACATTTCTTGGTCATTACTTTTACTAACTTCGTGGCGTCTTGTATTCCTTCTTCAACACTGGCATAATTAAGCATCCTCGTTCCACCGTTCCCTTTTTCACCATAACTCGTGTTTAAAGCAATGATAAACGTACAACCAGATTCTTTATCGTACTGGATATGTAACTCGTTGCAATTATTTTTATCCATGAGTTCTTGTATCATTTAGATCACTCTTTCAGTGGTTATAATTCCCCTCTTGTGCAATTCTTTCTTAAGCCTAGCATACCAATCTTTACTCGTAAGATTGTATTTATTGCAGAAAGTATCTATTTCTCTTTGCTTTTCCAGCGTTGGATGTTGCAACATCTCAGAACAAAGCTTAGGTTCTAAGTTTGACAACGGGAGAATATATCCCCCAACTCCTTTTGATTCAAAACAAAGATGTTCCCAGCCTTGAAAAATAGGGACGTTTAATTTTGCTTTGACTAATTCTTGTGTGAATTCAGCAGAACCGCTTGCTTCTTTAATCCCAATAATATTCCCTAATTTGCAAAGGTTTACCATAGTTGCAAAACTGATGGAATTCCCCGAGATTGCTTCTTCATTGTAAATAAATACAGAAATGTCCACTTCATCTCTGACTCTTAGGAAATGCTCGTAAATTTCCTGCTGAGAAATATTTTTCTTAAACGGCGTAGTTATTACCACTGCATCGACACCCAGTGATTTTGCTATTTTTGCTTTCTCTATAACTGCTTCTGTGGTTTTGAATTCAACCCCGGCAAAAACAGGAAGATGAGAATTTTTTATAGTAAATTTTATCATATCCTCAAACTGTTTATCAGATAATGCCCAGCCTTCTCCCGAACTTAATGTTGGCATTAAAGCTGAAGAATAGTGACTTACAAATTCAATGAGCTTTCTTACACTTTCCTCATTGACATTACCATTTGTATCAATAGGCGTTACTAATGGTGGTATAATTCCTCTAATCATATTTTCACCGCTAAAGATTGCTGATATAATCCCTCTAATTCAGATGGAAAAGTCAACTCCCCCATACCTGTTTGTGGAAAGCGAACATCAGGAAAGCGAGAGATATCACTTAAGTCTGCCACTTCATGTTCAAGTACGACTTCTCGACCTAAGCGGTCTTTTAGTTTACCTGGTCTTACGTTTACCAATTTAGGATTAACAGTGTACAATACTCCTCTTCGTGCCACAACCATGCCCATCGTTAATCTGTCTGAAAGATCTAAACCACGCAGATGTTGATTGAATAAGGCTGCACTTACATCTCCATCATCATATGAAGTTCTATCAATATTCATTATCGTATGCAAATGGTCCATAAATGGATAGTAAGCATCTTGCTGTTCTCTAGGCAATTGCCAGATGACACCATCACACTTTCCCACTTGTTCTAAGCTCATCCCTACTTTATCATCCAATCTTTGGACAAAGTAATTTTTACATGAGACTCTTACTTCTTCATCCTTACTGTGCATCCCGAGGAAAACGGAGGCATCAATGAATTCTTTCATTTTTTACCACCTACTTCCTTATGCCATTCATCTTTACATTCATGATACAATCTTTGAAGTCGGGCTACTTCCTGATGTCCGTTGAACGCCTGTATTTCCTTTCGTACTCCATCATCACAAGCACCACAATTGGAGGTCATTCTATCGCCAGAGAGATTTTCATCACTTAAACCAACAAAGAGTTTACCTTGCGTGTTTTCCATTCCTAAACGTTCAGCAGTCTGGATAAGAACTTCAGCAACGCTCCACAGTTTAGGCGGTTGGTATTCCCCTCTTTCCCAGAGTGTTTCAATAATTTTACCCTTGGTTACGAAAACAGGCTCAAATGCAATGCGTGTTTTTACACCATAGTTATCGGCTTTAGCCAGCACATGCGTGGCTGTGTTTACCGCTTCTTCTATGCCTTCAGCTTCAGTCAGAGTTTGTGGTTTGATGAGGACATAAGACACAAAGTTCACATCAGCATCCCTGCACATTTGGAGAGCGTCATCTAAATGTTGTTCAGGGGTTCCTTTTCGCAGGATTCTGTTTCGTAAATCATGATCAACAGTTTCGTATCCTAACGCATATTCTAAAGTTTGGTCTTCTCTTAAACAGCCTTTTGCTTCTACTAGTTTATCCACAGCCACATACTGCCTTCGCGCTTCTGTAAGAACTCTTTTTACACCATTAACCTTAGCAACAGATTCTAACAGGGATTTTCTTAAATCAGCAGAGATTTCTCGGTCATTGTAAAAATTACCTAATGTCAAGAGGTCGAAGTGAATAAAATCCATATTCCTAAGCATCTCTAAAGATTGATGATGCTGGACTTCAATATTTCTGCTTTGAATCCGTGGATCGGCATAGAATGCAAAGTCGCACATACTGCAACCTTTGCCTTTTTTGTCATACTCACAGCCAACCGTACGGTACACGGTCATCAATCTCTGGCCGGATTCTCCATCGATATTGATCGGACTAACAGTGATGTACGCTGGGGAATTTAATCCACCTTTGTTTTGAGTTTTCATTTTTATTACTTAACAGTAACCATATAAGAAAAAGTATAATAATCTTTGTCGTACTATATAAGTACGAAAATTTTAAATACTAGCATAATATAAGACTAAACTATGAACACCGATGCCTTGCGAAAAATAGGCCTAACCGACAACGAAATCAAGATTTACATAGACCTGCTCAAGTCCGGCAGCAGCACCGCCTATGATATCGGCAAACGAACCGGCATTTACCGTGTGCATGTATATGATAAACTAGAACAATTGATGGACAAAGGGCTGGTGACACAGGTCTATCAGGCGGCAAAAAAATACTTCCAAGCCACCCCACCGGTAAAGATAAAGCAGTATCTGGAAGAAAAAAAGAAAGAGATGGAATTGCAGGAAGCAGACATCAATTCTATCCTCCCTGAATTGGAAGCGATGGCCAATCTCCCTAAAGAAAATACTTTTGTCGAGATCTTCAAAGGCAACGAAGGCTTAAAATATTTCCTCAAAGATATCGTCAAGACTGGAAAAGAAGTGCTCATAACCGGCATTGATGATCAGCGATATCAGGAAGCCTTGCCTGCCTACATGCCCCAGCATTTTCGCGATCTCAAAATAAATAACATTAAAGAAAGAGTGATTACGGCCAAGAGGAAAAGTATTTTTCTATTTGATAAACACGTTGCACCGACCACCAATTATCGATTTTTAGAAGAAAAACAATTCAATCCCACCAACACATTTATTTATGGAAGTAAAGTAGTTATCGTCACCTGGGGCTCTCCGGTAACGGCAGTGATGATCAAGAATAATGAAATTGCAAAAACGTATCGAAACCACTTTGAACATCTGTGGAAAATAGCATCTAAAGAGAATTAAAGTTTTGGCACCATTTCTTTAACCCACTCAAAAAATCTCTGGGTCTGCTTCATCATCATAAGAGCACCACCTTCGCTGGTTAATTTTTCCTCATATTCAACACTATTTTTACTATCGAGCACTGTTAATAGTTGCCTGGTTTTATGTTTCAGTGTTTCCCTATCTAAATCCAGACTTTCAAGAAGCTGCACCACATCTTCATGCTTATCACCAGCATGCCTCACTCCTTTAAAAAATACCGTCAAAGCGTCAGCGGCAGAGATACAACAATGAATGGCGCACAAAGAGCAGGAATTGTAAAGTTTATTTTCAAATTCGGTATTCATCGCTTTAAAATGTTCTTCCGCTTTGGCAATATAATTCCGGTATAATTCTTTACTAACATTTCTGGTTTTTATCGTTGTAACCACCACTTTTTAATTAAATCTTCGCCTTGTATTATTTCATAATTTTTTATTAAATCTTTCGCAAAGGGCGTATTTTTTTTTCGTTTAAATTCCAGTTCTGTTAATATGAGGGGTGAGAGCAGATTGCCAAATTCCGTGATAATCTTATTTCTTCTCTCATCAATTTTTGACATTATTTCTTTTTTATTCTCCGCCACAATTAGTATGTCAATATCACTATCAACCGATTCTAAAGCCTTAGCGATGCTTCCAAACAAGGCGACCATTTTTACTGAAGGAATTATTTGGGCCAGCCTTTTAATTAAATTCTTCTTAGTTTCATATTCAGTGGTGAACATTTGCTGGAGCACTGGCACCAAAACACTTTTGGTATTTAGAGTAATGATATTAGCAGTCCCGTGCTTTTCGATGTGGAGTATGTTCATTTGTTGAAGATGGGGAATTGTCTTTATAACCGGCGTATGGGTGCTATGGCACAGCCTAGAAATTTCTCTGATAGTAAATTTTTTGGTAGGATAGCGACACAAGACGCGCAGTACTTTTACCTTTACTTTACTCCCCAGTACGATTTGCCAATAGTTATGCAGCAGCATGGTATAAATTCATTCCAATTGGAATAAAAATAGTCCATTACTTTATAAAGATTTCTGCACGTAATTATATTCTATACTAAAAATCCTTGACTTTCGAACATAAACTTCAAGGATTTTGGTACACTTAGAAACTCGCTAGTTTCTGGTGTGCCGGAAACCTTTTTTCCGAGCATATATAAAATGCTATTTGTTTGGAATCTATGGCATTTTAGTGTAAACCAATTACATAGACACTAATCAACAGACGGAATGATATCAAGGTTACGCTGCATTGTTTCGTATGCTCGTAGTTCCGTATTCGATAGGAAATTGCTGTTCAACACGTCGTCTTCCCGAAGAAGTCAGATGTGCATGTTGGTAATCACTGGAGTATGTCATGGGGACGCAACCCTTCAACGAGGCTATCCAAATAAGTATGCGTGGCACCACAGCTTTCCTCACTGCTCCTTCCATTAAAGAATACTTTTTCCCGAAGTTGTGGATACTCTTCTGCTGCTGAAAAGAAATACAATAAGTCTATACTCTACATATTGATGCAATCAATCGAAGATTTTTTATTTGCCAGGGCATGTCAAAATTCACTCTGGAAAAATTTTTTTTATTATTTTCCTGAAGGATTGTATCCAAACAGAGTTCCAGTGAAATAATCTTCTGGTTTTTCGCCTTTGCTTGTGTAAAAACCAACAACACCACCGGATCTAAGACGATCGATAAGCGAATCGCCATCTCCTAAACGGTTTTTTATATTGAATTCCTGCCCTGCAGAAGGGAGACCATCTTCTTCAATTCCTTCAATAGGAGGACAAGATTCTCTAAGTTTAATTCTAAGATAATTAGCACTTACTTCAAGAACTTCAAACGGAACAGGTCTCCTATTTGTAGCCATTCCTACGCTAGGGAATCCAACATAATAAACTTCTGCCATCATCAAGCAGAATAGAACTTTGCTTATATTGATTATGGTAGTAAAACCTATATTAGTATTTCAGGCAGCTCCTATGAATGCAGAGTCACTAAATGGAGTATCCAATCGCCTTCGTCCACACTGCCTGAGCAATCGGCCGCAACTGCTGTCCATATTGTGGCATCAATTTCATCGCCTGCGAGCGGCCGAATTGGGTCACATACGACCTCTCATAATCACTAGAGAAAGCTAGTGACATTGGGCGCAGTCCTTCTAAAACCGTATCAAGGGTTGTGTGCGTAGAACCGCAACTCCCTTCGCTCGATTCTTGCTGAAAGAAAGGTTGTAGCTGCGGAAACTCTTTTGAAGCTTGCTGCATCCCGTACATAAAAGCTTCTTCTTTAAAACTGCCCGATGCAGGCTTAAAGTACAGCAATGCAAGTACAATTTCACGGAAAGTAAGCTGCTCAAAGGCATCCATAGAAAAGAAATTAAAAGAGAAGTATAAATACCTTTCTACTTGAATTGAATTATTTCAATATCCCATACCCAATCAACCGAAACCTGTCCCCCACTCTGCGAGAGATAGTTATGCGATCGCCGACTTTAGCACACACCGGCTTTTTTAAAGAACAAGTGGTGCTTTTCTTGCTCGGATCGATAACTACCCCTACAGTGGCAGCAGAATTGACATTCAGCATCAATACCTCACCCTTAGCCAGTGGCTTTACTTCTGTTTCTTCTTTTGTCCCTACCACCCTTTCCAATAAGTGCGTATCTAATGTAAATTGATAATGCACCGGAGCTAATTTCCCGGGCAGCCCCACACATGATCCTACTAAAGAATCCGATTTAACAATGGAAGGATCTAACGTGGTTGAAATAGCCATGCTTCCGCCGGGAATTACTGAAGGAATGCTGGTCCCGCCAGAAAAGATGTGCATAATTCTCGTTCGCAGTGGCTTCCATACTTTTTTATTCTTTTCCTCAACCATATAGCCGGGGGCAATTTCTATCTCCTCCCCTACGTTGAATTGCCCCTTTTTCACTGTCCCCCCTAAAACCCCGCCCACCAATTTGGCAGGCTTAAGTCCCGGCTTATTGACATCAAAAGAACGTGCCACCAGCATCAAAGGTTCTTTGTCTACATCACGAGGCGAAGTAGGAATACCTTCTTGGATTGCCTGTGCCAGAATATCGATATTGACATTCGCACGGGCAGAAATAGGAATGATGGGAACATCTTTGTATTGTGTCGGTGCTAAAAATTCTTTGATCTGCTTGTAATTCTCAAGTGCTTCTTCACGACTTACGAGATCAATTTTATTTTGAACAACAATAATATTCTTGATACCGCTGATCTGCAGCGCCATAAGATGTTCTTTAGTTTGGGGCTGAGGGCATTTTTCATTCGCTGCAACCAGCAATAAAGCCCCATCAACGATGGCAGCACCGCTTAACATCGTGGCCATCAACGATTCGTGCCCTGGAGCATCGACTAAAGAGATTTTTCGCAGAGGAACAGCGGGATTATTGCATTTGACGCATTTTGATTTAGTGGTATAATAATTGCAGTTCTCACATTTGGAAATAGTAAAATCAGCATAACCTAAACGGATAGTGATTCCTTTTTTCAATTCTTCTGAATGAGTATCAGTCCATTTGCCGGTGAGGCGCTCAGTTAAGGTGGTTTTACCGTGATCAACGTGGCCAACCAAAGCTATATTTAATTCTGGTTGGATGGAAAGTGCAGTTGGTTCTAATTTCTTCGTTTCAGCTAAAAGCGTTTCTTCCTTCTTAGTTTCTGTATCTGTTTTTTTCTTAGCCATCTATGTGTTAGAAAAGGGGTGTATTTAAAAAGGTTTATCGTGGATTTGAGAGATAATTTGAATTCAAAGAGCGTTTTCGCAGGATGATTAACAGCATTTTAAGTAACTAAATATGACAGAAAAGCTTAAATAGTACTTATCACTATAATGATAACATGTTAGACTTGATCAACCCTTACACCTTGAAAATAATGATTTCCTGCCGGAAGCAGGATTCTATTAGAGCTATCTCCCAAAGGATTAAAGTCAGTTATGGCTGGACCTACAAATGGATCAGAGAATTGGCCCAGCAAGGAATGGTGCGGTTAACGAGAATGAAAGTATATTTGAATCAACAGAATGAATTCTACCAAAAAAGTATCCAGTATATCAAGACTATTGGTGCAAAGGCCTCTTTCTATTACGAAGTGTTGCCTTTATTGGGTATCAGATACTGTTTTACCAAAACTGATGCAGTCTACATCTGGACTAAAGGCGGGTATAATATTGCCAGATACCAAGAGTATTACCCAATTTTTATCAAGATAGATAAAAAAGATCAGGACATTTTTGAATGGTATTGTTCAAAATTAAAGTTGCCTATTGATAAGGACAAAGGCATCTTCTATAAAGTTCAGTACGTTGATACAATTCATGCCCAGGATTGTGAAGGGTATTTTGTTGAGCCTTTAGAGACAACCATACAATTTATGAGACAGTATATCTATAATTTTATGCCTGCGGTAGAGATGATCAACGAGATGTATGGCAAAAAGATTCCAATACAGTACAAGGAGGCCATCACTAATGTTTGACTTGATCCAAAGAGAAAATATGATTTTTGAAATACTATCCGAGTTGAGAGAGCAAAAGCTTCGATTCATTATGGTGGGCGGCTATGCTATCAGTGCGTACAAACATCGTTTTTCCATCGATGCTGACATCATTATCAAAAAAGAAGATTTCAAAAAATATGAACTGGTCCTGGTACAAAAAAAACTTCATAAAACCATCATCAAAGAGTTAGATCATGTCTATGCGCCGGAATTTATCCGGTATGAAACGAGAGAAAAACCAGCGGTGAGCGTGGATGTATTAATTGATGGGATCGGCTCTAGAACAACGAAAGCTTCTTTCAGCTTCGAACAGATAGAACAGCATTCCCAACTTCGAAAAATTATCGGGACGGAACGGGAAGTATTAGCATTAGTTCCTGATAAAGAGATATTGATTGCACTCAAGATTCATTCTGGGAGATTAACTGATTTTAGGGATATTGCCGCTGTATGCCAACATGTAAATATTACCTCCATAAAAAAGATAATCAAGAGAGGCGACCTGAAAATTGTGAAAGAAAATATCCATAAACTGCTCTTACTGTTGGATCAAAAAGATTTCATCGATAATTTTAAAGGAGTATTTCAAGAAAAAAGAGATGACATAGATGTGGCTGAAATACGCCGGATGAAAGAGTTGCTGGACTGAAATACTGCCAGATCAACATCACCTTTAAAAAACCATCCACCTTACTATCCCAAAAAAGAGGCTTTCATGACCATCTACGAACTATTTAAGAACCATCAGCACCGGCACCGCCTGAAAGAGATTGTAGAAGTTTTTGCCGGACAGGAATTTGGCTATTTGATCTCAAAAATTAAATTAAGCCATCATCTGCCCTTCACCAAGCGCCTGAAAGCGAGAATCGAAAAAGAAAAAGAAACTACCGCGCCAATTCGATTGCGGCAGGCCTTTGAACAGCTTGGACCTACCTTTGTCAAATTGGGACAGCTTCTCTCTTTGCGCCCGGACTTGATTCCCCCGGAATTTGTAGCTGAATTTGAAAAGATGCAGGATAAAGTGCCGATTGTGCCTTTCTCACCGATGAAATCAATAGTAGAGCAGGAATTACAGCAGCCGCTCAATTCCATTTTCTCTTCATTTGAACCAAAGCCGATTGCCTCAGCCTCCATAGCTCAAGTGTATAAAGCCAAGATCGGCAGCAAAATAGTCGCAGTTAAAATACAGCGCCCATCGATCAAAGAAACCATCAAAACCGATATTGAACTCATGTATCAGATAGCGCAGTTATTAGAATATCATCTTCCCCATTTTCGCAATTATCACCTGCGCGCCATCATTCATGAATTTGAGCGCTGGACCATCAAAGAACTGAACTTTAAGATAGAAGCCCATTACGCTGAAAAAATAAGAGCCAATAATTTGGGAAATGCCTTTCTGAAAATTCCCCGGATGTATCCTGAGTACTGCACCCAGCGGGTGCTGGTAATGGAATTTATGGACGGGATACCTTTGCATGATATCCAGCAATTGAAGAAAAAAAGAGTTAATGTCCGTACAGTTCTTAAAAATGGCTTTGATGCTTTTCTAAAACAAGTTTTTATCGACGGTTTATTTCATGCCGACCCCCACCCAGGAAATATTTTAGTGCTCAAAGGAGGAAAAATTGCCTTAATTGATTTCGGCATTACCGGGCAATTTGACCAGAAGTTAAAAGAAAATACTTTGGAGCTTTTTAGAACCATCATCAAGAGTGATTACGAAACGGCCGCAATCGTTTTACTGAAAATGAGCCCAGATGCGCAAGTGAGCAAAGAAGTATTGGTCGCAGACCTGAGAGAAATTTTTGAGCAATTCCATTATGCACCCATTAAAGATATTACTGTTGGACCCATCCTCAGCAATATTCTGGCCTTGATCAACAAACATCACCTGCACGTGCCTTTTGAATTTGTTCTCTTTGAAAAGACACTCATTATTCTCGAAGGGGTGGCCCTCAAATACCAGCCCAATCTCAATTTGTTCAGTGAAGCTCGTACGACTTTGGATAAGTTTTTAGACCACACCTTTTTTGCCAAACAAGTGCTACAGAAAACCTCACAAAAAATAGCCGAATATAAAGAATTGGCCCAAGTGTTCCCCGAAACTGCCTTAGAATTATTGCAGAAAGCCAAGCAGTTTAAGTTAAATATTAATCTGGAAGATAAAGAAGTGAGGG
>CAYOKQ010000015.1:0-28493 GCA_964404595.1 uncultured Methanosarcinales archaeon | reverse complement strand
GTTATCGCCTGGAAATATCCGATCGTGCAATCCGATGTCATTAAATTACGCGGCTCTGGTGCCTATGAGCACATGAGAATACTTGAAGAGCAAGGGTATGTAGTCAAAGAGAAGAATGGTCGGACCTTCAAAGTAAAGCTGACCCCAAAATTCTTTGAATATTTTGATTTGCCCAGCGAGGAAGCCAAGCAAGCATTCCTGAAAAGAGTCCCTGCGCCGGTGCTGCAGGAAGCCGAAGCCGTGGCCAGCGAAGCCGATGAAGTGGAACGTTTGATTGAGCAGGATAAGAAAGAGCAGCAGACTGAAGGGGAAATAAGGAAAGCGGTTGAAGATGTGAAGAAGGAAGAGTGAGTATTTTATAAGCTTGCAAAGATATTTATTGGTTCGCTCTTAACGCCTAATTGATAAATATTATTTGGTGTTACAACATAAAACCGACCTTCAAAGTCTTAGGCAATAGTTGCACCAAATTCTACCAATTTTCTGCTTCCGGAATCTATAATTCCATCTAAACTTGAAATGTCCAACACTTGACTATACTTAAAAGAGCATTGAAACAATTGGTCAAATATGGTTCGTGAATCTTCCAGAGTCTGGGCAGCAGTAAGTGCATCATACAATTCGTCATGCTGAGTTTCAATTGCTAATCTTGCATCTTGAATCTGTTGAATCTTTCGTGGAAGAAGATTTATTATTCTATTATCTTCAGCAATTAACTCTTCACGCTCTTCTCTGGTGTATTCACATTTCCCTATTGGAAATTCATCCCATAACTGGGCAAAATCAATTATTAAGCCAAGGTACATATCTACTTGTTCCTGCATTTTTGTCGGATCCACCATCAGGGGATCGGCATTCAATATCTCCTGTAATTTAGTGTGGTAATATCTTACTGCCCCTCTGTACACCACCCTATCTGTGCTTCGCCACATTTTTTTCCCGTCTTGTTCGAAATCCACGGTGGGAATATCATCTAACGCATATTTTAGATAACTTTCTCTGACTTGGGTATAATCTTTCATTAATTCGGGTATTTTGAGATTCATAATATTGTTTCTATTTTCCGTGACGATGGTGGCAAGCCGACGCATTATGTCTCCATAATACATAGAAATGGCTAATTTTTCCACGGTTACTGATTCCATCAAACCGTTTACTTGTTCTTGCATGGAGAAAATGACTCCTCTTACAGTATCTTCTAATGAAAGTGGATTGAGGCCAGGAGTCCTACGATCTACCCTTCCTAGAACGTAGGTGGCCAGTACTCGCTGAACGACTACAGGATCATAAATTCCTTTTTGTTTCGATTGGTCGATTAATTTCTGGCCTTCTTGAAGATGAGGAAGAGCTTCTGTCAATGACGGGGTGTTACTCGCCATTTCTAATAAATCATGGACGTATAAAGCTTCTTCTTGAAAGTATTGGGATGTGGGTGTTTCAGATGCCTGTAATGGAACAAATGCACGGGGGCCTGAATTCTCCATTGTTGCAGGAACTTCTATGGTTCGCGTCCTGCTGGGTCGTAATGCCTGTAATAAAGAGACGAGTGCCATTTTACTGGTTAAAATGCCCTGTTCTATATAAATCTTTTGGTAATTTGTCTCTTTTTAGTAGTTACAAGGGCGAGGTATCACAACCACGAAAAACCAGCTGGTTTTTGGGTTCCAAAACATCCACGATTTTTCGGAACCTTTATAAACCATCACTGCCTCTATTTTCCTATCATTTACCGACGATAAAAACCAAAAACAAAAGCTTATTTTACCCTCAAAAAATGATTGAAAACAGCCCCTCAAACCCACCGGAAACCAGCGGAATCATCCCTCGGGTGATTGAGCAGGAGATGAAGGAAGCCTATGTCAATTACGCCATGTCGGTTATTGTAGGTCGGGCTTTGCCGGACGTGCGAGATGGCCTTAAGCCGGTGCATCGAAGGATTTTGTATACAATGTCTGAAATAGGTGTATTTTATAACAAAGCTTTTAAAAAATCAGCAAGAATCGTGGGGGAGTGTTTTGTTCCGGGCACCTTAATTTTAACAGATAAAGGGTTGCTGCCTATTGAATCTATTGAAAAAGGAGATATAATTTATACCCAAGCAGGAAAGGATAGTGTTAAAGAATTATATGAAATGCCCGAGAGAGAACTCCTTAAAATCACACTTAACAATGGCCTTTCAACTACAGTGACTTCTTCTCAAAAATTTAAAATCATCAATTCAAGCCTCCAATTTGAATGGAAAGAAGCTCAAGATCTCACGCTTAATGATTCTATTGTTATTAAAGCAGATTATCCCGCAATTCAGAATCTTGCTTCACTGGGCCCATTTAAAGGAAAAGAAGTAAAACTCAATAAAAATATAGCATATCTGCTCGGCCAATTATTATCTGATGGGTGGGTAGACAAAGATCACAAAAGAGGATATTCACGCTGTGGTTTTTGTTCTACTTCTGTTCCTGTAATCCAGAAGATATCTTCTATTCTTCAACAGGAGTTTTCCTATACGCCAACCATTGAAGAAAAACATCAAGAAGTAGATTGCGGCGAACTCAAGCTCCTCAAAAAATTATTCACGGTCAGAATACATGAGAGTGAATTAAATAAGTTCATTATACGCACTTTTTCTCTTCAGGATGCAGTGGCTAAAAATAAACAAGTGCCACTTCAAATCTTACAATCGCCTACCAAAATTATTTATTCCTTTGTAAGCGGCCTGATAGACGGCGATGGAAGTATCCATAAAGAAAGGAACACTATCCATTACGGCTCTATTTCAGAAAAACTGATAGATGTACTACAAATTGTGCTGCAACACTTGGGTATTTTTAGTCATAAATATACAGATCAAACCTTGCAAACACATCGATTCTTAGGAAAAGAGATTAAAAAAAATAATCATTTTCATAGTTTAGAAATAAATGGAAATTTTGCTTCACTTTTGGCTAAAGAATTATGTCTAGCAGAGGAAAATAAAGCCGAACGCCTTAAAAGAATATTACACTATAATAATGAAATTAACCCTAATATTTTCGAAGTAATTCCTTATTCAGGAAAAATGATCTTCCAGGAGTTAAGTCGTTTGCATTTAGGCGGCGGATGGTATGAAGAAGAGAACTCCAAAGATTTACAAGAAAAAAATTTGGGAAGGACGCAGATTCTAAACTGGGGAATTGCGGATAAATTAAAAAGAATAAAATCCCCCTGTGCTTCAATAATAAGTGACATCATAACCAATAATTTATTCTTCTTAAAAGTTGAAAAAGTAGAGAAAGTTAGTGCTCAAAAAACATATGATTTAGGAATACAGAAAGTACATGAGTTCGTTGCAAATGGTTTATTAGCTCATAATTGTCTTGGTAAATATCACCCCCATGGTGATACATCAGTTTATGATGCATTAGTGCGTATGGCACAAGAATTTAGCCTGCGTTATCCTTTAATTAAAGGACAAGGTAATTTTGGTAGTGTTGATGGCGATAGTCCTGCAGCGATGCGTTACACTGAAGCTAAGCTTTCTAAACTTGCGGAAGAGCTTCTTAAAGATCTTGAGAAGAAAACAGTTGATTTTCGTGATAATTTCGATGGAAGCCTACAAGAGCCGATAGTCCTGCCTAGCAAAATACCTAACCTGCTCATCAATGGCTCTTCCGGCATTGCTGTAGGAATGGCTACCAATATCCCTCCCCATAATGTCGCCGAAGTGTGTGAAGGAGTTATTGCAGTGATAGACCAGCCCGATATCGGAACAGAAGAATTAATGAAAATAATTCCCGCTCCTGATTTTCCAACTGGCGGAGAATTAATCTGTGGCAATAGCCTTGCCCATGCGTATACTCATGGAAAAGGAAAAGTGACCATTAAAGCGATAACTTCACTTGAAAAGAATAAGATTATCGTCAATGAAATTCCCTATCAGGTTAACAAGGCGGAATTAATTGTACAGATCGCCGATTTGGTGAAAGATAAACGCATCATTGGAATCAGGGATATTAACGACGAATCAGATAGGGAAGGTATTCGGATCGTCATCGAACTAAAGCATGATGCCGATGCCCACGTCATTCTCAACCAACTTTATGAATATAGTAACCTGCAGACCTCTTTTGGGATACAATTTCTGGCACTGGTGGACCAGCGGCCAAAATTACTTGGTTTAAAGCAAATGATCGTGCATCATATCGATCATCGCAAAGAGATAATTACCCGGCGAACGCAGTATGATTTGGAGCAGGCGCAGGCGCGGGTGCACGTCTTGGAAGGGTTATTAGTGGCTTTAAACAATATTGATGCAGTGATTCCCGGCATTAAAAACAGCAAAACAGTGGAAGATGCCAAACATTTCTTGATGGATACATATGCACTATCCGAAATACAGGCCAAAGCAATCCTTGATTTACGATTGCAAAAATTAGCCTCCCTGGAACAGGAAAAAATACGAGAAGAGCATGTCGATCTGTTAAAACAAATCGCCTATTTTCAGGAACTGCTGGCCTCGGAATCAAAAATACTGGCAGTAATCAAGGAAGAATTGCAAGAAATTAAAACCAATTACGGAGATCAACGACGTTCCCAGATAACTGCCGGCGCCGACGATGAAATATTTGAGATGGAAGAATTGATTGAAGAAGAAGAAGTTGTCGTTACCATGACTCATTCTGGCTATGTTAAGCGATTGCCACTTGATACCTATAAAACACAAAAACGTGGCGGGAAAGGAGTAATGGCTGCCGGCATGAAAGAAGAAGATTTCGTGGAGCGGTTATACGTTGCCTCCACGCACGATTATTTGCTATGTTTTACTGACCAAGGGCAACTGTATTGGCTTAAAGTTTATCAAATTCCTGAAGGCAGCCGGCAGGCCAAAGGAAAGCATATTGCCAATCTGCTAGAGATGAAAGAAGGGGAAAAAATCAATGCACTCATTCCTGTGCGTAATTTCAAAGAAGGATATTTATTCATGGCAACGAAGCTAGGAACAGTGAAGAAAACTGAATTGATGGAATTTTCTAATCCACGAAAAGGGGGAATTCGGGCAATTGGGCTGGATGAGAGTGATACATTAATCGGTGTCAAATATACCTCTGGAAATCAGGAAATTATCCTGGCGACAAAATATGGTGCGGCAAATAGGTTTAATGAAGCCGATGTTCGCTCCATGGGCAGAACTGCGGGAGGAGTACGTGGCATACGCTTAGATGAGGGAGACGAAGTCATTGGTATGCTGGCTGCCGATGAAGGCATGAATATTTTAACCATAACTGAAAAAGGATATGGGAAAAGAACGCCTGTTGCTGACTACCGCCTATGCAATCGCGGCGGTAAAGGTGTAACCAATATTAAAATTACTGACAAGAATGGACCGGTAAAAGCAGTGATGTTGGTGAACGGCAAAGAAGAAATCATGGTGGTATCCAGAGAAGGGCAGGGCATTCGCATGAGGTGTGCTGATATCTCCATTATTGGCCGGGCAACACAGGGTGTGCGAATTATGCGACTGGATGAGAGTGATGCAGTCGCGGCTGCCGCCATGATTGTGATGGAAGAAGAAATTGTGGAAAACAGTGAAGAAAAGAAAAATTAAATTTTTTAAAAAATTAGTAGCAGCGGCAACGTAATAGGTCCGAAATATATTCGATCATTGATGCTCTATTCAAATTCTTAATGATGTCACATCCGTTCGGACATCGCTGCGCATCTGCGGTTCTGGTTGCTTCTCCAGCCAGCGTGGCATCGGTGCAGCTCATCACCAGCATTGAAAGAGCCAATAATCCAAATAATAATATCCTATTCATACAAAACACCTCATCCAATTTCAATAAAATTCTATCTTTCCCGTTCATACCGCCGCTTCCTCGTGTAAATGTTCAATATAATAGTTGTAATACTTCTCAAAAGCTGCAAATTCTCGCACCACTTTTATGCATTCTGCGATCATAAATTCTTTATCTGGAGCATATATTGGCTTTCCGGTAATCACTTCTTTTTGTACTGCTAAAGGCAGATCTTGAAATATCTGCACATCAACTTTATCTGGTAAATGTCCCAGTGCTTTTTTTCGAAACATAAATCGCTCATTAGCGGACTCATCATAGTATAACGCTAGGTCTATGTCAGACAAAAGTGTATTTCTTTTTTCTGCCACACTCCCATAGAGAAATATGAACCTAATATGCCCTTTCTGATTAAGATTTAAGATTTTCTGCTTGATTTTGGAAATATTCATATTACAACACTTGATAACAAAGTATATAAATATTGCTCATAAAGAAAGCTGATGAAAGTTATCACCTTAGTCAATCCAGGAATCGAAAAGCTCTGTCAGCAGGAAGTAAAAGAAATTTTGAAAGCAAAAGCCACTGCTGATGAACAGGTTATACAATTTACAGCCAAAGATATCAACTCTTTATTTATTTTTGTAAGCCGTTCACAAACGGCACGACGAATATTGGTCTCACTCGGAAATTATAAGAATTTAGATACCCTTGATTTTTCAAAACTAGATTTTCTCTGGAAACATTTCTTCCCCCCAGCATTTTCATTTAAAGTGGAAGTGGAGAATGTGAAAGGTATGGATAATAGAATCGAAATTGCCCAAAAAGTAGCCTCACAATTATTTCCTTTTCTTGAAAAGAGCCAATTATTACATCCAGCATTAGAATTAAAGAAGCCTGATTTTTTGATCGTGGTGTACAAGACTGACACTGATTATTACCTGGGGCTTGACCTTGCCGGCGAGGAACTCAATACTAGGCAATATCGGCTTTTCACCCACCAAGCTTCGATGAAGGGGGACTTGGCATATTTCTTTGTCCGCACGTCTGGATATAAATCGGGGGAGAAATTGCTGCTTGGTTTTGTCAAAGATGGGACTATGGCGATCGAAGCGGCATTTTTTACCCATGCGCTGCCCATCCATACTGCGCAGCATCAGTCTTTCCTTAAATTTCCATGCTATACCTCCGATCTAATTCTGAAAAAAGATGTTTCCCCAAAGGATACCTTATTCGCCTTTGATGACCGCTATCCTAATATTGTTGCCTCGCGCAAAAATGCGGCGCTCGCTGGCGTGAGTCCTCTCATTTCATTCCAAAAATATGAATTAGACGAGCTCGATACTCGCTTTGATGAAGGGCAATTTGATCGGGCTATTTTTCACGTGACCGCGAAAGACGAAGTAAAATTAAACGAAATATTTTACCAAGCACACTATATTCTCAAGAAAAAAGGTGTTTTTATGCTTGTTAGTTTCAAAGATTTGGGTATCGATACCTCTGATAAGTTTATGCTCAAAAATCAAGGTACCATTACGCGAGGAGATAGTACCTATCGCTGGTGGATACTGGAGAAGAAATAAGAAGATTAACGCAGAAATTGTACTATTTCGGCAGGTTCGTATGCTGCCTCCAGCGTGCAGGCAATTCCACTGAGGATGTACGATAAGTCCATCTGCCCATCTCTGGCTCGCTCTAGTGCGAGATGATTAATATGTGCAGCGACATCCCGCAAAGGTATATCTGCTTCTTTTTCATAATGTGTATGACTTTTTACCACAAAGTTTACATGGTCCATGGCATCGTAGCGTAAGCGATGAACCCTCGCTGGAGCTAACTCAAGTGTAGGGGCCAATGCTTCCAATTCTCGAATCACAATATCGGCAAGTTTGTCAGAAACTTTTGTATCAAAAAAATATTCTCCTCGCTGTTTATATCCATGGCACTGCGCCATCGTCGTGTAACCAAATAGCAGAAATTCTGGTTTGAGTATGGGGCGCAGCGGCACTACGCTGCCTTCTGCTTCCAAGGCGGCGCGCTCCAGAATTGGCTTTAGCCGTTTTCGATCCCTCGGGGGAACGCCATAAAGATATTGCAGTTCTTGCATCTGTCTAAAAAAACAGTACCTCTATTTAAATATTTCTATATTTATTACTTAAAAGTTACAGTGTTGTTATATCAGAAATTGTTCTTTTAAAGGGGTGACGATGTTTTATAAATAAGTAAAAACATATTTTTCTGTTGCTTATTTGTACAATATAAAAAAATTTAATTTTTCGGGAGCTAACCTTTTTCGCGTAAATTTTAGTAATTTTGATTGCGAAACAATAGATTTTACTTCCGCAAATTTACAAGAAGCAAATTTTACTAACTTCCGAAAGAATAATCAATCTTACGGTAGATCAAGTGCTACAAATGAAATACTGGAATAAAGCAAAACTCTCTCCTAAATTGGTAGCAGAGTTGAAGAAACGTGGCCACATCCAATAAATTATTTTTCTAAATATACTTTAAATGTGGCATGACCTTGAGTCGCCATTTTTAACAGTTGTTGATTAAAAGCCCAAACAACCTTTATATACTTCTAAATTTTAGTTCCGCCATGGTCTATTATAAAGAACTCTTTTCGCGAGTCAAAGATTTTCTGCGCTACACTTCCCACGAACTTGTTGGCATTGGGGCAGGTATTCTTATCGCCGGCTTTATCTTTTCCTTTCGTGATTGGGGAACAGACCAATTTGACGCTTTGGTAGGCCTGCAGCATTTATTTTTGGTATTTATTATCGCCGCTCTCAGTTTATTTTTTCGCACCGCCTGCCAGAAAATATACGCGCTTGATGAAGGGTATAAAGCTGAATTTAATCCCTGGTGGATGGGTATGGGCGTTTCACTGGTGCTGGGGTTCCTTACTTTTGGGTATGTTCCTTTAATCCTCGTTGGAAATATGACCAATGCTTTTATGGTTCGCCAGCGCCTGGGAGAATTTAGGCACGCCTTTAGTTACTGGCATAATGCCATGATCGCCTATTGGGGGATGCTTGGAAATTTAATTATGGCCATCTTATTTTCCATTGGAGCTTACTTTGTGCCCGGCAGTTATTTTTGCAATAAAGGCATTACGCTCAATTTGATTATGGCTGCCTGCAGCTTACTGCCCCTACCCCAGCTAGATGGGCTGGCTATCTTCTGGGGCTCTCGAAAGATATATGTACTAGGGATATTATTGGTAGTATTGGCAGCAGTGCTGTTATTAACCAAAACCGGGGCGGGTTTGTTATTTGCGATAATATTTGCACTCATCTATGCCGGGGTATATATTGTGATTGGCTCGGAGAAATAAATTATGGATCTGGAATGGAGCAAAAAATGGGCGGAAATAATCACCTTATTATTTTTAGTGCTAGGCTTTATCATATCTGTGCTTTTGCAGAGTGCTCTTATCAGTTATATTTCCATTGCCGTAGCTGGTTTTTTAGCGGGAAGAATTTATTATATTAAAAGATACAAAGAGCCGATATTGCCTTTTGTCTTAATCATTTTAGGGTTTCTGGTAGGATATTTAATTGGCAGCATTTGGGTCAATAGAATTATCGTGTTGATATTATTTTCCATTCTCTTTTGGGGTTCATACTATTTGCACGTGCATAAAATTGTGGCCGTGTATAAGCAGGAACCGTTTGTGAGATGAATTTCTTAAACTTTATAAAGAGAGGAAGCTGCTAGATTACCATGTTCAAAAATCAACTCAAAACGGTACTATTCTTAGGATTACTGACCGGCCTATTCCTGGTCATTGGCGCTTTCATCGGTGGAAAAACAGGTTTACTCATAGGATTACTTTTTGCCCTGGGAATGAACTTTGTATCCTATTGGTGGTCGGCAAAAATAGTGCTGTGGATGTATGGTGCCAAGGAAGCTGATAAAAAGGAGCATGCACCTCTTTATTCGACGGTTAAAGAAATTGCCGATCGAGCGCAGCTTCCCATGCCCAAAGTGTATATTATTGATACACCGCAAAGTAATGCCTTTGCCACCGGGCGAAATCCTGAGCACGCTGTTGTTGCCGTCACAACAGGCATTTTACAATTATTGACGAAAGAAGAATTGCGCGGTGTATTAGCACATGAAATCGGTCACGTCAAGAACAGGGATATTTTAATTTCCACGATTGCTGCAACTATCGCTGGTGTTATTTCGTATGTGGCGATGATTGCAAGGTGGGGGGCTATCTTTGGCGGTTTGGGTGGCAGTGATGAGAATAAGGGGTCGGGAATTATTGAATTAATCGTCTTGGGCATCATTGCGCCATTGATGGCGATGATCATCCAATTGGCCATTTCACGCTCACGCGAATATTTGGCCGATGAAACTGGTGCAAAGCTAGTGAAAGACCCCGAAGCACTGGCACGAGCGCTGGAGAAGATTGAGAAGAATGTGGCTCATCATCCATTTCAGGCAGTGGGAAGCACGCAGGCAACGGCGCATTTGTTTATCTCGAATCCGTTTAAAGGCGGAGCGTGGTTATCGATGTTTTCAACGCATCCGAAGACTGCTGAACGATGCCGAAGACTAAGAGAAATGAAATTATAAAAAAATTTATCTTTTAACTTCCTGTTTTTCGACACCAATACCGTTTTCATTTCTTAAACTATAGTTCTTTGGCGGTTCCCAATATCCGTTCACAAAATCATTCTCTCTCCAAAACGATACTTGATATGTAATTGTTTCTCCCTCTGCAAGTAAAGTGCCTTTCTCAAAGCAAGATCTTGGTAAAGCCAGTCCTGCATTAAAATGGATGGGCATTCTTCCACTGACAGTGTTATTGGGGTTGTTTTGGCTATGCTCAATATAATAATATAATACTTTTCCTTGCGGAACGACATATAACGCGCCGAGTCTATTCAGAATTTGATTGTAGCGATCAAAAACTTTTTCAATAGGTTTTGGGGCAATAAGAGACTTACAAGCCAGCCCCACACAATCTTGGTAACCGGTTGTTATTTCATATTTGTTACCATCTGGACCATTATCTGTTTCTCTTACAAAAAAGTGATAATCTCCAAAACAAAAAAGACGAGTTCCGGAAATTTCCTCACCAATTCTAATGCTCCTCAATTGTTCTTCGTTAACTTTCCCACCCGTTTGGGATGCTATCTCATCAATAAGGCCTAATTTTCTTTCCAAGCCACTTAAATTAGTATCTTTTCTCATTTTTGTAAAGTCTGTTCATGTATCTCCTTAAAATATGCTCTACTATTTAAATCTTTTCATTTATATTACTACAAAGTGACAATCTTGGTTTATGAGCAAATTCTCTGTGGTATATCTTACTACAGAAGGTAAATTTTGGGATAGCCTTGCCAGTAGAAGTCAAAAATGGCCCTGGTGGGCAGGAGGATATCAGGGCAACTAAAATAATGCTTAATAAATTAGGTTCTCCATTTGGATGGATGATGCACGTCAATCTTTTTTCAAATGTTACCAATGATATTGTTGCTAACTTAAAAGCACTGGAGAAAAAATCCTGTAGAATCAACTTTGTGTTTATTAGAAGAAGAATAGAAATGATTATTGCTGAGCATGAAAGAGAAATATCACCAAAAGCAGAGGCAGCACCTTCAAAATTCTGTAGGTCATTTTGAAGGAGCTGCGTCCCCGTGAGGGACTTCCCCCCGCAACGCTCCCGACGGTATTCTAAATGAATTTTGACTTTATGGTGCTGCCTCTGCTTCAGAATGCTGAAGTATTACTTATTTACGCAAGCTTTAAAAAGTAGATTAATCTTAAGGTTTTCTATGGTCTCAACAACAGGATGGATTATTATTACAGCAATAGTGGTGGTCGTTTTATTTCTGATCTACCTCTACAACAGCCTCATTAGCCTGCGCATGCGCGTGAGCAATGCCTGGTCGCAGATCGACGTGCAATTAAAACGCAGATATGACCTAATTCCCAATCTCGTGGAAGCGGTCAAAGGCTACATGAAGCATGAGAAGGGCGTCCTGGAGAATGTCACTAAAATGAGAGCTTCTTTAGTCTCTGGTTCGATGGAAGATAAAGCCAAGGCCAACAATCAAATCACGCAAGCCCTCAAATCCATATTTGCGGTTTCTGAAAATTATCCGCAGTTGAAAGCCAATGAAAATTTTATACAATTGCAGGAAGAGTTATCAGGCACGGAATCGAAGATCGCCTATTCCCGTCAGTTTTATAACGACAGCGTGATGGAATACAATGAAGCACTGCAGGTTTTTCCTAAGAATTTCTTTGCCAGGCTGTTTGGTTTCCAGCCACGGGAATTCTTTGAGACGAAGGGAAAAGAACGGGAGAATGTGAAAGTGCAGTTTTAAGTCTTTTTCCTCTCGGAAAGTATATTTTAGTAAAATACATAATAGCACTAAAGTATATTTTAGTAAACAGAAAGAAACCTTTGAGCAAGAGAAAAAAATTGTGGAGCGGGCCATTACTGATAAAGTACTCAGCACTCCCAAGATTATCCTTATTACTGGGGTAAGAAGGTGCGGGAAATCTACTCTCCTCCACCAAATATCCACTAAATACTCCCCCTATGGCTACTTTAACTTTGAGGATGAGCGGCTGCTCGATTTTACCTATAAAGATTTTAACCTGCTGCTGGAGATTTTCTTGGAATTATTTCCGGACGTACGTACTTTCTTCTTCGATGAGATTCAGAATATTACTGGCTGGGAAAAATTTGTCCGGCGATTGTTCACCGAAAATTATAAGCTCTTCATTACTGGCTCCAATGCCCGTCTCTTGAGTTCTGATATTGCTACGGCCTTGACGGGAAGGAATATCAAGCTGGAATTATTTCCTTTTAGCTTTCGGGAATACCTGCAGTATCATAATTTTCCCCTGAAGCCGGTATACACCACCAAAGAAATGGCCAACATTTCCCGATTGCTTCAAGATTATCTCCTGTACGGCGGCTTCCCGGAGATTTTAGCCAGCAAGGATTACGAAGAATTAGCGGAAATATATCAGGATATTATCATTAAAGATCTACTGGTGCGGTTTGCTATTCGCGATACCAAAGATTTTCGGGAATTGTCGCTGTATTTATTATCAAATATATCCCAAAAAATAAGCTTTAATAATCTCAAGAATCTGCTCCATTTCAGCAATACTTCCAAGGTCAAGAATTATGTTGATTTTCTATCCGAAGCATATCTGATTTTTTCCGTCTTTAAATATGATTACTCGGTCCAAAAGCAAATCAAGAATGACCGCAAGAATTATGCCATTGATTTGGGATTGGTGAATGCGGTCTCCTTCAGTTTCGGGAAAGAGGCCGGGAAAGCACTGGAGAATGTGGTATTTTTAGAATTGAAGCGGCACAAACAGAATGTATATTACTATCAAGGAAAAAAAGAATGTGATTTTGTGATAAAAGAGGGAGTCCATATTACTGCCGCTATTCAGGTTTCTGCTCAGATAGAACAGCCCGAAACCAAAGAAAGAGAATTGCAAGGATTACAAGAGGCTATGGAGACATTTAATCTGGAACAAGGATTTTTAATCACTTTGAATGAAGAAACCACTTTGCTTGTTGATAAGAAAAAGATTTATATTATGCCTTTATGGAAATTTCTGCTCTATGGGTTGAAAAAGTGAAGGTGGGGCTTTTTCAAATTTACGGATGAATAATAGGTCTTCCTTAATTTCTAAATATTCGCACAACTATTAAATATAACTTCTTCTTTTTCCCTTCCATGACCTTTTACGACCAAATTGCGGCTAATAAGCGCCGAACCTACCTTCTGATATTTTTTTTCCTAGTTTTAGTTACTTTTTTGGGTTATATGCTGGGAATGGTCTATGGCAATCAATATTTTGGGTTAGGCCTGGCTTTGATCGTAGGAACACTCTACTTTCTCTTTTCCTACTATGCCGGTGCGTCTACTATTTTAACCATGACGCGGGCAAAAGAAGCCACCAAACCACAGTACACTCATTTGATCAATACGGTCGAAGGACTGGCCATTGCCGCAGGATTGCCCAAATCTCCGAAAGTGTATGTAATTGATGATACCGCACTCAATGCTTTTGCCACTGGCCGGGATCCGCAACATGCGGCCATCACTGTTACCACCGGACTTCTGGCGAAGCTTAACAAAATGGAACTCGAAGGGGTGCTGGCACATGAGATGTCCCATATCAAGAACTATGATATTCGGGTGATGATGCTCGCAGCGGTGATGGTGGGTATTACGGTTCTTTTATCTGATTTTCTATTACGCAGTTTCTGGTTTAGCGGGCATGGGGATCGCAGGGATAAAGGCGGCGGAGCCGTAATACTTATCGTGGCCATAGCACTGGCGATTCTTGCACCTATAATTGGAGAATTGATTAAGCTGGCCATTTCCCGTAAGCGAGAATTTTTGGCCGATGCCTCTAGCGCGCACCTAACGCGTTATCCCAAAGGATTGGCCGATGCGCTGCGTAAGATAAAGAATGATCCTGATCCTTTGGTGGATTATGCCAATAAAGCGACGGCGCATCTGTTTATTTCTTCACCGTTTCGCAAATCATCGGTGTCTTTTCGAAATTTGTTCAGTACGCATCCGCCGATTGAGGAACGTATCTCCAAATTAGAACAAATGTAGCTGCTATCGCTTGGCTTCTTTTTCCCTCAAAAACCCATACTTCCCATTTATCTCCTCAACAACTCCATTTCTTTCTTCATATCTCCATCAATATCATCATCCCCATTTTGGGCAATTAAGTAGCAGGCATATCGAGTAAGCATGATATCTTCAATTTCTTTAGATGCCCCTTTGGGCATGGCTATCGTTTTGTTGACATCAACAAAAATGATCCTCTATTTTCTGTCCAGCATTCCTACAGGAAATTTTAGCTTTTTCAATAACATTGCAGAAATTCCTCCAATCATCATAATCCAAAAGTTTCTGCAGTTCTCTAGCATATCAGAATTCTATGCTTTCCTTTTCATGAGCATATTCTTGGAATGTTTTTTGAAGTCTATCTATAATTGCTTTTTCCATTTTCAAACCCTTTAATGTATCCCAAACATCTTTACCATTTAAACTTTGCTCTGAGATTATTGGGTTAAAAATTCGTAACATCTTTTCAATGTATCCACCGATCGAGGAACGCATTTCCAAATTAGAAAAATTATTCCTTATTCTCCGTATTGGTTTTTAATTCTCTGGCTTTCTGTAAGACTTTTTTACTCCCTTCGGTGAGAGTGTATTGTTTAAACCTTGGTTCTTCTGGATTTTTCCATTTGACTACTTTTACTTCCTGAAGCTCTTTGAGAGCACGGGAGACGTGCGGTCGATACATCTTGGTTTCCTGGATTATTTCGGAAGTATAAGCAGTTCCGTACTTAGCAACTGTTTCCATAACCTGCATTCTTCGCGGACCTTGAGCAACATAGGCAGCAACATCTTTGCGTTTTCGCATACATTCTGCTATGGTTTAGGATTATTTAACCATCTATTACCGATTCAGTTACCATTTCGATTACCAAATATTTATAAAATACAATCAGTTGTTTAGGCTATGTCCGACCAACTTCAAGAGAGAGCAAAACAGGCCATTAAGAAGCTGGTTGAGGATTTTAGGGGTAACTATTCCAGCTACAAAAAACTGGCTGAATCTGATGTTGAGACTAAATTAGTAGAAGAGCTCTTTATTACTATTTTGGGCTGGGATAAAAAAGACTTCTTTAAGCAGGAAAATGTAAGGCGTGGTGATAAACGAGGAAGAGCGGACTATACGTTCTACATTGGCGATAAAATAGTATTTTACCTAGAAGTCAAGAAAGTGGGCATTTCGTTAGATAAAGAAGCTGATCGGCAGGTTATTTCGTATGCCCTTTCCCGAAAAGTGCCCTTGGCCATTTCTACTAATTTTGAACAGATGAATATCTTCTGTGTTGAGCAAGAAAATGCGCTGAAAAATGTGTTTAGGACATTTAAAACACCAGAGGATTATGGTAATAATTTTTCTGATCTATGGTTTTTGTCGAAAGAAAGTTTTGAGAAAGGGCTCTTGTTGAAGAAAGCCGAAGAAGAAGGTCGGCTCAAAAGGCGTATTTCGATCGATAAGCAACTTCTGGATGACTTAATGCGCATTCGGAGTCTAATTGCCAGTGATATTGAAAAGAAATATCCAACAAAATATACTATTAATGAGAAAGATGATATCATTCAGCGTATTCTGGACCGATTGATCTTTATTCGGCGATGTGAAGATACGGGAATTAATCCTGATAATCTCACCTTGGCTGAAATAAAGCATATATCGGATGAAAAAGCGTATTTAAAGTTAAAATATATTTTTAAGAGATACGATGAAGTATACAATAGCGGTTTATTTACCATTGGTAAGGATAATGATTGTGACAAGATTAATATTGATGGGGATATCATTCAAAAATTAGTCTATTATTTGTATGAATCCAAGGATGGTGAGTATGTCTATAATTTTGATTGGATCGATGCGGACATCTTGGGACAGGTGTATGAACAGTATTTAGGAAAGATTTTGGCCCAAACTAAATCGGGAAGGGCGAAATTACATGAAGGGCAGGCACATCGCAAGGAACAGGGTATCTATTATACTCCCACTTATATTGTTGATTATATTGTCAAGAATACAGTAGGGGAACTGCTGAAAGATAAGAAAGTAGATATTCGAAAGATTAAGATTTTAGACCCTGCCTGCGGTTCTGGCTCATTTTTGATTAAAGCCTTTGATTATGTGAATGCACATTTATCTGGTGGCGAAGAGGCAAAGCAGCATAAGTTGGATAGTCAAGGATCTTATTCAGTTAAAACTGACATTGTAAAGAACAATATTTTTGGGGTTGATCTGGATAATAAAGCGGTGGAAATCACAAAACTGAATCTTCTTTTGAAGGCAGCAGAGAAGAATCGTAAATTACCGGAAGAATTGGATATGCATATCCGGCATGGAAATAGCTTGATTGATGATGAAGATGTTAGTAAGGAATCTTTTCAGTGGAAGGGAGAGTTTGAAGAGGGGAGTTTTGATGTGGTTATTGGGAATCCGCCATGGGGGGCAGATTTCAATTATAAAGATGCTGATTTCTTCGCATCTCGATACAGCATATCTAAGAAGAATATAAATTCTTTTGATCTCTTTGTTAGGAGAGCAATTCTTTTACTAAAAGAAAAAGGTTATTTTGGTTTTGTAATACCTAAAAATTCTATAAAATCTAATGACTATACACTTTTAAGAAAATTTATTTTAGAAAATACTTTGATTAAGAGGTTGAATCTGTTTGGTGTTTTTGAAGGGGTTACTCAAGAATTTATAGTACTTATTTTTATTAAAGATAAGGGTTCTATTAAGAATAAAGGTAAAAACAGAATTTTAATTAACGATCAAAATAAACTAGAGCAAGAGAGATTTTATCAAAATACAAATTACATCTTCAATCCTAATCTTGGAGAATTATTTTCTATTTTTAATAAAGTTGAGCAGGGAAAAGCATTAGAAGAGATAATAGTGATTAGACGTGGGGAAGAAATCAGTAAAAAAGGAGAAGTTTTCTGCTGTTACTCATGTAATAATTGGTTCCCAGCTTCGAAACAAGAAAAAAAGAATTGTCCACATTGTAATAAAGAGTTATTTTTAAAGAGATGTAATAAGTATAATCTTGTTAAAGAAAATAAAGATGAAAATCATACAACGCCTATAATTACTGGTGAAGATGTTTCTCCGTATAAGGTAGTTATTAAAAATTATTATGATATTAGTAAAAAAGGTATTTCCTATAAAAACAATGATTTTTATAGTGGTGATAGGCTTTTAATGAATAAGATTGCTGCTACCTTTAAAGTTGGTTTTATTTCTGAAGATGCTTTTTGTACACAAAATGTTTATTCAATTAAAGCTGTGAAAGAGCCTCAACATTTGAAAGTTTTACTAGCTCTGTTTAATTCAAAATTATGGCTTTTTTATTACGAAAAGAAGTTTAATTTAGGTGCTAAAATTACTACTGCGATAAGTATCGATAATATAAGGCAACTAAAATTTCCAGTATTGAAGGAAATTTCTTCTAAGACTATAGCTAATTTAGTTGACAGAATGTTGCTATTAAACAAACAACTTCAATCTCTCGGTGACAAGAAAACTGCTCAAACTGCTAAGTTAGAAGAAGAAATTAAGCGCACAGACCAAGAAATAGATGAATTAGTGTATAAGCTTTACGGCATTACTGAAGAAGAAAAGAAAATAATTGAGGGGAGTTTGAAATGATCAAAAAAATAGAGATGCAATTATGCGAGTATAAAGCTGCTCAGGAATCAGCACAGCATCATGATAAAGAGGCATGGAATCGGTTTTCTATAGTTTCTGTAATTATGTCCGGTTTACTTGCAATACTAGCTAGTACTAATAATAATGTTAATGTCATATTAAAAATCGCTTTTTCCTTTTTTGGTATATTCCTTGCAACATTGCTTATCTTTTTCCATCTCCATTACGCTGATATAATCGGGAAAAAATATGCCATTTGTAAGAAGATTGAAGATGATTTAAAGATGAATGGTAATCACAAGGACTCCCCAAAAAGCCGATTTCGTGAATATTTTATTCTCATAATGATCTTTTTTATCATATTATGGACCTTATATTTAGCTTCACTCCTAAAGATAGGTGCTTAAAAAATGACAAAACTCCTTCTCGAGCGGCTCACCCACAGCGATGACTTAGAGATTCTGGAGGCAAAACTAAACACATTTAACCCTTTTCGGGTGTTGAAAGTTAACGAGTATGAAATAAGGCATTCCAATTTTCTTTCTTGGATATTAGATCCACATGAGAATCATAATCTAGGAGAACGAATATTAAAAAAGATAATAGTGGAAGCTCTATTAGAAAATTATGAGAAGCAACTCTATCCGATACATTCTATTAAAGAGCAACATTTTTCTGATGCCATAGTATTAAGGGAATGGAATCACATAGATGTGCTAGTTATCTCCCCGAGAAATAAAATAGCTCTGCTCATTGAAAATAAAGTATATGCTGGGGAATCAGAGGGGCAACTATTAAGGTACATTGAAGCAGTAAAAAGGGAATATCGGGGATTTACAATTATTCCTATTTTTCTTACGTTAGATGGTGAGGAGCCTTCTGAGAAAAAATTTCTTATCTTAAGTTACGAGTCCATCCTCAAAATTCTCAACTCCTCTTTAGCTCTCTATCAAGAAATATTAAATCAAAAAGTTGCTGATTTTATTAGACATTATGTTAAAATTTTGGAGGTATTAACTATGCAAGACTTAGAAATGAGAGAGCTGTGTAAGAAAATATATCAGCAACATAAAGAGGCATTTGATCTTATTTCAACCTATAATAGTGGTTCATTTAGCCAGATAGCAGAGGAATTTAAAAAACAGAATCCCGGGGTTCAGGAAATTAGAGTTAAGAATACCCAATTCTGGTTTATTCCTAAAGAATGGGCCAGATTCATGCCTAACTTTTCCAAAGATTGGATAAGCCCCTATCCGGTAAGTTTATGGTTTGATAGGCGCTCTGATGACAAGCTTGGTTTAATTGTCGAAGTTGGACCTTTCACAGATGCACAAAAAAGAATAGATTTTCTGCATTTTCTTCAACAAAATGATAAAGATAAAATATTTAGGATAGGAAAGGATTCGCTCTCCCCACTTTCCAAATACACGAGAATCTGGTCAGAGTTTATTCCTATTAAAAATTGGGATGATACAAGTGTTGTAGCTCAAGAGATGAGCATGCTCTACCAAAAATCAGCTAAGTCGAGAGAAGAAGTGTACGAAATCATTAAAAGCTATCGTTGGTAAATATTACCCTGAAACCACTTCCAAACCACAGCTCGGAATGCCACAAACTTTATATATAAATCCTATTTTACAATATATAAAATAAATTTAACATGATCATCAGCCATCACACCCAATTAAAAGTAATGCATACCTTGGTGACCAACTGGCATCAAGAATTCTCTGCCTATGAACTGGCCAAGGCTGCCAAGGTAACTGCTCCCATGGCCTATCATAGCATCGATACTTTCGCCAAGTACAATCTCATCACCAAATCTCCTAAAGTTAAAATTAATTTTAACTGCGCCTATGCCTATCAGTTTAAGCTGTTACATGATGCGGAAAAATTCGCTGAACTTCCCCAGCCCACACAAGATATCATCACCCGCATCCAGCAGGTTATGCACCTTGAATATCAGCATCATCTGCGAGCTTTCCTTATCTTTGGCAGTGTGGCCAGTGGTGAGACCAATGCCGACAGCGATATCGATGTATTGGCTATCACAATTAAAAAGAAAGACATTGATTACAAAAAAAGAGGATTGCTTACATTAGGAAAAGTAAACATTATTGAAAAAGAGCAGGAAGAATGCGAAAAAGATTATGCTCTGGGCCATGATTTTATGGTAGGTGCCTTAGTTCATGGCATTATCTTATACGATACTGGTGTCATCAAGAGCTTCCTGCAAAAATCACTGCCAAAACCATCTCCCGAAATCATTTTACATAAGAAAGAACAGTTGGACCTCCTTAAAGCCAGGCTCTTACGTGTACTCAAAGATCAGGATTATTTGCGCCTGGAAGAGGAGTTCAAACACTATCTCATCGAAAAAGGACGAGTTCTACTCTTGGAGCAGGGCACTCTTCCTCGCTCTAAAAAAGATATAATTCTCAAAATAAAGAATATGGCGCCAGACATTTATAAGTTGTATTCTACTGTTAATCAGAGAAATATAAAGATCACGGTGTTGCGCTATGTCTGAACGAGCCAAGGAAAATTTAGAATTCACCCGAAAGAAATTAGTTCACGCCAGGCATTTTCTACATGCTAAAGACCTCACTGAAGCAATTCATTATATCTGGGTTGTGTTTGAGAATTGTATCAATATCATTAAAGATGTAAAGTATGATGATGCCGTATATCAGCACAAACCCAAAATAGACTTATTTTCTCTCTATCATAGTATTGGATATCTTCAGGAAGATTATTCTGATATTTTTGCCTTACTAGAGAAATTAAGAATCAGAGCTGACTTTGGAGATTACAGCCAAGTCCCACATATACCTGCTGAATCCAAAGTAAAAGAATTTCTGGATAAAGCGGAGCAATTATTTAAAGAAACAGAAAAGATAGTGCAGAATATTCCTAAAGGAAAATACAAACAATGAAACCCCTCTCCAAATCCGACTACGTAATCGGTCTCGAATGCCCCGGCCATCTGTGGATGAAATATCACGATAAGGAGAACATTCCTCCACACCCTCCTGGGGTCCTCAAGCGCTTCGAACAAGGGATTCTTGTGGGCAACCTCGCCAAAAAACTTTTTCCCGAAGGAATTGATATCGAAACGGATGATTACAACAAAAGCATTCAAAAAACTAATGGACTATTAAAAGAACGAAAAATTCTTTTTGAAGCGGCAGTTCAAGTAGATCATCTCTACGGAAGAGCAGACATTCTTGTTCCAGTAGGCGCAGACCAATGGGATATCATCGAAGTCAAAAGCAGCACCAACGTCGATAAGAACAGCCATTATCCGGATTTAGCCTTCCAACGCTACGTCTATGAGAAAGCAGGATTAAAGATACGAAAATGCGTTTTAATGCATTTGAATAACCAATACGTTAGGGAAGGAGAGATAGATCTACAGAAACTGTTTATCCAAGAAGACTTAACCGAAGAAATTGATAAAATAATAGTTGAAGTCCCCAAACATATCGAATTTCTCTGGAAGATCATTAGCACTCCTACCTTTCCCAACACTGCAGAAAAGAATCACTGCACCGATCCCAAAGGTTGCTTGATAAAAGACAGATGCTGGGGTTTCCTGCCCGAGCATCACGTGTTTCATCTGTATAACGGCAGAAAGAACCGGAAATTGTTCGATGAAGGTGTTCATGCGTTAGCTGACGTACCTGATACGGTTTTATCCAACCCCCAGCAGGCTATCCAACTAAAATGCCAAAAGTTAGGGAAAATCCATCGTGACACATCAAAAATACAAGGATTTCTCGCCACCATCCACGATCAAGAATGCCATCTAGATTTTGAAACCTGCGCCTTTGCCATTCCTGAATTTAATGGAACCCGGTCGTATCAGCGACTGCCCTTCCAATTTTCACTACATATCATCAAGAGTGATGTCAAGACTCATTTTGAATATCTGCATGATGGGAAAGATGATCCAAGACCATCATTCCTGGCCGTATTGAAAAAGATGCTTCCTGCGCAGGGCTCGGTCATTGTTTATTCGCAAGGTTTTGAGAGTTCCGTACTCAAAGAATTAGCCCGAGACTTCCCAGAATACCAAGAGTGGGTTATGTCCGTATTAAATCGTATCGTAGACTTACGTGTACCATTTAGTAATTTCTGGTATTATAATCCGAAACAAAAAGGTTCTGCGTCCATCAAGAAAGTATTACCTGCCATAGTAGGCAAAGGGTACGAAGGGCTGCCTATTGCTGATGGTGACTGCGCTTCTATTGCGTATTTAGATATGAATTTTGGGACAATGACACCAGAAAAGAAAGTACAGACCAGAAAATATTTACTTAAATATTGTGAACGAGATACGCAGGCGATGGTGTGGATTGTAGATACGTTGAAAGAAATGGTTGGTTTGAAAATGAAAGTGGCACAAATTTAAATATCCTGCCTCGATCTACTCCAAAAATGACTCTCAAAATATTCTGGCAGGACCCTTATCAAACAGAATGCATGGCAACAGTAACTGCAATCAATGGCGCCAAAATCAAACTCAGCCAAACTATTTTCTTTGCCTTCTCCGGAGGACAAGAATCAGATGAGGGCACTATCGGTGGCACCAAAGTAATTGAAGCTGTAAAACAAGGCGACAAAGAAAATATTATTGATATTGAATATGTGCTGGAAACAGAACCACCGTTTAAAGAAGGAGATTCAGTTTTAGTAAAGATTCATGGTAAACGCCGAGAGAAATTGCGAAATTTACATAGCGCCACCCACCTTTTGTATTACTTCTTCATTGCTACAGTTGGCAAACAAAAGATAATCGGCTCGCACATCGGCGCAGAAAAAGCCCGCATTGATTTTGAATTGGAAAGACCAATTACAGAATTATTGCCAGAAATAGAGAAATCCACCAATGCCTTCCTGGCAGAAAATCATCCCATTCTTCGTGTACCAGACCAAAAAAGTCCAGACTTATGGTGGTGGGAATGCGGTGAATGGAAGATGCCCTGTGGCGGAACTCATCCGAAAAGCACTGGCGAAATTGGCAGCATTCACCTCAAAAGGAAAAATATTGGCAAAGGAAAAGAAAGGATTGAAATTTTTTTAAATCCGTAATCTAGCCACCTCTTTTTTATCAAATGCACTGGGACTTCCTCCACCATGCCAAGTTGACCTGGGCCGCATCTGAATTGGAAAAATGCGCTCATTGGCATCATCAAAAATCACCGCGGAACCTTTAACATGGGGTAAATTATCAATTTCACGCTCCAGCCCTTGGCGCATGTAACTTTGAGTCAACTGCTGCAACGCTTCCACATCCATGCGCGCAGTCAAGCGGTGCCCGATGACAATATCTGACTGGGTCATAACATCGGTGCTAATTTTTCCCGGCTGCTGTGAAGCTAATAACAAGGAAATGCCAGGCTGGCGACCTTCACGTAAAATAGTAGTAAGTGCATCGGTGGCGGCAGTTTTATCTTCTTTAGGCAAAAATTCATGTGCTTCATCGAGGGCTAACCACACCAGCGGTTCTTCTAATTTTTCTTCCACCTGCTTGGAAAAATAATGCATGGCCGCATCCACTGTTTTGAACTCTTCCGTTTTTCTTGCGAGCAGGCGCTGGTTGAATAAATTCCTGGCAATTAATCCAACTACTAATGCTTTAATGGCCCAGCCAGAAGCGATGGTGGCATAAGGGCTTAAATCAAGCACAGTTACCTGCCCTCTGGAAACTAAATCTTTGAGAGGAGTTGCCTCTTTGGAAAATATGCCCCAGCCTTTGGCCTTTTCAAATTGGTTCGCCACAATATGGATCGTGACCGGATTGCTTTCAGTATCTTCTTTTATTTTGCTAATGAGCTCACTTAATTCATAATTTTTTCCTAGCTTAAATAATTCCTGAACTACTTTTGAAATCAGGACCCCTTCGGGGGAATTTATATTGATGTTAAATGAAATGCACCAATCTTCAGGATTAACATCCAGGGGTTGGATGGAAAAAGGAAAATCAGCAGGGATGCCTTGCTCTTTAAACTGGGCAAAGAAACCGGCCGGAGTATAGATTTTCACATCTAACGCTTTGGGCTCAAGATTCCACACTTTCAGCAGATCAGCATCGAGCTGGTTGGGATATTTCATGGTCCAATACACGCCCATGGTATCGAGAAGAATGATGGAAATATTTTGCTTGATTTCCAAAGGAAGGTCGGCCAGTCCTTCGGCGACGATGCCCATGGAGTAGGACTTCCCGCTACCAGTCTTGCCGACGACAAACACAATATGAGATTTCCCCACATCCAGGTAGACGGGATTTGATAACGAGGTGGTCTGTCCCATCTGCACATATTGCTTGCCGATGAGAATCGTTCCTTCTTTGCCGTATTTTTCGATCTCTTTTTTCGTCCTGCCGATGACTACATCAAACACCATAATATTAACTAAAGGGGGTGGAGATAAAAAGGTTGTGGTGAATAGGCTAGAATTATAAATATCAAAGAAAAATAAATAAAAACCTTACTGTAATTTATCCTCAGTTAAGATATTCACTTTCGACTGCTCTTTCACTCCGGAACTGCTGGCAATCAGATACATGATTCCCAGGCGCTCGGCAGTCCTTAGCAGATCAACATCAATTGAGCCATCAAGTGCCAAGGCATACACGCCACCATTCAAACTTTTAATGGTGGTGGCAAGTTCACTTAAAGGAACTTTGCCCAGGACATTGAGCTTCTGATCAAAGATACAAGCTCCCCTGGTACCAAATAAATCTTCTAAAGTTTTCTTAAAGATCATTTTTTCTTCAGAAGAAAGCCGCTTTCCATCCCGAACTTCTTCTCGTACAGGCATGGCGGCTCGCATCGGCGGCAGAGATTGTCGCTGCTGTTGATACATCTGCCGACTTCCATTTTGTTCCGGCCTTCTGGTCTGTTGAAAAGTCCTGCGTGGCTCAGGCTCTTCTTTAAGCTGGCCTTGATTATCGATGCCTAAGTCTAATTTGGCCTGCTCAGCAGTAATTCGGCTCCGCAGTGCTTTATGGATTTCTTTTTTGGTAATTTCTTCCACTTCTTTTCCGTCAGGTGCTTTCGTGACAAAGTCCACATCTGCCGTGGCGAGCATTTCCCTGATGATGAGATCTCCTCCCCGATCTCCATCAACAAAAACAGTTACAGTTTTTTTACGGCTTAAATCTTTAATGGTTTGAGGGACGGAGGTGCCATTTATTGCAATAGCATTCTTAAAGCCATTTTTCAAAAGGCTCAGAACGTCTGCTCTTCCTTCCACCACAATGATCTCTTCACTTTCATCGATGGCTGGACCTGCAGCAAGTCTCTCTCTTCCATATTCAGATACTTCCATCATGCGTACGGACTGCGATACTTCATCAGCCAATTCCTGTGAGTCAGGCAGAGTTCCTTCGGTAAGTTCTCGAAGCAGTACTTTAGCCCTCTCTACCACAAATTGCCGTTTGCTTACCCGAACATCTTCAATCTTCTTCACTTCAATCTTAGCGGTACAAGGACCGATACGCTGGATGATTTCCAATGCTGCTGCCACTATCGCTGTTTCAGTTTTATCTAGCGAACTGGGAATGATAATTTCGCCACTGGTTTTTCCGCCATTGGTATTCGTATTTACTTCAATTCGGCCAATTCTTCCGCTTCGCTGCAATTCGCGTAATTCTAGGTCGTTGCCAAGTAACCCCTCCGTCTGTCCAAAGATAGCGCCAATAACGTCCGGGCGATCCACCACACCATCGATAAAGATTGTAGATTGAACAATATATTTTGCCGCAACTGGGCTTATTTTTGCCATTGTATTTCCTCCTAGAAAGAGCAGTACTTTTAGCTTAGTTGGCTGTTTTTAGCCGATTCCCATTGTGTGATATTGAAGGGGGTAAGCATGAGTTGCTCTTTTCTGTATTAGTCGTTGACGAAAAATAGAACGCTCATCCTAATATACTATGGCCCATACACTTACATTTGATATTGGATGAATGATGAATGTGATATCCTATTTTTCTTGCTCAATAATGAAATTGAGGCCCACAGCACTAACCCCTGAGCTCATTGCTTGGTTATTCACCGTTTGCTTCCACAGGTACTCTCGTGGTGGGCTGTTTTATAATTATAGCTTCTAGTATATAAATCATTCGGTAGAAATTGTTTACTATATGGAAATTATCTGGTTCGTCGGATCGATAGAAAGTATTATTTTGGCATAGACTATTATTCGGCGGGAGAGTTTTATGTGCCCTATTCAGATAAAGAGAAAACTTTGGTGGATGTGCTTTATTTTAAGCTGCAGTTTACTCCACATGAATTACAGGAGATGGCGAAAAGGTTGGATATCTTTGCTAATATTCTTAATCAATGTACGTATTAATTGCATCAGCTAAAGTCTTTGCTTGCTGTAAATCAAGAGTGAGTATGGCGCACATATCTGGGCGTGGTGAGTACGGCTTATTAGAAATAGATTCAATATCTACACAACCCCTGCCGCGAAATTCTCTTGGGTGTGCTGCTTTAATACCATCCCATCCATAACGGGCGCCCCACCTTTGTTCAGTACATTCCTCGCCAGGTTTAGGCAAGTAAATCCCTTTCTGGTCTACGCATAGATTTTGTCCACAAAAAAGAAGGTCCGGGCTTAATTCAAATTTCATATTTCTGGTAATAGAGCAGACATTTGCAAGTGTTTCTTCGATAGTGTGATATGCCGCTTTTTTTTCCTGTACGGAGGAACCACAAGCGCTGTATCCTAATAAGAATGCACCAAAAAGGACTCTTTTGATTCTTGAAAATGCCTCTGTTTTCATTGTTAAGGATTTAAAGTCTTTCATTTATAATCCTTATGAAAATAAAACCTCAATTTTCTGATCTGAAATACTGCAGAAGAATATTTTTGCTCACACTCGGATCTGCTTGGACTGTTTCCCGTCCGTATTTTTTGTCATCGCCAATGAGCGCAGCATAAATTACTTGTCCATCTTTGAGAAGGCAGAAGAGTATTCTTGTAAAGGCAGCTGCCCGGCTTCTTGTCGTAATATGTCTTTTAATGTTTCTGTCATTGAATTACCTTTGAAAAGTTATATTATCTTTTTAATCTTTATGAAATTCTTAATTTTATGATCTGAAATATTGCATATTTACCAGCCTTTCAATAGTTACATCCAAATCAAACATAAAAGCAGCGTGCAAGCCATGCTTCTGATATACTTTCTTTAAAGTTTCCAAGTATTTCTGAGTAGGTTGTTCTACTGCCCCATCTACGAGTGTTAAGTGTTGTTTAACTGTTGGCCGTATTGCAGTCTGCTTTCCCCCTAAAACCGGAACAAATGAATCCCAACAAGCATCCCTCATGGTGAATTCCAATCCTTGAGAATTTCTGACTGTAATATCATAAAGTCCGCTTCGTTTTCGCATAGCTGCCTAGTAATTAACTGGCCAGAATTGATGAGTAAAATTAGATTGAAAAAGTTCTGTGATGTCTCCTTCGATAGGCGTTGCTTCTACTACGTGCAATGGGCCAAGTCTGGGATGTTCAAGGTTTTGGTAGATTTGGGTTTCCATATTAATACTTTACTTTCTCCAAAGAACCGTATAAATCAATCTCAGGAAATAACTCTCGTAGTTTTTCTTCTGCAAGACGATATGCTTCAATTTTATTTTTAGCCCTTTCGCAATAACGGACATCTAATCTGGCATCTTTCCAATCCACTTCCTCTTTCTGGATTTGATCTTTCAAGAAATTTCTATAATCTGCTAATAGTTCTTCCAATTTTTTTTGATCCATTTTTTTTTGTGAACATTTCTTTTATTTAATCCTTATGAAAATAAAACCTCAACAGCCCCTTGACCGAAAGCCAAAGAGCCGCTGAGGAAAAGAGGTGGTTTGAGGTGTTTATACTACTTGAAAATAGTACTACTATATAAACTTTTTGTTTAGGTTATTACCTGGCAGTGATAGCCTTAAAATAATGCTCTAAAGGCTGCTCAGGTGTAGCTGACAAAGCATCTGCAACAAAGGGCTTGGTCTGCTTGCCCAAAAGAGGTCGAACAAAATCTGCGGTACGCAAAGAAATAACCTGTTGATATAAATTCCAATCGGGACACAGATCATCAACCGACATAATAAATCTTTTTTTGTAGTGAATTTCTTTGCCTTCCCGATAAGGTTCCATAATAAAATCACGCTGGCCATCGTGCTCTCTTTTCAGGACATACTATTGTTCACGAATTATTTTTACCCTCGATTGTTCCTGTGGCTCCCACTGATAAAAGCATACTTGATCGCCATTTTCATATGCTTTGTACATTCCGCTGGAGGCAGTGCGGCATACCAGTTCCTCTGTGGGTACTTTTGCCGATCCGAGCGCGTCCAAATGGAACCATAGGCAGCCGAGAGCTTCTTCATAATCTTGTGCCAGTACCAGATCAAGAAATTCTCCATAGGCCTGCATTTCAAAAACTG